>CAZFYD010000006.1:9007-37991 GCA_964523315.1 uncultured Acetatifactor sp.
AAGACTCGGCCTGCAGGAAGGTCATGCTCTGCTCGAAGCCATCGCCCCAGAAGGACGCCAGCTGCTCGTAGGTATACTGAACTACGCCGTCTGACACCGCGCCGCATGACTCATAGGTGCTCTCATCCACTGCTCTCTGCCAGCCGGTCTGTCCGTCGGATACCAGCCATACCGGCGCCTCGGATGCATACTCGATATTGATCACGGAACCAGGCACCAGGTTTTCTTCGATCTTCGTAAGGTTATCGGAATCCAGAGGATTCAGTCCGCCCTGGGACCAGCCGCTGCCGCTGCATGCAAAGCCCTCCAGCTCTACGCCGCTGCCTAAGGTTACGAAGCCGCTGTCGGTACCGATTTTTACGGAATAGATCTCAAAATCTACGGAAGACTCGGCCTGCAGGAAGGTCATGCTCTGCTCGAAGCCATCGCCCCAGAAGGATGCCAGCTGTTCATAGGTGTACTGTACCTTGCTGCCGTCCGCCGCCACATAACCGCATGACTCATAGGTGGACTCATCTACCGCTCTCTGCCAGCCGGTCTGTCCGTCGGACACCAGCCATACCGGTGCATCGGATGCATACTCGATCTCGATCACGGAACCGGGTACCAGATTCTCTGCGATCAGAGCTGCCTGCTCCTCAGTCAGAGGATTCAGTCCGCCCTGGGACCAGCCGCCGCCGCTGCATGCAAAGCCCTCCAGCTCTACGGTGTCTTTCAGTACCATCAGGTTTGCATCCGGACCGGACGAAGCTGCGACAAACTCTGCTGAGGAATCAGCTTCGATCACATTGCCGTTTGCATCCTTAAAGGTCAGGTTGTCAATGTATACGGTCTGATAGCCAACGCCCTCCGTTGCCGCATTGTCAGTCTCCAGAGATACCACAAAGGTGTCTCCCTCTGTGAATGCGCTGCCATCCGGTACGGTGTAGGTTACCGCCTTGGGATTGGCGTTCTCCAGATATACGGACCATGCGCTGCCGTTCTTCGCGCCTGCGTATACGCCGTACAGGTAACCGGAGCACGCATAGAAATTGCCGTCGGAGCTTTTTACGCCGATGGTCAGATCAACGGTCTTTACATCCGCCAGCTTGTCGCCCAGCATCGCATCGATCTGGAAACCGACCGCCATGGTCTTGCCGCTGGGAACTGCCTCCAGAGCCTTGGAACCATTGTAATCCGCAACACTGTAGGCGCCTGCTCCCGTACCGCCGATTACTGTGGTGTTGTCGCCCACAAATCCGCACAGGCCGTCCTCAAAGTCAATGCTTGCAGGCCCTGCTTCCACAGCGGGAGTTTCCTCTGCCGCAGAAGACTCTGAAACTTCTTCGGATGAGGATTCTTCAACGGCGGAAGAAGATTCTTCAGTAGACTCTTCAACGCTTGCGTTGGTTGCATCCTCGCCGCCGCATGCAGCCAGACTCATTGTCATTACTGCAGCTACGCATAATGCTAAAACTTTTTTTGCTTTCAACTTTTTCATCCTCCTTATCGTTTTAGTTGAACTTGCTATTGGAAAAGCCGTCCGCCGTCAGCCGACGATACCGCTTCTTTCCACTCCTTCAATGAACTGCTTCTGCAGCGCCACATAGATAATGATGATGGGGATCATGATCAGCACGATACCCGCATCCAGAAACAACTCCAGAATCGTGGGATCCAGGATCTTCTCCACATTGGAGATACTTGCCTCTATGGAAGCGATTTTCTTACTGATAATGATATTGTCACTGATCAGGAACAGTCTTGCATAAAAGGTATCATTGTACTGCCATACCATAGAGAAGATTGCCACCGTCACCACGGAGGGCAGCGCATTCACCAGCATGATCCGGAAGTAGGTGTACCAGGTGCCTGCGCCGTCCACGAAAGCCGCTTCCTCAATTTCCTTGGGCAGTCCCCGGAAAAACTGGTTAAAGATATAAATGTACAGACCGGAACGCAGTCCGCAGCCAAACAGCGTCAAAATATACATGGGCGCCGGCGAGGACAGCAGATTCACGGAGCTTCCCGTAACCGCTTTGATAATCCCAAATACATCAAACTGCGCAAAGGTCATATACAGCGGCAGCATGATGGTGTTGGTGGGGATAACAATCATAACCACCACGCAGGCAAACAGCACGCTTTTAAACGGAAAATTAAATCTGGCAAAGCCATATCCTACCATGGAGCACACCAGCACCTGCAGAATCATCAGGGTCAGGGAATACAGCAGGGAGCTTCCCATGGTCTTCCAGTAGTTCAGATACTGCATCGCAATCTTATAGCGCTGCAGCGTGGGCTCCTGGGGGATCAGGTATACCATCGGATTATAGCTATCGGCATCAGAGAAAAAAGAGCTGCTGATAATACCGATTACCGGTCCAAGGATAACATAACAGATACCCAGGATAATTGCAAGTCTAAATATTCCCAGTATAAAGCCTTTGATGTTGCTGATCCAGCGCAGACGGTCATTGGCAAACTGCGTATCTTCCTTCATGGACTGGACAGTGGCTTTCATGCGGGCAATAGAAGGTATTGCTTTCTGCTTGTTCATCTTTTTTCTCCTTTCCTAATTATAGTAGAACGTTCGTTTTTGTATGAGTCCGCAGACAATTACCAGAATCAGACAGGTAATCACCGTGGACACCAGGCTGAATACCGAACTCAGGCCGTAATTCATGGTCTCAAATGCCGTATCGTAAGCCAGCTCGATAACATCGGATTTGGTAAAGCTGTCCACCACCGTATAGACGATATTGGTAATGATATGGGGCATTACCATGGGGAAGGTCACCTTCCAGAAGGTCTCGTAGGCGGTTGCGCCCTCTATCTTTGCCACCTCGTACATGGAACCCGGTATGGACTGCAGCGCAGCGATAAAGATGATGATCTGCACGCCGGAGGCATTGATAATATCGCTGATTCTGGTTACCGCACCGGAAATATATTCGATGATCACATCCGGCAGACCCAGCGAGCTGAACATCTGGATATAATACTCAATGCTCATGCCGCTGCTGGCCGACGCCGCCAGCTCTGCGCTGGAGCTGGAGATGCCTCCGCTCATCATGGTGCGCGCCAGATTCATGGCGTCCACTATGGCTTCGGAATTCAGGATCACCGGCAGGAAAAAGATTGCTCTTACCAGGGTTCGTCCCTTAAACTTCCGGTTCAGCAGCATTGCCATAAATAAGCTGAAAAAGGTAATCAGCGGCACATCCACCAGCATATTGCCGATAGAGGTGGTCAGCACCTGCTTATAGCTTGCATGGGCCCGAAAGGCATAGATGAAATTATCCAGTCCCACAAAATCCAGATCATAGCCGCCGCCGGTCCTCACCGTCAGCTCCGAGAAGGAGAACTGTACCGTCATGAATAGGCTGCGTGCATAGAACCAGATGAATCCGATCAGCCACGGCGCAATGAACAGGAGTCCTTTCATAGCCCGTCTTTGGGATAGAGAGCGCTTTCTGCGTTGCCTTGTTCTTGCTGCTTCCATTATTCAACACCCCCTACCTTATAGCTTCTGGCAGGAACGGTTATACCGTTCACCGTCTGGTCCTCAGTTCCTTCGTTGATGTAGATCACTACACCGTTGCTGTAAGTTACAGCCTTAACTCCATTGTCAAGTACCTCATGGTTGATCATCGCCGCACCGTTTACATACTTCAGCGCATTGTTCACTTCCGTATAGATGGCTATTGCGTCATCCTTCCAGTTGGCGTAGGTGGTGGAGTAATAGCGGTTCAGACCTGTATACTTAATGTCGCTGGAACTGTTCCAGGTGAACATAAAGTGGGGCGATGCGCCGTTTTCCACCAGATTCAGCACGATATCGGCTTTCTCATAGGTATCGCTTAAGTTGATCACGCTGCCCGCATAGTCGATATAGCCGTGGATCAGCATCTCATAAAAAGGCACCGTGGTATCCACGATATAATAGTCATTGGATGTCAGCGGCACATTGATCATGTCATCCGCATAAGCGAACGCATAGTCGTTGCCGTTGTTGATCAGGATGCTCTTGCCCGTATCCTCGATCTGTCCCAGGCTTGCCAGCACCACATCCAGCGCTGCCTCCCTGTCGATAATATTGGTTCTCTTCTTGTCGGAGTGCAGCTCGTTGCCCAAATCTCTTAACGAAATACCGCTGATATCATATTTGCCGATCTTACTGGTAAAGGCGTCCACATAGCGCACCAGGAACTTGGGAGAGATCAGGAAATAATGGTTCTCCTCATAGCCCAGTCCGGAGGTATTGCGCAGGGTTGCCGGATTCACCAGTCCCAGCTCGGCCACATAACCTGCGCCATAGTAGCGTGACGTCTCATTACTGTAGGAATAGCGCCGGCTCACATAGCTGACCTGCTGGAAAGCCACATCCCCGTAAAACATGCTGCCGTCCTGCGCCATCAGCTGACTTAACTCTTCCAGACCGGATTTACCGCCCATGGACATGGGCACCTTGATCTTATCCACCACGTCATGATGATAACCGTGGTTCATCCACCCCTGAAAATTCATGACCTGATTGGTGATGCCGCCGGCTTTCAGATCCTCATAGATCTCGGCTGCCTCTTCAAAATCCGTCATCACATACATGCCGTTGTACTGGGTGCCCAGGAAGAACTTGGTCATGGTCACACCGCCCAGTATATCATAGTAGAATTTCAGATCCGTATCCGCATTTGCATTTGCATTTGCATTTGCATTAGTATCCGCAGTCAGCCTGCCCTCTGCGATCAGACGCTCCCGGTAATAATTGGCAGCCTGGGAATAGGTTGCATTCTCCTTGTCCAGCATCGTGTATTTCACCGTGATATTTGCATCATAATGGTTGGTCTCCACGATGGGGATATCCGCCTCGTTGCCGGTGGTGCCGAACATGGCCAGTTTATCATTGCCCCTCAGGACAAAGGTAGGAAATACAAAGTTATATTCATTGATTTTGCCCGATACATAGGCAGTCAGCAGGGCAAAGCCTGCGCCGTCCTCGATCGTTGCAAAGATTGCGCTGTCGTTGCGGAAGATGCCGTACAGCGCCATCTTGGTATTCTCGGTGTTCTCCCGGACGGTATACTCGGCAGCCAGAGGGTCGATGCCGTATACATACTCGGAATACTGCGCCGCGCTGGCTTTGCCGTTGTTGAAGTTAATCAGGGAGCCGGACCCGTTTGGCACCAGCATATAACCCTCCTCATCGGTGCCTGCCGCTCCGAAGTATCTCAGCAGCTGAATACGGAAGATCGTTCCGCCGCCGTTTTCCTCCACCGCTTTCATGGGAATGGAGACATCCACTGCATCCGCATTCAGGCGGTACTCCAGAGGAATCACAAAGGAAATCGGGATCGCTCCCTCCACGCCGGAGTTTTCCATCTCGGTGATATATTCTTCTTCCGTAAATCCGGCAGCTTCAAAATACTTATTCAGCTTACGGATCTGGGAGGCGCCGCTGACTGCGGATTCCAGCAGTTCATAATAGTCGTCCGCCACATTGCTCTCCACATATTTCTTCTGGACAAAGCTCCTGCCCTCGTCATCCAGGGCACTCAGCACCCGCTCCAGGGCCTCTGCGCTGATATACTGAGGCACAATACCGGTGGAACTGGTCAGATCACCGATGGTATACAGGAAACGGACACCGTTCTCGATCCCCTCCACCTCCAGCTGGCCTCTGTCCACACAATAGCTGAAAGAATCCATGGTTCCCTGTGTTCTGACCGTATTGAAATAATCCACAATCAGCTGGGACTTCAGATAATTCTTATTCGTCGTTGTGGCAATGGCATCCTCGTCCGCATCCAGCGGGTTGGAATAGGTGATCTGGCCGTTGCGCTTATCCACCACTGCAATCTCCGCAGTGGAAGTATTGGCGTACAGCTTCAGCGTATCATTCTCCGCTGCCAGAACCATGCCCGCCACATCGCTGCTGCCCTCACTGATCGGTTCAAAGGCGGTTCCCTCCTCATAGTCATAGGAGGACAGGTCATCCCTGTAATCGTTGTAGAAATAGTAGCGGATCAGCCAGCGTGCCGCGAGGATCACCACAATGGCTGCAATAATGCTTACAAATGCGATTAATATCTTTTTACTTGTCTGCATCTCTTCGTCCTCCTACACTCTGAATATCAGTTCCTGGTAAATGCTGTAGACGAAGCTATATAACTGGTTCAGCAAGTCAAACAGTAGCAATGCGATGAAAATAATGATGAACATGGCAATAAAGGTCAGGAAGATGGTGATCAGCGTCTTGCCCAGAGTGTAGTTATGGATCTGCATGATCCCCATCAGCGCCATAATCACCGCATAGGCAATGCCCAGTCCCATAATAATCGTATAGAAGGCCCCTTCATCCTCCGTCACAAACTGGCTGAAAATCGTACCGATATTAAAGCAGACAATCATCGGTGTCATGGCGTAACCTACGGCAATGGCCGTATCCTTCAGTCTTCCCTCACCGTTCATCAGACAGGTGATGGACCAGTTGCCCACACAGAACAGTCCGTACAGAAGCAGCACGGCAATCAGCTCCGGCAGCGCATTTACGGTCAGCGGATCCACATCGTTGACAATGAAGCTGGCCGCCATACGGTTGATGGAGAAGCTGAAGGAAAACAGGATCACCAATGCAAAAGCCACTGCCACGCTTCCTCTCTCCCGGTGCCGGATCTCGTAATAAGCATCCATCGGATGGCTCACGGTGTAAAATGCATATTTCCATTTTTCCTTAGAAAACAATTCTTTCATCAGGTAAGCCCTCCTTTTCTGAATTTTGCTTTGATTTTTTGTTTCAGAAACTTCTTATACACAATGATCAGGACAATCAGCACAATCACCACTGTCATAATCAGACTCAGGTTCTCTTTCAGGATCTCGTTCCGATATCTCTTAAAGGCAATGGAATAATATTTCCGGTTCATCCCCAGCTTCAGGTAATGCATTGCCGCCTTATTATCACCGGCTGTCAGATAGGCCTTGCCCATACCGGTGTTGGCCAGCTCGTTATTCTCATCGAGTCTCAGCACAGCCTCCCACTTGGCAATGGCCAGTTCCTCATCACCGTCAAAGCGCAGCGCTATGGCGTCATTGATCAGGGAACCGTACTCCGTCTCACCGAAGCTTAAGATTGCGCCCTGGTAAGCATCCAGCACGATAATCTGATCATCCACTGCCTCGATGGCTACCGGCGTATTGAAGGTACCTTTCTGGCTGCCCAGCCCGCCGAACACATAGAGCAGATTGCCCTCTCTGTCGTAGGTAAAGATACGCCCTCTCTTCCGGTCCAGCAGAGAGTAGATACCCTTGTCCCGGTATACCACATCGATGAATTCACTGGGGCCCGCATAGGTACCATATACACCTGTCTGAAGATCACCGCCCAGGTTTTCATTTTCGCCTTTCTGAATGACGTCCTCGCCCTTGGGATTCAGTCTTCTGACGCCCTGCACACCGTCGGAGTCAATATTGGAAGCATAGACAAAGCCGTCGGAGTCAATGTCAATACCGGTAAACTCGGTAGGGATAAAAAGCTGCTGCTTGGAACGCTCTTCCTTGCTGGCCAGCTTTCTCCAGAATTTTTCCCAGAGAGTAATCTTCACCTGGATGGTTCCGAAATATCCGGTAAACTGTCCGTTGCTCTCAAACACCAGGATACCTTCAAAAGCATTCTTGGCAATCACATAAACACGGTCTGCATAATCCACAGTCACCTTCAGAGGCGTAAAATCAAAGCCCTCCTCCAGAATCTCAGACTGGGGATTGTCAATGACCTTGATAAACTCTCCCTCGGGAGTGAGCACCACGATACGCTTGTTGTCCGTATCCGCTACGTAAAGCTGCTCGTTCTCGGATACGCAGACACCCTGGGGCATCTTAAAGCCGTCCGCTTCACCGTCCCGGGTGAAGCTGTCAATGACCCTCACCACCTCGTTCATACTGTGATTCAGCACCACGATACGATTGTTCTTGGTATCCGCCACATAGATCTCGCCGTTGGGGGCCACGCACAAATCCTGGGGCTCCAGAAAGCCGTCGATCCCCAGATCCTGACCGGTGACGCTGCCCGTGGGCACGTAAGCCGCCGGGGTCATTACCACATTTTCACGATAGTCATAATTGTAAGTATCGTAGGGCAGTTCCTCCGCCTGTGCGGTCATTCCCAGGGAAGTAACCAGCACCACGCCGGCCAGCAGGGAGGTTAATGCTCTTTTGATCTGATTTCTCTTTTTCATATGCTCCCTCCTCTTACTCCTTCATACCGGATGTGGTCATGGTCTCCAGGACATTGCTCTGACAGATCAGGAAGAAGGTGATCGGTACTGCCGCAATGATGAAGGTAACGGCGGCTGCCGCACCCGCTCTTGCCACGCCGCCCGCCGTAATCTGCTGCAGTGCGAACTGCAGGGGCTTGAGCTGCTCGTCTCTCAGGAACATGGAACCGGTGTTGCCCCACATCTGCTGGAACTGGAAGATAGCCAGCGTCAGCCATGCCGGCTTTACGTTGGGCATTACGATCTTCCAGAAGATCTGCCATTCGCTTGCGCCGTCCAGTCTTGCCGACTCCATCAGGGAGTCCGGAAGCTGTTCCATGAACTGTTTCATCAGGTACAGACCCATACCGAAAGACCATGCCGGCAGGATCAGCGCCAGATAATTGTTGTTGATCCCCATCCAGGAAATAATCAGATACTGGGGGATCTGGGTAACCGTCCAGGAGAACATCATGGACAGCACAACCATGCTGAACAGGATATTTTTGCCCGGGAATCTGTGCTTCGCCAGCGGATAAGCTGCCAGGGAAGCCACCACCACATGTCCCACCATGCCCAGACCGGTAATAATGATGGTGTTGAGTATGTATCTGGAGAAAGGTATCCAGGAGTCGTTCATCAGCACGAAGAGATCCGAAAAGTTCTCCAGCGTAGGGTTCCGTACGAAAATCTTGGGCGGATACTGGTATAGCTCATCCAGAGGCTTCAGGGCGTTGTTGATAATCATCACCAGGGGCAGCACCATGAAGAGACCGCAGATGATCATCAGGATGAACAAAAGGGTGTTTCCTGCCATGGAACGGTTCAGCTGTTTTTCTTTTTTGTGAAAAAAGCGTCTTTTTCTTTTCATTGTCACTGTCTCAGCCACTTATTCTCCCACCCTTCCTAAAATTTTCTGTACTAATTTATTGGTGCCGACCATCAGCAGGAACAGGATGGTAGCGATAGCAGACGCATAACCCATATCAAAACGGGTGGAGCCGTAGTCCAGCAAGTGGGTAACGACTGTAGCGCCGGCGTAGTTGACGGAAGGGTTACCTGCCAGATTAATGGAGATATCCGCCACCGCAAAGGACTGGGTAATCTGCATCACCGCACCGAACATCAGCTGGGGCTTCATGGCCGGCAGGGTAACATACCACAGCTCCTGCCAGCGGTTCTTTACGCCGTCCAGCGCCGCCGCTTCGTACATGCTCTTGTCCACGGTCTGCAGGCCTGCGATGAAGGACAGGAAACCGGTACCCAGGGACAGCCACAGCTGTACCACGATCAGCACGGGCATAATGTATTTTTCCGTCTGCATCCACAGCTTTGCTTCATTGATGATATCCAGCTTCAGCAGGATACCGTTTAAGTAACCGTAGCGGTCGCCTGTCAGGATCAGGTTCCATACCAGATATGCGTTGCCGCAAATGGACGGCGCATAAAAAATCAGTGTCAGGAAAGCTCTCAGCTTGCCCTTAAACTCATTGATGATCCATGCGAACAGCAGACACAGCAGGTAACTGACAGGCCCGGTAACCACTGCGAATATCAGGGTGTTCTTCAGGGAGATCAGGAAAATATCATCCTCCAGGAAGAGCTTGATATAGTTCTTCCAGCCTACAAAGGTAGGCATCTCCAGCATGTTAAAGTAAGTAAAGCTCAGTGCGATGGACATGAGCACCGGCAGCACAGTAAAGAAGAAAAACAGTATAAAATACGGCGCCATCATGAAATAGGAGGACTTATTCCTTACGATCTGATAGCGCAAGGTGCCTTGCTTTTTTGCGATATCCAGCGCTTCCTGCGAAACGCCGGCGCTTACTGCTTCGTTAGCCATGTGCATTCCCCTCCTATTCTTCCTCGGCCACAGGCAGGCCGAATTCTTCTCGCTTATAGCTGATCTCCGCATTTACATAGATGATCTTATCCATCAGTTCCTCTCTGGGGGTTGCCACCTGGGTTCGCCCGGTGCTGCTGGAGTCCGTCGTCACACTGTAGAATGCGTTGTTTACATTACGCCAGGTATAATAGCCGCCGGGCACCTGAGGGATACCCTCCACCTGTTCAAACTGCTCCATGAGCTCCCGGTAGTCCTTAATCGGCCAGGACAGATTGGCCAGGGCTTCCAGATTGGCTGTAGCCACACGGGCGCTGGCGCCCATCAGGCTCTCCATCTCACGTCCGTACAGGGTCTGTGTCTGGGCATCCGTCCACCACTTCAGGAATTCCCAGCACTCCTGGGGATGCTCCGTGTTGGCCATAATGATGTCGGCCAGCCCCGTGCTTCCGGTTGAATGCAGGATACTGCCGTCCTCCTGCAGTATGCCGGGCACTACGGTAAAGTCCCAAAGCCCTTCGATATCCGGTGCGGATACCTGCAGATTGTTATAAGTGGTATAGTCCGAGATGATAATCGGGCACTCACCGGTACGGAAGCGCTCCTCCACGCTGGTCGCCTTATCCAGCTTATAATCGGTGTAATATTCGCAATATTGCTTAAAGGTTGCAACTGCAATATCGGAATCCAGCAGGGAACGGTCGCCGTTCTCGGAGTAGTATTCTCCGCCGTTCTGGAACAGCAGCATCGCAAAGGTCTGCTCATTGGGCAGCATACCGAATTCCATCTGGTTCTTGGCCAGCACGGTCATGGCCACCTTTACCTCATCCCAGGTAGTAGGCACTTCCAGTCCGATCTCTGCCAGAATGTCCTTACGGTAGAACATCATCGGGAAGGTCTGGGTATCCGGCAGGGCGTAGGTCGCACCGTTGAAGCTGAAAGGAACGATTGCGCTGGGGCTGAATCTCTGTGCCACCTCCTCATAATCGGAGAACTGCGTCAGATCCAGCACGGCATTACGGATACCGTAGTTGACCGGCGTATCGTTGCCGGTATTCAATACCGCTCCGGCAATACCGTTGGTGTTTGCCACCTGGATAGCCACATCCGGTCCCTCGTCCGCCAGGGTCGCCCGCAGCAGGGTATTCATATCCACCAGCTGCACATTTACATTGATTCCCGTTTCACTGGTGAAGTTCTCATCAATCAGAGCCTTAATAACATTGGCCTGGTCACGTCCGGTACCGACCCACAGGGTCAGCACCACTCCCTCATCCTCATCATCTATGGCATTGCCGATCTGGTTGTAATCTACAATGAAGGAGTAAAACAGTCTCTGGATCTCATAGCCCAGCTTGGAGAAGAAACCGGAGGAAGGAATATCCTGATAGTTATCAGGAGAGTATATCATAATACGGTCAATCTGCAGAGGCTGGTTCAACACCTGGGTAATCCAGTTACCGCAGGCACGTACATTTACCTTATAAGAAGATATTACTTCTACAAAACGCTCCTGATCCTCGATCAGCTCATCCAACTGATCCCGCATGGTCAGTAGGGTGGTCAGCTTATCACTGTTGTGCCCGGCGGTCACCTGCAGAGCCTCAACGGCTTCATTAATACTGGCTCTTGCCTCTATCAGTTCTGCTTCCAGCCCGGGAAGGGACGCCTCCAGCTGGTAGTCACGGTACTTATCAGGGGACACGCCGGTGATGTAAATAACCTGACGATAAATGGAGTTTAAAAGCTGCACCGTATTCTGCACGGTACTGATGATTTCCGCCATATCACCCAGCACTACCTCCATGCGCAGAGTATGGGCGCCGGCTTCCAGATAAAAGCAGTAGGGATTGCCTTCCTCATCGGACAGAATATCCTCTCTCCAGCTCTGCTCATAGTCAAAGCCGTAATCACTCATTTCCTCAAAGGGCACCACGCCGTCAATGGTGATCCGGCGGCACACATCGATGCCTCGCACAAAGTTCTGTCTGCAGTAAGCTGCAATATTATAGTAGCCGCTCTCCGGCACTTCAAAATTCCATTCCACCCACTGTCCGGCTTCCTGCCAGGAAGTACCGCCGATGGTGTTGTTCAGCAGCACCTTGGGGCTGGAAGGATAAACTGCAGGAGAAGACTGATCCTGCCTGGGATATAACATCTGGGATGAGGTTTTATCCGCATTTTCGCCCTCGATCCGGATGCTCTGGCCGGTAGTGTTCTGATAGCCCGCGGCATCCCACTGCGCTTTCACAGAGGCATAATCCACTACCTTTTCACTGTTATTCAATATAATCTCGGACAGCAGCATGGGCTCTTTCTGGGACATCACAGTAATGGTATGGGTACCTGCCTCCAGATACAGGGACAAAGGCTCCGTCACATAGCCATTGCTGTCATACAGATAGCTCTCCACCCATTCCGGTGCTTCCACGGCACGGGGCTTTACATCATTGCCTTGGCTGTCCACCTGCCAGACCCTGGTCAGGATGCCGTTCTCGTCCTGTGCCATCTCGGTGATATTGGTCACCCAGATTCGCTTCAGTTCCACCGTAGCCAGTTCACTGTAGGGCAGTTTGCCGTCTACAAAAAAGGCTCTCTGGATCTCAGAGCTTTTCCCCTCAATGGGGTAATACACTACGGACATATCATAGAAGCCGCTCTCCCTGATATCCACCTCAAACTCCACCAGAGCTTCTTCACTCGTCAGGAGTGCGCTGCCGCCGCCGGGAATATTCTCGTAGTTGTCATAGATCTCAGGAACCGCGCTCTCTCCGCCCTCCTCATATCTGACATAATCCACAGCAGCAATACGGTATTCCTCATCGGGATATACCTGGGGATTGGCCTCCACGTATTCCTGATAGCTCAGCACATCAGAGTCTATGGAATATGTACCTACAATATTCTCATATTCCTCCTGTGTGACGTCGGTAGCAGCTTCTGTCTGCAGCGCGGTCTGCAAAGGCGCACCGGCTATCAGAGTTACCGCCAGAAGAAATGCAATTTTTCTTTTCCAGTTCTTTCTGCTCATCCTTTTCTTCTCCATTTTTTTCTATCTTTGCCGCTTCCCGTGCAGATTTTAGACCCGCCGGGCAGTGGTCAAATTCTTATTGGAAATCAATCGTCATACCAATTCTTTACCTGTTCCCCGTCGTCCCCCGCCGTCTGCTGCGGCTTTGGCATATAAGCCTTCATCGCTTTCTCTACCAGAAAAGAGCTGATATAGCACCACAATCCCGGCATCAGCAGGATCATCGGTATGGGGAGCAAATAGAACTGCGCCCATACCACCAATGCCAGCCCCGCTGCCAACGCCAGCGTGATATACCAGAAGCGGATCGACATCACAAACGCCAGCGTGCAGAGCTTGCCGAGCTTCATATCAAACCTTGACATGACCGGGAACAGATACAGCACGATCAACGCCATCATCAGCAGCAGCAGGCCGCTGAGGGAATACCAAATTTTGCTGACCTCCACGCCGTTCTCCAGCACCAGCCACATTTCCGCTCCCAGCAATATCCCCAGGATCAGAATCACCGTCGTGGCCGCCACGCCCTTTTTCAGATTCAGCCTGTAGCCCCGCCAGAACTCCGAGTGTACATATCCCACATCCTTGCGGACCGACTTTACCATGGTATAGTAAAGCGCTGCCGTGGAGGTGCCGATAGTCACCACCGGGATACATCCGATGATCCATAGTATGGTTGCCAGGATAATGCTGCCTGTCTTATTCAGAAATCGGTAAATAACTCCTTCGGTTGAAAATAATTGGTTCAATGGATCATCCCCTTATTCACCGGCAATCGGATAATTTTTAATATCCGGCAGTTCATCCCTGGTGATTACATGCTCATGCTCATATACCTTGTTCAGCATATCCTCCTCAGTGTACTGATCGCTGTAGGTATACAGCTTTTTATTCTTGGTGACAAACTCACCGCCCCAGGTACAAAAAGACCCCCACATGGAACCGTCCCGGATGGCCAGCTCCGGATCAAACAAGCATCCGTTCTCCGAAAGGACAATCATCTTTCTGGCATCCGTGTAGCCCAGCACTTCTACATATTTAGAAGTCTGCGGCGTATACACATGCTCGCCGGGATAGATATCCTCCCCGATGATATCCACATATTCATCCCCGGGATACCAGTCCTTATCCTGACCGTTCCAGATCCAGATCAGGTTGTTCAGCCCGTGATAGTTCACCAGTCTGTCGTACATCAGGATGTACAGCTGCTTATAGGCGTCCGCTCCTGCATTGCCCCACCAGAACCAGCCGCCGCTGGCCTCGTGCAGCGGTCTCCACAGCACGGGTACATCCGCCTCCTGAAGGATCAGCAGCTGCTCGGCAATAGCATCAATATCTCTCACCAGCAGATCATACCCCTCCTGATCCTGACCGTTCATGATCTTAGCCAGATCAATATTTGTATATTCCTTATAAAAAGTGGAGTACCAGTTGCCGGTAACGTATTTCTCCGGAGTGGTCCAGTGCCAGCAGAATGTCACGATTCCGCCGTTCTCCCAGTATTCCAATGCATAATCCGTTGCATATCCCTGTGCGCCGTTGGCTACGGAGGTGGGCGTGTAGTTGGTCATATCCAGACCCAGAATCGCCGGGTATTTGCCGCCGGTGGTCTTCCAGATCGTGGCATTCTCTGCGCCGTA
Source organism: uncultured Acetatifactor sp. (assembly GCA_964523315.1). Classification (GTDB taxonomy): domain Bacteria; phylum Bacillota; class Clostridia; order Lachnospirales; family Lachnospiraceae; genus Acetatifactor. Next base: position 23,756 of record CAZFYD010000006.1, read on the forward strand.
CATGCCGCCGTCGCAGAACTGCCCCGACAGGATATCCGTTCCGTAGATATCGCACAGATAAGTCATCAGACGTTTGGTATTCTCCGTGGCGTTGGGATTCACCAGCACCGGTTCGATATCAAACCGGGTGGGATCCAGTTCATCGGAGAGCTTCACTTTCACGCTGTCCAAGCAGATCCATCCCCAGTAGGCAGTAATCCCCACGGTGTGGTCTCCTTCCTCCATATAGACTCTGGAAATCAGGGAATCCGTAAACTCCTTGCCTTCCACCGCCGCTGTGCCCATGTTTTCACCGTCCACAGTTACATAGTTCTCTTTATAACCGCCGTCCGCGCTTCTGCTGTAGAAGTCCAGATCATAAAAGCCGGTCTCGTCAATATGTATCACCAGTTCAAGGCCGTCCTCACCTGCTTGGGCAAATCCCTCCACATAGCTGACGCCGTTCTCCGTTCCCACGGAAGCGCCGCCCAGCAGCGTACCGTCCTCCGCCTCGTATATGACCGCATCATCCCAGGAATAAGTCTTAAGCTCCACTGCAGGGCGCTGTGCTTCCGTCCCCGTCGGCGTCTGTCCCGTTTCCTCTGTCAGCTGTGTCTGCTCTGCTCCCGCCGTCTGTCCCGTTTCCGTTCCGCCCGTCTCGCCGCATCCCGAAAGTAACAGAGCCAAAGTCAAAACAGGCAGAATACAACACATTCTCTTCATGTGCATCCACCCCATCACCGCTTTCAAAACTGTTTAAGTTATTTTAAGTTTTTTTAACCACAATCAAATTGTACTATAGTTGCCGAAAAACTTCAATACCCTTTATGCATTTTGTCATATTATACTATTTTTCATTGTAGAAATTGTATATTTTGTCCAATTACATTTTTCTGCTTTTCACATTCTTTTCATTTGATTTACTGGCTAAAATCCATATTTTGTGCATGTGCTCGTGCCCATACACAAAATTTTCCACTTATCAGATTAATTTAATCAGTTCATTTAGCTAGTTTTTAGCCAGTTTCGTGGTTAATGCAATAATTTTCTGATGTCTCCTAACACCCCTCTGACCGGCTGCCTCTGACTGGGGCTAACGGAAATGGACTTATATCACAAAACTTTCCTTAGCATGCATATCGCAAGCCGTGCTTGCGATACTGCACAAATCCGTATATGAAACATCAGTTTCATACTTACCTCTACATGCATATCGCAAGCCGTGCTTGCGATACTGCACAAATCCGTATATGAAACATCAGTTTCATACTTCCACTTTAGGGCAACTTGCAGAAGCTATATGCGGCATTCTGAGGCCCCTTTTTTCCGGAGAGTTGCCATATTTCGGATAATTGCCCCACTTGGTCCACTTTTTCCTCTAAAATGTGGACTAGACTTCCTGTTTTTCTGTATATGGTCCATTTTCCCTTGCTTTTCCCCTTTTTTTATGCTAAAAAGTGGACTTCACAGGATACTTTTTCCGTAGAAGCCCACTTTTTTGAGACGTTTTCTTGTATTATGAAGTTTTCCTGCCTATAAAATTCGCCCTACCCGTGGCACTCGCTTGCAGAGCAAGCCTGTTTTCTCATAACGCTCTCTTGCTTATGAAACTCTCTTACATATGCCGTTACAAGAAAAATTTTTTTATAAGAAGTTCGTTTACAATTTAAAGAACTCTTACAGAAGGAGTTTGCTTGCATAAATACCGCCTGATACCAGAAGCCCACTTATATTAATTTCAAAGCAAGGTTCAGACTGCCTGCTCACCTGCTATATATAGGTGGAAACCGCCGGTTACAATCCGGGAAAGATCTCCCTCCAGGCTGGTAATATAGCTGTCGCCCGTCAGCGTCCAGACCGATGTGTCATCCAGCGTCACTGCCACGCTTCCCTCCTCGCCGTCAGGATTGATAGCACCGGTAAAGGAGCTGTTGTCTTGCAGTGTGAAATCCAGTGTGGAAATGCTGTCCACCAGGATATTGCCCTCTATGGTCTGGTTCTGGGCAGTGAGGATCACGTCCCCGCCGTTGGCTCCCTGGGTTCCCCAGCCTCTGGAGGAGGAGTTCCCCTCTACCCGCAGAAAGACTTCATTGGCCAGGGTAAAGGCTACCTGCTTTAACTGTATCTCACAGTCCGTATTGGTCACATAGAACATATCCCCCGCCTCGGAGGTAATGCTTCCTCCCTCCGCAGAAAAATAGGCTTCTCCCACTTCGGCATCCCCGGACATGCTCTGGTAAATCATAATGCAGTGGATATTCTCTTCCGAATCGCCGTTATAGGTATTTTTCATCGTTCCGGTAACGTTACAGTCAATCAGTGAAACGGCATTCTTGCCTTCCACCACCACGCCCTCGCTGGCGTTGGCTGTAAGAGAGGCACCGGAAACCTGAATATCTGCGGTGCAGTAAACTGCGGGACTTCCCGTGCCGCTGGTCACATAGGTTCCGCCCTCCACTCTGACGGTTCCGCCCCCTCTGTCGCTGCGGATAGCGGCGGAGGAACTGCCTTGGGTCTCCACATCCAGATTCACCGCATTGGTGGTACCGCCTCCCGTGGTTTGAATGCCGCCGGAATTACGCTCTGCGGTGCGGATCACGGAATCGGAGATATTTACAACGGTGCCTTCGCCGTAGCTGAATACGCCGTTGCCGTTTACCGTATTCGTGCTGACGACGGCATTCTCAATGCTGACGACGGCGCCGTTTAAGGCCAGCAGCCCCGCATTCTGTCCATAGAAATCACCGTCCTCGGTGTTGGAGGACTCGCCTGCGGTCTTCTCCACGGTGATATTCGTCAGCGTCACTTCCGCCCCGTCCACCCGGAGGGCATTTTCATCGTCCCCCGTGGAGGTATAGGTCGTATCCGCCACCGTGCTGTCCGTGTCGATGGTATTGGCGGACGTACCGTTGGTCATCTCGCCGCTGGAGCCGAATCCGCCGCCCGCATTCAGATTTTTCACAATGACGGTGACTGCATTGTCACTTTCATCCAGTATAACCTCCAGCACCGTTCCTGCCGCAATATCCTCAAGCGCTCCTTCGCCGCTGCCCTCCAGGTATTCCACAGTGACGGCGGTCTCCTCCGTCAGATGAAAGGTGATTGTCTCCTCCGATGCGACGAAAGCGCTTCCGCCGCCCGGGTTCCCGCCCTGAGGCATCTCTCCCATCGGGGCTTCCCCATCAGGCTTTACGCCGTCGGGCATTTCTCCCATCGGATTTTCCCCGTCCGGTTGGCCGCCTTCAGGCACCTCTCGCTCACCGACAGCAGGGACTTCCCCGTCGGGCTTCTCTCCGCCAGGCGCTTCCCCGTCGGGGCCCTCTCCGTCAGGCGCTTCCCCGCCGGGCATTTCTCCCATCGGATTTTCCCCGTCCGGTTGGCCGCCTTCAGGCACCTCCCGCTCACCGACAGCAGGGACTTCCCCGTCGGGCTTCTCTCCGCCAGCAGGGACTTCCCCGCCGGGGCCCTCTCCGCCGGGGTTCCCTCCGTCAGGCGTTTCCCCGCCGGGGCCTTCCTGAATACGCAGTTCACCCACCTGGGCAGTCACGGTGCTGCCGTCCACTTCCGTGACCTGCACCGTCAGCGCCGACTCCTGCTGCGCTTCCCTTTCGGCACCTGCCGTCTCTTCCGTGCTCTCTTCAGTCTGAGCCACGCTTTCTTCAATAATACTATCCGATGTATTTTCATTTCCGTCTGCTCCGCAGCCCGTTACCAGAGTCACTGCCAACACCGTCATGCATCCCAATGCCGTCAATTTCTTCCATTTCATGATTGTACTCTCCTTTCCCATCGGATATGCTTCATCCGATGATAGGCCCAGTATATCCGTTTCCTATGAAAGAACTGTGTTATCTCTGTGAAAAAACTGTGAAATTCAGGAAACCAGCCAGCCAATAATCGTAAACTGATCCCCGGTGGAATCCGCATTTTTCCTGATTTCAACCGTGTGAATCGCCGTTTCCTCCGAGGTATAGAGCTCCACCGTCTCTGTGGCGCTGCCCCAGCCATTCTCAAAATTTCCGTCAAGAGTCCGCACGCATTCCCCGTCAATATAGATATCAAACTGCCCGTAGCTTCCGTCCGTGGTGCGCTGATAGATCAGCCCGATACTGGCCGCCTCGATCTCGAATACAATGGGCTCATCCCCCTCCTCGGTATGCCAGTTATTGGGAAAGTACCAGTTTACCTGCTTTTCCGCAAAGCTGCCCAAGGATACCGGTTCCAGATTCTGACTGTCCAGAATCTGTCCGTTCATATACCGCTCCTTGGTCTGCACCTCGGCAGTAAAGGGCGTAACCTCCTCCGAAATCTCATCCAGCCGTGCGTAGACGTCATTCAGGTACAGATAGAGCAATTCACCGATGATAGCATGCCCCCGGTCATTGGGATGGATATTGTCAGGCGAAATATCCTTCCAGGTAAATTCCCCCGCCTCAATGGATGGCAGCACCGCATTGCCGTAGCTGATCATGGGCAGTTCGTACCCAAAGCCCAGCAGCGCATCATTGACCTGAGCATTGGTACCGTCCTCCTGGGTCGTGAACAGCAGCATCACTGCCGTTTCATTCTCATCCAGCAGGATCCGCCGGAGCAGGTTGTCATAGGTCATCTTGTAAAAATTGGTGTTGCCGTCGTTCACCGAAAATTCCACGATCACAAAATCAGGATCATAGTCCAGCAGATCCTGCTGCACCCGGTGCACGCCCAGATAGGAGCTGGTGCCGCCGATTCCGGCGTTGACGTAATTCACCGTGATGTCCGGGAATCTCTCCTGCCACCATTCATACATATGGTAGGCATAGCTGTTCTTTTCCCGGTCGCTGGCGCTGTAGCCCTCGGTAATGGAACCGCCGATCACACCCACCGTGATATCTTCCCCGGCCTGAGCCTTACGCATCACCGCCGCCAGCCTGGTCAGATCCCCCTGTTTAAAAGAGGTTGCCCGCTCATACATCTCCCCGGTCACATAGTCCGTATGCAGGGGGATTCCCTCTGCCGTAGCCGCATCTGACGGCTCTTCTCCCGTCTGCCCGGTCTCAGACTCCTGCAGCTGTTCCCCGGTGCTTTCGCTTACTGCAGCACTCCCCCGGGTACTCAGGCTCTCCTCTTCACTGCCCTGCCCATCGCCGGATGCGCCGCAGCCGGAGATCAGCAGCGCTGCCGCCAGCAGCAGTCCCCCAATCCTTACAGCTGCGGGATTCTCCCCTGTTCTTTTTTTCTCCTGCTTCATGTTTCCTCACTCCTTCATTTCCTATCTGTCTCTTCCTTTCCTCCTGTGAGGTGCATTCATAATGTCTGAAAGACATTTTTTTCTTGGCACCTGCTCCAAAGCGTAGTATGATTAACCATAAGAAGTTACGCAAAAGCCGTCCTCCAAAAGCAAGATCCGTTTTGCCGACGGCGCCATAAAGGATCACATGACATGAACAGAACTCTTTACAGACGCAGCTGCCGGATTGGCCTGATAGCCCTCTGCGTGATTACTGCACTAAAAATCTTATTTGCCGGGTACGACATTGATGAGCAATACGCCGTAGCCATGGCCTACCGCATGCTGAAAGGGGATCTTCTACTGACCGATATGTGGGAGCCCCATCAGACCTCCGGGTTTCTGTGTGCTTTGCTGATGCTGCCTTACCTTGCCCTATTCCATACTACGACGGGCATCTTTCTGTATCTGCGGTCCTGCGGCCTGCTCCTCCATGGCCTGACGGCTTTTTTCCTGTACCGCACCCTGCGCCCCCGCTTCACGCCGGACTACACCTTCCTGCTGTGCTGCATCGCTTTTTTCACTCTGCCCAAGCTCATGTTCCTGCCGGAATTCTCCAATATGCAGACGGATTTTCTGCTGTGGGCCGTCCTGTGTCTGCTGCGCTACTATGACCCTGCCCTTTCCCGCCGGGACAGGCCCTCGCTGGGATACCTGTACGCCGCCGGGATCTTCATGGCGCTGGAGGTTCTGTCCTATCCCTCTACAATTCTGGCTTTCCTGGCCGCTTTCGTGTGTATGCTCCGTTACCGGGGCCGCCGGGGGCATTCTGCGGCAGCGGAGCTGATGGGACTGATCCTGCCCTGTGCGCTGGGCGCCGCCGGATTTCTGGCCGCTTTGCTCTCTTACATCCCTCTCTCCGAGCTGGGAGATCTGATTGCCATCGTCTCCAGTGACGGCTCTCATTCCGCCCCCCTGACACAGCGCCTGCTCCAGCACGCCCAGTCTCTGGGACAGCTGTCTCTGTTTTTCCTCCTGTACGCCTTAGTGGCTGCCGGTATTCTGTTGATCTGCCGTTTCCGCACCAGAAAACCCTTTTCGGCGGCAGTCCGGTGTTTCCTGCTGCTATCCTGCACGCTGCTGGGACAGATCTGTATCTGGCTGTTCGGCAGTCAGTATCCCAACTACCCCATGGCGGAATACTTCTTTTTGCCGGTGCTGCTGCTTGTGGCCCTGGTGCGGCATAAGGTAGGTTCTTCGCCCACGCTGGGCTTCTTCGTGCTGACGCCGCTGGCCGCCTTTCTGGGGATCCTGCTTTTCAGCAACCATCCCCTGCTGGTGTCCCTGCCTTTTCTGACTCCCTGCGCAGTGGGGATCCTGTCCCTGCCCGAGCTGCAGGAATATCAGCAGAGCCCGGCGGAAACGGGCGCCGCCGAGGACGACAGAAAAAACACAGGCAGGCTTCGGCTGATGCCCCAGGCCCTGCTGGTGCTGTGGGTATGTGTGCTGCTGTTCGGCAGATGCTATATGCTGCGCACCACAGGAGGCACGCACTATACCGTCTTAGAGGAGCTGAGCCTTATGCGCCAGGGCCCGGCCGCCGGTCTCATCGCCGACACGCCCTCCGTCATCCGCTACCGGGATAATTACCGGCTGGTCACCGAGTCCCTCCCCGATGGAGCCAGGGTGTTTTATATGGGTGCCGACACGGATCTCTATCTGATGAAGGATCTGGAGTTCTGCACGCCCTCCACCATCTGTTCCCCCACCTTTGACGATAAGATCCTGCTCTATTTTGAGCAGCACCCGGAAAAGGAACCGGAATATGTGGTCTGCGATGCGGGACTTCTGTACACCGATCCCTGGGTATCGGCCTATATCCGGGAAAACTGCCCGGAGACTCCCCTTGCCGCCAATGACTACCTGCGGATCTATCAATTCCGATAGCCCTGCAGAGGACTGCCCGCCCTTCCGTCAGCAGCAATCAGATCCGCCCCGGCTCTTTCCTTTCCGCAGCCTTGTCGGACGCCGCCGCAAAGGCATCCGGCCGGAACAACAGGGCCAGCAGCAGAGGAAAGGCATAAAACAGGATCAGCACATATCTGACCAGGGCCATGGGCCCCAGAAGCGCCGTTGCCATATTTAGCAGCGGGATCAGCAGAGGAACCAGAAGCTCCCTCTTTTTATAACACCACAGATACATGAACACCACCAGAAATACCAGGAAATACCAGCCGGGGCTTAACACCAGAAAAGCAAGGGGCGCCTGCTGCGCTTCCTTGTCCCAGGACAGCTTTTCATAAAATTCATGCAGCCCGGGCAGCACCACGATCTCCTCTCCCGGCTCCGCCACCCGATAATCAAAATAGCTGCTTCTTCCGTAGGGATCCTTATACCCGTCCATCACCGCTCCCGGGTACCAGAAATCCACAGTTCCCACCAGAAAAGAATTGATATAGGTCAACGGGTGCTCCAGCCCCCACCGCAGCCACAGGCGGATCAGCTCCTTCCGGTTCGCCGCAAAGCCCTCCCGGTTAAAGCCGCTTTTGACCGGATCTGCCACCGTAGGCTTATAGGCCTCCAGATTCTCCCGGGGCAGCGCCTGATACAGCAGCTCCAGATCCTCCTGGGTCAGAGAGTCATAGTCGTAATGATACACTCTGGCCATCTGCTGGATCGGCACGGACAGCATCTCCTCGATCCCGCCGGGCGTCACGGAGAGGGCGCTGCAGACCGGCCCCGCATAGAGCCCGTAGCATACCAGGATCCCCAGTACCAGCAGCATATATCTTTTCCGGTATTTTCTGGCAAGAAAGAACAGAACCAGCAGCAGCAAAAGTACAATATACAATCCGTTATTACGGAAAATCATGGTGCCGAAGGCGGCGGCGACAAACCCGCCCTGCAATTTCCTGTCTGTGAAAAAGCGATCCCTCTCCCCCATGAAAGTCAGCGTCAGCAGCATCAGCAGCAGCTCAAGGGCGGAGAAGATCACATCCTTGGTGGTACAGATGGCAAAAAGCTGAAATACCGGAGAAAGGCCGTAGAAAAACAGAGTCAGGAGCCTTCCCCACAGGCCCACCCCTCTTTTTTTCAGATAGCAGACCGTCAGCGCCAAAATATTAGATACAATAAGCATCTGTACCAGGGTGTAAACGCCGATTCCCACATTATAGCTTCCTGTCAGCCGGTAAAAGCCCTCCAGCAGGCCGCCTACCAGCAGCACATGGATCACCGGGTGGTGGGAAGTGATCATGCCTGTCCTGACCTGCTCCCATTCCGCATAAGCGTCATAGGAAAATACACCCGGCACAATGGACAAAAATGCCGGCAGCCAGCAGATCAGCAGGATTCCCACATAAAACAGATGAAGCAAAAACATTTTCTCTGAAATTTTTGCCAGACAGCGAGGCCCGCCGGAAGCTCCGGCAGAAAGCCTGGCGGAAGCTCTGTCAGAAAACCTGTCCGAAAGTCCGGCAGCCAGCTGCCAGATGCCGCAGATCACCACTGCCGCAGCAGCGCTGAGCAGAAGCCACCGCAGGTAGAATCCCTGATCCAGCAGGTTCAGAGTGTCCTGCTGATCCAGGGAGCGTCCCGCCGCATACAGAAAACCCGTAATAAGTCCGGCTATTCCTGCAAATATCGCTTTTCTCGCTGTTTTTACTTCCATCCCGTTTTCCTGCCCTTTAATTCTGCTCGTATCCATGAATACATGGCTTTATCGCACCGGCATTTTCCGGTCATTTCCTGCCGTGAAAATTACTCCTGTGTAATGTCACTGCCAAAATACTTAATAGAGATGTCAGCCAGTTCCCCGGACTCTTTCAGCTCTTTGATCGCCTGATCCACTGCAGCCTTAAAGCTGGCTGTCTCCTCCCCCTTGCGGATCGGAATGGATACATAGGAAGCCTCCTCCGTCAGGGCTACCACCTTTACCGGGGCATCAGGATGAACACTCATGTAATCATAGAAGGATACCTCTGCATTCAGGGTAGCGTCCACTCTGCCCGCAATCACCAGATCCAGGGTCTGATCCAGAGAATCCACGGGAGTTACCGTAGCGCCGTAGCTCTCCGCCAGCGTCATATAGGTGCTGGCCATACTGTTGGTGGTCGTCTTGCCGTCCAGATCCTCGAAGGCTTTGATCTCCTCATTGTCGCTGGCTACGATCAGCGCCGTGCGGATATAGCCGTAGGGCTCGCTGAAATCATATTTTTCCGCACGCTCATCCGTGATCTCCACACCGTTTACCACCATATCATAACGGCCGCTGTCCAGTCCGGCAAACAGACCGTCCCACTCGCCTTCCACAAAGGTCACTTCCACGCCCAGCTTTTCGGCGATCCTCTGTGCCACCTCTACGTCAAAGCCCACCAGATTGTCATCCTCATCATGGTAGGTCCAGGGCGCCCAGGTGCCTTCCATTGCCACGGTCAGCGTTCCTTTTTCCTGAATCTGCTGCAGCAGATCCTTTCCCTCGCTGCCCTGGGCATCCCCGCTGCCGCAGGCAGTCAGCCCCAAGAGCATCAATCCCGTCAAAACAACACTCAGCAGTTTCTTTTTCATATACATACTCCTCCTTAATTTATAGTTCAGCAGATTTATTCCTCCCCGCTGATGGTTCGTAAAAATGCTCTGGTGCGCTCCTCCCGGGGATGGGCGAAGAACTCCCGGGAGCTGCCCTGCTCCAGCACCTGTCCGTCCTCCATGAAGATCACCTTGTTGGACACATTTTTGGCAAAGCTCATCTCGTGGGTCACCACCAGCATGGTCATCCCCTCCTCCGCCAGCTGTTTCATGACAGCCAACACCTCCCCAATCAGTTCAGGATCCAGCGCCGAGGTGGGCTCATCAAAATAGATGATCTCCGGATCCGTTGCCAGCGCCCGGGCGATCCCCACCCGCTGCTGCTGTCCGCCGGAGAGCTGGTGGGGGTAGTAGTCATACCGGTCCGACAATCCTACCTTATCCAGAACCCGACGCCCGATCTCCAATGCCTGGGCCTTATGCATCCTCCGGCCGATGAGCAAGCCCTCCGTCACATTCTGCAGTGCGGTCTTGTTGCTGAACAGATTATAATTCTGAAAGACAAAGGCCGTCTTTTTCCGCAGGCGGGCGATATCCCGCTTGGACACATGCCCCATCCGGAAGGTCTCTCCGTCAAACTCCAGCGTACCGCCGTCCGCCGTCTCCAGAAAATTCAGGCAGCGCAGCAGCGTGGTTTTCCCGGAACCGCTGGGGCCCAGGATGGCCACCACGTCCCCCTTTTCCACGGAGAGATCCACACCCCGCAGGACTACCTGCGTCTGGAACGATTTTGTGATATTACTTGCCTGTACCACGGATCCTTCCTCCTCTCCGCTGTGATATTCAGCCTGCGCTCGCCCATGTGCTGCAGCCCTGTCAGCACCGTACAGAACAGCAGATAGATCAGCCCTACTTCCATATACAGAGCCAGAGGCTCATAGGTTCGCGCCACGATCCGCTGAGTGGCCATGAACATCTCCACCACGGTGATATTTGCCGCCAGGGAAGTGTCCTTCACCATGCTGATCAGGGAATTGGACAGGGGCGGAAACGCCGTGCGGAAGGCCTGGGGCAGCACAATCCGCCTCATAATCTGCAGATAACTCATCCCCACGCAGTAACCCGCTTCGATCTGTCCCCTGGGAACGGACTCCAACGCTGCACGCATGGTCTCTGCGCAGTAGGCTCCCTCATTGATGGAAAACACCAGCACCGCACAGGGAAAGGGATCGATAATGATCCCCAAGTTTGGCAGTCCATAGAAAATCACATACAGCTGCACCAGCAGCGGCGTACCCCTGACTACCCAGATATAGAACCGGCAGATCTGTTTCAGAACCCTGATCTGTGCAAACTGGATCATGGCCACAATAACGGCAATCACCATCGCAAAGGAAAAGGAAAGGATCGTAAGCGGTATCGTCACCTTGATGCCCGGTATTAAGATTTTGGTAAAGGAATCCACAATGATTCCCAGCAGCCGCTCACTCATGCCCCCTGTCATTCCTCCTGTATCACTATTTTCCTACAAAAGTAATAGGTATTAACTCTTATGCAGTATACCACCATATACGGAATCTGGCAAATACTTTTGTGGGACAGAATCACAGAATTATCTGTTATTCATTCTCACGTTCTATCAAAATAAAACAGAAAGAGTGTGGCCGGGAAATATTAAATCGTTATCCGGAAGACGAATACAGTCAATGCTATAATGCTCATGTGCCACAAGGCAATACATAAGGATTTGATAGGCAGCACCCCCGCTGTCTCGTGCCCTTTTGGAATGTTTCTGAATGCTGTACAAAATAGCTGGTTTATGATATGCTCTACTTAGGATTACGATAAGGAGATCATAAAATGGAATATAAGTATGTGAGAATACAAGGCAGAGAAAACTCCTATATTACAAAGTATCCCAAAGGAGTATTCAGTCTTTGTTGGAATCTGATAAGAGATGAGCAATTAACCAGTGAGGAAAAGGAACTGTTTATATCTATTGATAACTGGTTCAAAGATCATCTTCCCGAACCAGAACCTTGTAAAAACCATGAAAAGGTCATTACATTTTTTAAATGGGAAAGCACATTGGAAATGCTTGAGAAATTAAAGCCTGCTATTGCACTTTTAGATAAACATCAAAAGCCTTATGATGTGGTTTATACAAATTTTGTGGGAACCATCGTTTATGAAGATGACTGGCAGATTGCTGTTCAGGTTGAGAATGGAAAAATGGTATAAAGCACAATTGACAATAGCGTACAAAGCGTTTGTATGCATTTTAGTGTTGATTTTTGCAGACTTTAATATCAGAAACCGCCCCTGACACAGGGAGGAGCAGGCAGATCATCCTGCTCCTCCTTTTTGTCATAAGCATATCAGCAGATCGAAAAGTTAAACTGAATTTCCCCGGCGGCATCGATCTCGTAGGCAGGCTCCGGCCCGGTGCCCCAGCTGTCACGGCCGCCTACGCCCCGCACTGCGCCCAACACGCAGAGCACCGTGCGTCTGGCAGGGGGCAGTTCCTCCTGATGCAGCGCATTTTCCAGTTCCTCTGCGGTATAGGGCAGGCAGGAAAAGGCAAAGGGCTCATCCTCCATGCGGATCTCCAGGAAATCCTCCGCATCTTCTCCGGCAGCCAGCGCCAGGGGCCCACGGGTCACATTGCTCATGCTGCCGCCCGGACGGATCCTTACCCAGCGGCTCTCCATATGCATCCCGCAATCCTGGGGCACCAGATAAGGGGTGACCGGCAGACCCTCCACCTCATAGATTCCCGGTACGCCGCCCGCCATACGGTCCGGATAGGTCTCTCCCGACAGGCCCTCATAGGTAAATCCTGCTGCCAGCGTGGGCATTACCAGACGCAGACCGAACACCGGCAGTCCCGGAAGCCCTTCCCGGCCGTGATAATGCGCATTTACCCTGATCCTGCCGTCCGCTTCCACCAGATAGCTTACCTCCACTATAGCCGCAGGCACGGTGATGGTCTCATAGGTATAGCAAATCTCCGCCTCTGCCGCCGTCTCCGTGCCGGTAAACCTGTTATTTCCCCCGGGATCCGGCTGGTGTCTGTCCTCGCCGTCCACCAGCACCCGTACTCCCTGACAGCGGACAAACTGATCCGCCGCCAGCCACATGCCGCTGCGCAAATGAAACCCATTTCCCCGGTCATTGTCCGTCAGCGCCCGCCAGAACGTGGGCCTGGGCGCCCTGTACAGCCACTCCCGGCCGTTTTTTACCAGGGATTCCATGCCCCCTGCATTGTAGGAAAAAATATAATCAAAGCCCTGCCCATGCAGTCCCAGACTGCAGTCGCCGTAGACTGCGCTCATCTCCTTACAGATATTTTCCATAATAATATTTCACCTCCTGCAGTGCCGGTTTCGGCGTTCTGTCTGCAAACAGAAGCCCATTGCCGGAAAACTCATAATCCGACGGCCTGTCATCAAAATCACCGCCATAGCGCAATACCTTGCGCCCTGTCACCGGATCCTCCACCTCAATGGCCTGATCCGCATAGTCCCAGATGAAGCCGCCCTGGTACATGTCAAAACGATCCAGCAGATCCATATAGGACTTCAGGCCGCCCAGGGAATTGCCCATGTCATGCATATATTCGCAGAGAATAAAGGGCTTTTTCGGGTGATCCGACAGGTACTCGGCAATCTTCTCCGGCCACTCGTACATCCGGCTCTCCACATCCGAGATCTGATCTTCATAAGCCCGGTTATGCACCACTCCCTCATAGTGTACCAGACGTTCGGGATCCTTTTCCTTAAAATAGGCATGCATGGCGGCCAGATTGTCCCCCGCATAGGACTCGTTGCCCAGTGACCACATCAGGATGGCCGGATGATTTTTAAAGGTCTCAAAATGGGTTCTGGCACGGTCCAGCACCGCCTCCCGCCAAGCCGGGAAGCTGCCGGGAATGTTCCAGGAGGTCTCGTTCCCGCCGGGCTTCTGCCAGGATCCGTGAGTCTCCAGATTGGTCTCGGAGATCATGTAGATGCCGCAGCCGTCGCAGAGATAATACCAGGGGATCTGATTCGGGTAATGGCTGGTACGCACTGCATTGATGTTATTTTCTATCATAATGCGGATATCGTATTTCATCTCCTCCCGGGTAATAACTCTGCCGCCCCCGGCGCTCCATTCGTGGCGGTTCACCCCGTTAAAAATCAATCGTCTGCCGTTTAACAGTATCACCTTGTCCACGATCTCAATCCGCCGGAAACCGATATCATAGGGCACCAGCTCCAGAATCTTCCCCTCCGCATCCGACAGGGTGATGAGCAGCCGGTACAGATGGGGGCGGTGGTTATCCCAGGGGCGTACCCCGCCCACGGGCACCGGGCCTATATGCATCTTAAGGGCGGCGGGCAGCTGTTCCTGCCAGAGCAGGTTGCCCACTCCGTCATGCAGCGTTACCTGCACCTGATAACCGCTGTGAGGGACTTCACCTTCGGAGAGCTGCAGCTCCAGCTCCAGACTGCCGGAAGCATTATCCGCAAGCAGCCG
>CAZFYD010000006.1:38091-45197 GCA_964523315.1 uncultured Acetatifactor sp.
CGGAGAGCTGCAGCTCCAGCTCCAGACTGCCGGAAGCATTATCCGCAAGCAGCCGGGGCTTAGCCCAGAGATCTTCCACATGCAAGGCGGGCCGGGCATACAGGTACACGCTTCTGAAAATGCCGAAGAACCGGAAGAAATCCTGATCTTCCAGATAGGCGGCGCTGCTGCGCTTATGCACCTCCACTGCCAGTACATTGCCCTGCTCACGGATATAAGGCGTCAGGTCGAACTCCGAGGGAGTAAAGCTGTCCTCCGCATAACCGATAAATTCTCCGTTCAGCCAAAGATACAGCGCCTGCTCCGCACCCTCAAAGCAGATCCTCACGGGCTTGCCCCGCAGCGCCGGATCCAGGTCAAAAATTCTCACGTAGGAGCCCACCGGGTTATAGGCGGCCTGACTGAAACAGCCGTCCCCCGCCCAGGCCGCAGCTCCGTTTTCCTGCTCCGGCCAGGTTCCTTCTATGGTGCAGGCCGGGCGCCGGAACGCATGACCCTCCCAGGGGTACATCACATTGATATAGTGGATCTTGTCATAACCGGCCATCTCGATATGCATGGGCACCGGAATCCTGTCCCAGCCGCTCCTGTCATAATCCTCCCGGTAAAAGTCTGCCGGTCTGCTGCCTGCATTCACCGAAAAACAGAACTGCCACTCTCCGTCCAGGCACTGCCGCAGCGTGAAATTTCCCGCATCCAGACTTGCCTCATCCACATAGTACGCATGATCGCTGTGGGCAGGGATCTGATTCACCCTAAATACCCGGGGATCATCCAGCCATCTGATATCCGCCTCCATAGTTTTCCTCCTTACTTTCAGTTCCGCAATGTGCCCTCCGGCCCGAAAACTGCACTGCGCCGCTCGCCGAACATGCAAGCATGTTCTTCTCGCTAACGCTCATTGTATCATGACAACTGGAATATGTATAGTATTCCGAGGGCAATATTTTCCTTTCTCAAATCAGGTTTTTAATAAGAATACTATAAAAATTTAATATCCATCTTTGCCCATCTGCGGTATAATGGATATGCAATGAGTGCACATTCTCACCCAATAAAATACAGCTTTATGCAATAAACGGAGGAATTTCCATGAAACAGGAAATAACAGCACAGGAAGCAGAATTTAATCAGCTGATTACAGAGCTGGCAAAAAACAGTACATTTGAGGCCATCGAAAATATGTTTGAGGCCTGGCAGGAGCTGATGAGCCGCTACCGCTGCGCCATCATGGAGGTGGAGACAAAGTTCCGGGTACTCAACGAACAGTTTTCTCTGCTGCATGAGCGCAATCCCATCGAAAATATCAAGACCCGGATCAAGTCCCCCGAGAGCATCCGCAGGAAAATGAGCAAAAAAGGACTGACTCCCATGACCCTGGATGCTGTAGAAGAAAATATCAAGGATATCGCCGGGATCCGGGTGGTCTGCTCCTTTATTGACGACATCTATATGCTGGCGGACTGTCTGACGAATCAGGACGATATCACGCTGCTGGAGTGTAAGGATTATATTAAAACTCCCAAGGAAAACGGCTATCGCAGCCTGCATCTGATCGTGGAAGTACCTATTTTCCTGCAGAATGAAAAGCGCAATATGAAGGTGGAGGTTCAGCTGCGCACCAACGCCATGGAGTTTTGGGCCAATCTGGAACATCGGCTGCGCTATAAAAAGGATCTGCCTGAGGATGTGCTGCATTCCACCTCCGACGGGCTGTATCAGTGCGCCAGAATCAGCGCCCAGCTGGATGAGCATATGCTGCAGATTCGAAATGCCATAGAGCAATAGGGCTTACTGCCCGAGGTTCGTTTTCCGGCAGCCGCAACAGCGCCAGCATCCGCAGCATCCGGTGTTTCTTTCTCTTTTTCACAGACTGCTCCATATCCACCCTTCCTTTTTATATACTCTCTTACTATAGCATATTTTTTTGAATTATGTGTATTGCGAATTATTCTTTTTAATGCTACAGTGAATATATGTAAAAATTGTACTTCGGAGGATTGATTATGTATCAGGATAACAAGATTTGGCTGGGGATGTCCGGCGATGAAAAGGTGTACATATACCCCGGTATGGCAAACCGACATGGCATGATCGCCGGTGCAACCGGCACCGGAAAAACCATTACGCTAAAGGTGCTGGCAGAGTCCTTCAGTGACTGCGGCGTACCTGTTTTTCTGGCGGATGTAAAAGGAGATTTGGCCGGCATGTGCAGACCCGGCATCATTTCCGAGAGCCTGCAGAGGCGCATTGACGCCATGGGACTGGACCGGGAGGGCTTTGCCTTTGATTCCTATCCCACCACCTACTGGGATGTCTATGGACAAAAAGGTCTGCCCCTGCGTACCACCGTATCCGAAATGGGGCCGCTGCTGCTGTCCCGGATCCTGGAGCTGAACGATACGCAGACCGACATTCTGACCATTATCTTCAAAATAGCGGATGACCAGGGGCTGCTGCTGATCGATACCAAGGATCTGCGGGCCATGATCCAGTATGTGGGAGAAAATGCGAAGGAGCTGACGCTGGAATACGGCAATATCACCAAGCCCAGCCTGGGCGCCATCACCAGAGCCATTATAGCCTTGGAGAGTGAGGGGGGAGAACTGTTTTTCAGCGAGCCTGCCCTGAATATTTCCGACTGGTTCTGCCGTAACCGGAAGGGCAAGGGGGTCATTCAGATACTGGACTGCCAGACATTGATCAATAAACCCACCATGTACGCCACCTTCCTGCTGTGGATGCTTTCAGAGCTGTTTGAGCTTCTGCCGGAGGCCGGTGATCTGGACGCTCCCAAGATGGTATTTTTCTTTGATGAAGCCCATCTGCTGTTTGACAGCGCTTCCAAATCTCTGCTGACCAAGATCGAGCAGGTAGTGAAGCTGATCCGCTCCAAGGGCGTGGGCATCTATTTTATTACCCAGAGCCCCAAGGATATTCCCGACGGCGTACTGGCACAGCTGGGCAATAAGGTGCAGCATGCCCTGCACGCCTATACTCCTGCCGAGCAAAGAGGAGCAAAGGCTGCCGCGCAGTCCTTCCGGGTGAATCCTGATTTTGACACCTATGATACGCTGATTAATCTGGGGATCGGGGAAGCCCTGGTATCCGTACTGGATGAATCCGGTGTACCCACGGTGGTGCAGAAATGCAGTATCCTGCCTCCCCAGAGCCAGATGGGTGCTCTGGATGACAGCATCCGTGACCGACAGATCCGCAACAATATCCTGTATACCAAGTATAATGATACCTTTGACCGGGATTCCGCCTATGAATTTCTGCAGCGCAAAAATCTGGCGGATGCGCAGGCCCGGGAGAAAGCTGCTCAGGCCGCCGCAGAGGAAAAACAGCGTCTGAAGGAAGAGACCGCTGCCCAAAAGGCCAGACAGAAAGAGATTGCGGCCGCTCAGAAGGCAGAAGAGCGCCAGCAGGCTGCCGGCCAGAGAGCTGTCAGATCCGCCGCCAAAAGCGTAGCCAACAGTGCAGCTGGAACAGTGGGCCGGGAGATCGGCAATAACATCGGCAAGACCGTGGGCGGTTCCTTCGGGAAAAAGCTGGGCGGCAATGTGGGCGCTGCCCTGGGCCGGGGGATCATCGGTACCCTGTTCGGGGGAAGGTAAGTTTCTATACCGGGTTTCTTATGCCTCACAGCGGCGGCGCAGAGCCTCCCACTGCTTGTCCACCTCCGCCTGGAACTGGGCCAGCAGCTCCTCATTGCCGGGCTTAAACAGATGCTTAAATCGCTTCTGTGGCCGCAGGAAATCCTCGATGGGCAGCTTCTTTTTCGGCACATAATTCAGCATCCACTTGCCGTCGACCACTTCATAGAGGGGCCAGTAGCAGGTATCCACCGCCAGCTTGCAGATGGTCATCAGCTCCGAGGTGTCATATCCCCAGCCTCTGGGGCAGGGGGACATCACGTTCAGAAAAGCCGCGCCGGGCGTATAGATCGCCCGCTCCGCCTTAGTATGGATATCCTTGAAGTTGCCGATAAAGGTGGTCTGGGCCGCGTAGGGGATATGGTGCTGGGCCATAATGGCAGTCAGATCCTTGCGCACCTGCACCTTACCGTTGCTGACCTTGCCTGCGGGCGTGGTCGTTGTGTCCGCATACTGGGGCGTAGCGGAAGAACGCTGGGTGCCCGTATTCATATAGGCACCGTTATCGTAGCACACATAGACCATATCGTGGCCCCGCTCCATGGCTCCGGAGAGGGACTGAAAACCGATATCATAGGTGCCGCCGTCTCCGCCGAAGGTGATGAATTTAAAGGTATCATCGATTTTCCCTTTCTTTTTCAGCACACGGTAAGCGGTCTCCACACCGGACAGGGTGGCGCCGGCGTTTTCAAAAGCATTGTGAATATAGCTGTCCTCATAGGCAGTAAAGGGATACATGAAGCTGGATACCTCCAGGCAGCCGGTGGCGTTGCCGATCACCGCCTTATCCTCGGGATGCAGCGCCCGCAGCACGGCACGCACTGCCACGGTACCGCCGCAGCCCGCGCACATTCTGTGTCCGGGGGCCAGACGCTCCTCTTTACTCATGATTTCTTTAAAATTATATGTATTTTCCATATTTTCCTTTCTATGCGTACCGCAGAGACTTCCTGGGGTATCGCATCAATATGTATTGAAATACGTCTGCTGAATCATTCCATTTACTGCTCTTTAGAACGAAGTCCGATATAATCATACATATCCTCGATCACATGAGTCTCCGCGATCTGCTCCAGCCGCTCATATACCTGTTCAAAATCCTCCACCGTGATATCCCTGCCGCCCAGACCGTAGAAATAGTTGACCACCTCCGCCTGAGACTTTGCGCTCTGCAGGGCTGCCCGCACCTCTGCGCCCAGAGGTCCGCTGGTGGCAGCAAACATCTCGCTGCGATCCATAATGGCAATGGCCTTGCGGTTCTTCAGAGCCTGCGCCAGTTCCTCCTCCGGGAAGGGGCGGAATACCCGGATCTTGCACAGCCCCACCTTTTTGCCGGCGGTATGGCGGATCTTATCGATGGCCGCCTTACAGGTGCCGGCTGCGGAACCGATAATGACGACCACATACTCCGCATCCTCCATGCAGTACTCTTCAAAGAATCCGTAATGTCTGCCGGTCAGCTCCTCAAACCTTGCAGCCAGCTCCAGAATTACTTCCTTCGCATTTTTCATGGCCTCCCGCTGGGCGCGCTTGGTCTCCATATAGTAATTGGAAACCGCATAGGGCCCCACTGCCATAGGCTCCTTGCTGTTTAACAGGAAGTGCTCGGGATGGTACTCTCCCACCAGCTCCTTTACCTTCTCATCCTCCACCAGCAGGATATTCTCCACACCATGGCTGGTGATAAAGCCGTCCTGACAGATCATGACCGGCAGATGCACCCTTGCATCCTCCGCAATCGGGAAAGCCTGCAGAAAATTGTCATATACCTCCTGATTGGATTCCGCATAAATCTGGATCCAGCCGCTGTCCCGGGCGCCCATGCTGTCGGAATGATCCGCATTGATGTTGATAGGGCCGCTGAGGGCACGGTTGACCAGCGCCAGCACAATGGGCAGTCTGTCGGAAGCCGCCACATACAGTTCCTCCCACATCAGGGCCATACCGCAGGAGGAGGTGGCCGTCACAGCCCTGGCTCCCGCCGCGCTGGCGCCTAAGGTGGCGCTCATAGCGCTGTGTTCGCTTTCCACATGGATAAATTCCGTATCGATCTCCCCGTTGGCAATGTAGTTGGCCACATACTGGGGAATCTCCGTGGAGGGCGTAATGGGGAATGCGGGCATCACGTCAGGATTGATCTGCTTGATGGCGTAGGCCACTGCTTCATTGCCGGATAAACGTTCTCTGATTGCCATTTATTTGCCCTCCTTCATCGTAATCGCGCCGAAAGGACATACCTTGGCGCAGATGCCGCAGCCCTTGCAGTGATCGTAATCAAAATCCTCTCTCCTGCCATTCTTTACCGGGATGGAAGAGTCGGGGCATACCGGAAAGCACAGCAGGCACTGCTTGCATTTCTCCTCGTCAAATACCGGTGTGGAGGTACGCCACTCCCCCGTGCAGAACTGCCGGGATGTGGCCGACTCAAATATTTTGTTGCCCTCTGTGATGTCCTGCCAGGGGCTTCTCTCATTAATCTCTGTACTTTTCATATCCTTCATTCCTTTCCCGTGACTGCTACTTCAAGGCCTCCAAGGTCATCTCCAGGGCTTTCATGTTCCCGTCGATCACCTCGGGCTTTTTCGCGAATTTATGCTGATAGGAGGCTCTCATCTCCCGCAGGAACACCTCCTGCTCCATGACGCCGGATACCGCCACCACAGCCGCCAGCATGGGAGAATTGGGAAAATATTTGCCCAGCGCCTGCACGGAGATCTCCCTGGCGTCGATCACATACACCCTGCCCCTAAACCCTCTCAGATGGGGAAGGATCTCCTCCTTCGTCTTCTGGCTGTTCACGATCACAGCCCCCTCCGGACTCAGGCCATGGGTCACATCAATGGATTCCAGCAGACTGTCGTCCACCACGGCCACCAGATCCGGCTCGTAGATATTGGAGTGGATCGTGATGGGCTTATCGCTGAGCCGGTTGTAGGCGGTGATGGGAGCGCCCATACGCTCGGGGCCGTACTCGGGAAAGCCCTGCACATATTTTCCTGTTTTAAATGCTACATCCGCCAGCAGAAGCGCAGCGGTTTTGGCACCCTGACCTCCCCGGCCGTGCCATCTGATCTCGATTGTGTCCTTCATACCTCAAGTCCTTCCTTTTGATTCGCGCGTTGAAAAACCGGGCACCCGCTCTGCATAGTGCTGGTGCCCGGCTGATTGTCTCTTTTCGTAAAAACAGCTTCTACCGTAAACGGCAGAAGCTGTAATCCATCTCATCCATTTACGACATACCAACATATGCGTCCTCTGTCACGGGAGGAACCCGTCAGCATCTACTCATGCCATTCCTGACATTTTTGTGCTGCAACTCAGGAGGGATGTTCCATATATCCTACTCGCACCGTTTCTCAGCTGCCGCGGCTCTCTGTGACCTTTGGGATGCATGTACTGTCTCCGTCATCGTCTTTTTTTCTGATTGCATTTATTATAGTAGTGCGG
>CAZFYD010000007.1:0-13358 GCA_964523315.1 uncultured Acetatifactor sp.
ATTATACCATGTGCGCAGAAAAACAAGCGGCTGCGGAGCAGACATTTGTTTTTCAAGCCATGGCTTCAGTATAATGCGCTGCGTCAGCAGCGACACGATGGCTTCAGCCAGCGTGGATTCTGCGTCAGCAGAATCATTATACCACATTTTGGGGCTGTTGACTACCAAAATGTCTATTGGTTGGGGTTTCGTTACTGCCGAGCTATATTTTCCGCTGGGACCGACCGGCTTAATCATTTTCTGCAGCAGACGCCGGATATAGCTCCATGTTAATCGACTTTTCCGTAAACCCATACTTTTCATACATGGCTCTGGCAGCAGCATTTCTGGCATTAACCTGCAGTTCCAGACTGTCATATTGCTGCTTACGGCACAGCTGCCGCACATAGTCAAACAGTTTATGACCAATCCCCTGCCCCCGATACCTTTCCTCCACTGCCATCGAATCCACAAACAGCACTTTCCGCTTCTGCATAGGGCCTCCGGATATTCTGCGGGTCACATAGATCACCACTCCTGCCACCTGACCGTCAGCCTCTGCCACAATAACCTGCTGCTCCGCCAGATGCTCCTGATACATAGCATATGGCAGGACAGGATCCATATCCCTATAAATATCGGGACGCCATTCCACATGCATATGCTGCACCTGCTTCATGATTCTTTCCACAGCTTCATAGTCCTGTTCTGTTCCCGGACGTACTGTTATCTCTACCGTTTCCACTTCTGACTGTACCTCCTTTATGTCCATCCGAGCCTTGAACCGCCTTAGGCTCCCGGCCTGTCTGCGATACTGCTTCCCAGATATCAGGCTACACCTTCAGACTCCTCAAATACTTTTTCTGCTCTGCCGTAACCCGAAGGCTCTCACTGGCTTTCTGAATTGCCTTATTGTGCGTCCAGGCGTCCAGGCGCTGCTTCTCCAGATAAGGAAGCACCGTTTCGTATTGCTTGGCCAGCGCCGTGGCAAAATACCACGCCCGCATCATGTTTACATAGTACTCCTGCGAACGAATATCCGCCACCCACTGCAGATACGCCGGCTGAAAAGCCTCGTCCAGATAAAAGCGCATCAGCATTCCCACCCCGAACCGGATAGTATAGGTTTCCGGAACTGCAATCCATCTGCATATGGATTCCAGCAGTTCCTCCTTATGCCCGGCAAATACCTTGGGAGCCATCATATCGCAGGTTGCCCAGTTGTCAATATAGGGCAGAAAACGCTCTGTCTGCGCAAGACACTTTTCATAATCCCTGATCTGCTCCACCACAAAGGCATGCACATTATTTTCATCATAATATCGGTGCGGCAGCTCTGCCAGAAATTCTCCGATCTGCGGCTCCTTTGCCATCTCCCTGGCTAATTTCCGCACCTGAGGAGTCCGCACGCCGATAATGTTCTCCGGCTTCACCGTGGGAATCAGTTTTGCCTGAAAATCCCGATATTCCGTATCCTGCAGTTCCCACAGGCTTTTCCGTATTTTTTCTCCGATTTCGCTCACTGTAAGCCTCCCATATTCATCTTCATTTTCCATCGGCGGCCCGTTTCTTCCCTTTCCCCTCAAACCGCCATCGGCTTCACAGGCAATCCGCAAAAAGCGGCTCTGCCATTCCTTCCTGTGAGTCAGGCTTTCTCAGCCGGGCAGCTGCCTTCCCCTTCCGGTACAAATACACACGCAAACTCCTCACATACTACCGGCATGTCTTCATCAAATACCAAACCGGCCTCTGCCATTTCGTTTTTAAAAAAGCGTTCATGTACCCTGCGCCAATGGGCCAGGCTCAGATCTCCTTCTCCCTCCCTGCGGGCATGCTCTGCGCTGATTTCCCGAAAAGGCGCCACATAAACCTTCGTGGTTTGTATGATACATACTGCCTGCTCTCCTGCATCCAGTATCACACTATACTCTCCCGTCCGGGGCAGCGGCTCCTGTTCCAGCTCATACAGCGGATAAGCGGAAGCTGTGGCTGTCTTTTTACCGCTGGCCACCAGCGCCGCCAGTTCATCCGGCGCATCCCCAAAGGCCCATGCCTCATAACCGATATTTCCGATTCCCGTTTCCCCGGCATACCGGTTCCACATTTCCTCTGCAGTCATGGTATCACTCCTTTGCAAAAAAGGCATCACAGAATCTGTTCCACTTCTCTTCATATTCCTCATGGGAAAGCTCCGTCATGTCCCCCACATGATAAATCCCCCGGCTGCGGGCTTCCTGTACAAAATCAAGAATATAGCCGGTATCTTCTTCCTCCAGGAAAGCCCTGACCCGGGCATACCCTCTCCGGTGGGCCAGATAGAGTCGGGTATGCCCGTCCTCAGAAACAAATCTCCCCTCATGCTTCATAACCGGAATCACAATATCCTCTTTCCTCCCTATAAAGCCGGCTACTGCAGCAAGCTTTTCCTGATCCACATAAAACTGGGAGGGCTGAATCTGCTGCAAAGGCAGATCAAACAGCGTCACTGGTTCATATTCTTTCAGCAGATCCCCTTCCGGTGTATAAAACCGGGTAATGTGGCCTGTATAGAATCGGAATGCTTCCAGAATCTCTTCAACCCCTTCTTTATCCGTATAATCATGATAGTACATTTTTGCCGACCGTTCATCCGTAATCTCAAAGCTGCAGGGAAATTTCCCGTCTATGAGAAAGAAATGCACCGTGCTGCCGCAGCATAAAATCCACATGGTTCATTCCCTTCCGGCTTTGCTGCCCGCTTATCCAAACAGCATTACTCCATCACCGTCCATCTGCTGCGGTACACAAAATCCGCAAACTGTGCCAGGCCGCCCGCTTCCTTTGTGGAATACACCACCAGTCCGAAACGGCAGCCGGTAAAATGATCCAGCTTAAAATACAGCTTATGGTCAGGCCCGATCTTTATCCAGGCGCTGCGGCCCCGGGGGCCTGTGCTTTGATAATAAAAGGAGACCGTATCCCGCATCATCGTGAAATCCGCTTCCAGCTTCAGGCGAACCTCCTCTCCCTCTATCGGGATCAGGGCCCTTTCTCCGTCAGCTCTCTCCTCCGGGCACAGAGGCGCCATGGAACAATCCTCCGGCTCCAAGGTGCGTACCGTCAGGTACAGCTGTCCCCCTCTTCTGGTCAAACCCACAAAGCCATAGCAGCTCTGCAGGGCGCAGAGTCCGGCATAGTCTCCCTCCCGCAGTCCGTTTCCGTCCACAGTAACCTCTCCGGCGCAGCCGGGGTAGGCCATTCTCTGGGTGATGGTATTTTTCGCCTGAGTCAGATCCTGACAGACCTTGTCCGTCCGCACCTGCCAAATCCCCTTTCCCCGGTCATGACAGATCAGCCCCCGATCCGGCTCATGATTAAATTGCCAGCAGGGCTTCAGTTCTCCCCGGAAATCATCACTCTCCACCAGCGGGCGGTAAACATATCCGGGCCGTGTGCTTTCCGTGGGGAATTCCTCCGGGATCTTCCCGTTTTCCCCCAGCACCGGATAGTCCTCCTTCCAGCTCATGGGAATCAGAACCGGGATCCGCCCCACAGCGCCGCTGTCCTGAAACAGCATGGCATACCATTTTCCGTCAGGGGTATCTACAATGCCGCCCTGGGCTACCCCCTGTCCGCAGTAGCCCCTGTCATCATCCAGCACATCGCCTCCGGTGAATTCCCCGGTCAGGGAATCGGACACGAAACAGGTCTCCGTCCTCCTCCAGCAATCCCTTCGGGAGTGAATGAAAAACAGATAATATTTTCCGTTGATTTTATAAAAATGCGTTCCCTCATATCCCAGGCTCGGGTGCCCCGCATCGCTGACCGCCAGCCGGTGCAGGCCGCCCTCCAGAGGGCCGCTTAAATCGCTTTTCAGCTCCGTGATATAGATATTGGTATTGCCGTAGGCAATGTACACCCGGTCATCCTCATCGAATAACAGGGAGCAGTCATGATAAAAGCCCTCTATGTAATGCTTCTCCCAGGGGCCTTCCACCCTGTTCGCCGTGTACAGGTAAGTCTTATGGGTGTCATTGGCCACGAAGCACACATAGAATCTGCCCTTGTGATACCGCAGAGAGGCCGCCCACATGCCCTTTCCGTAGATATTTTCTTCTCCCGCCAGCTTCTGTCCGGATGTACCGTCCAGCCGGTCATAGACATAGGCCGCATGCTCCCAGTTTCTCAGGTCATAGGAGCGCAGGATCTCACAGCCCGGCATAAAGTGCATGGTGGTGCTCACCATATAGTAGGTATCCTCCACCCGGATCACATCCACATCGGGATAATCCAGCCGGGTAATCGGGTTGACAGAGTGCATTAATGTAATTTCTTTCTCTTCCATGCTTTCCTCATTTCCGCATAACCGGAATTCGGATTTCCTAAGCTCCGGCTATTGTCCTCATTTCACGCAATTTACTGCAGCTGCTCAGTCAGCTCGCAAATCTCATCGATCATGGAGCCGATGGTTTCAATGGTATCCAGCAGCGGCTCATCCGTGGTAATGTCGATGCCTGCCAGAGCGGCCAGTTCCACCGGTGCCAGGGTGCTTCCGGCAGCCAGCACCTTCTTCCAGTCCTCAATGGCCCCGTCCCCCTCACTTTCAATCCGCTTGCACATCTGCGTGGCAATCGTCAGACCGGCGCTGTAGGTATAGGAATACAGTCCCATATAATAGTGGGGCTGGCGCATCCAGGTCAATTCCGCCCCCTCACGCAACTCCACTGCATCTCCCCAGAATTTTTCCAGGGTGTCCCGCATGATGCGGCTCAGGGTCTCCGCCTGGACGCTGCCGCCCTCTTCCACCAGCTTGTACACCTCTCTCTGGTAAGCCGCCTCCATGAGATGGGTCACAAAATTGTGATAATAGGTGTTGCTGATCATACAGGTCAGCACCCAGCGGCGAAACCGCTTGTCCTCGCTGGTCTTTAACAAATAATGGGCCATCAGCAGCTCGTTCATCGTGGAGGGAGCCTCTACAAAATAGGTGGACACATTCGTGTCAAAGATGGACTGTGTGCTGTTGCAGGCTTTAAAATGCCCCGCATGCCCTAACTCGTGAGCCAGAGTGAATACATCCGACATCCTATTGTTCCAGGTCATCAGGATAAAGGAGTTCTTGCCGTAAGGGCTGGCACAGAAGCCGCCGGTGGATTTCCCCTTATTCTGGGCAAAGTCCACCCACCGCTCATCATAAGCGGTACGCACCATCTGTACGTAATCTTCCCCCAGAATGGACAGCCCCTTTTCAATATACTCCCGGGAAGCCTGAATCGTCACCTCCGGGGTATAGCCCGGATCCACCGGAAGCTTTAAGTCTGCAAAGGTCATTTCATCCAGCCCGTGCACCTTCTGAATCAGTCTGGCATATTTGCGCATATGGGGAGCCAGCTTCTCCGTAATCAGATTGATCTGACGGTCATAAAGCTCCCGGCTGACCTTCTGTCCGAACAGAAGGTAGTCAAACACAGAGTCAAAGCCCCGCAGTGCGGCCAGAGTCTTTTCCGTCTGCACATTGGCGTTGTAAGCAGCCGCCGTCACATTTTCATACTCTCTGATCTTTTGGGAAAAGGCGGCAAAAGCTGCCCGGCGCACTTCGGTGTCCGGCTCATACTCATAATCGTCCTCAAAAAGCGTGTACCCCAGAGGATACTCCTTCCCGTTTGCCTGAAAAGGTGCAAATTTCATGTCCGCCAGCTTGGTGATGTTGTAGATCTCATACGGCGTGCTGTAGATGCTCTGACCTAATGCCGAGACCACTCGCTCCGCCTCGGGATGCAGCCGGTGGGGCTTATCCCGCAGAATATCCTCCAGATAATGTTTATTGCCCTGACTGATGGCAATGGCCTGACGGATGACTTCCTCCTCCTGCTCCATGATCTCACTGCGGATAAAACTCAGCTCGCTCTGCAGTCTGGCGGTCAGACGGCTGATTTTTCCGTTCCGCTCCTGATTATGATTGTCATAATAGTCCACCGACAGGGCCAGATCACAATAGTTTCCGGTCAGCGTCATCAGTTCATATACCCGCCTGTAGGCAGTGACACAGGCTTCTATCCGCTCCGGCGAATCCAGTCTGCCCTTGTACTGCTCCACGATCTCCCGGGTCAGCCTCTCCATCTCCCCGGCATCACGCAGCATATCCTCCTCCGTGGCATATATTCTGGTCAGGTCCCAGGTCAGTTCCTCCGGTACCTCTTTTCTTGCTTTCAATTCCTCTGCCATCGTTTCCTCCTCCTCTGCCATTCTATACAATTTTCGCCCCAAAAGGCATCAGTTCTTTTTCTTTTCTTTAGAGGACAACACCCCTATGATGATCAGCACAGTGATCACGGTCAGCACTTCCGCTCCTGCCAGCGCAGTCATATGCCAGGTCATAAGCTGATCTACCTTTTCCGTCATCACTTCTTCGATATCATTATCTTCAAAAAAGGAACCGGAACCAATGAAAGCCTCCTCTTCCCTGCTCTCGTCCTGGCCTGCGGAATAACCGTCCTGCCCTGCTGCTGCCACGGCGGAGGCATAGGACGACACTGCCTGGGCGATCTCCTGAATTGTGCCCTCTTCAAAAATACTCTTCAAACCGCATTTTTCCAGCAATTCACAATAGGTAGTGCTCAGACCGTAGGTGGTCAGTTCCATATATTTGTCAATCCCCGCCTGACGATCCTCCAGCGCAATCGTCCAAATCTCCAGAGCGCTCAGCGCAGAAGTGCCATAGCTGATATAGTACATGGGGGAGGAAAAGGTATGGGGCACATCCACCCAGTCATATGCCACATCCTCCGTGTCATAATAGGTATATCCGTATTCCTCGGAGAGTCTGCGGAACAGCTGGTTGACCTCCTCCACCGTCATCTCATGATCCGCCGCATATACGGCGTTCTGGAACTCATCATACAGACAGCCGTCGATAACGGAATACAGGATCTGATACAGGATCACCTGCCGGGCTGAATCCCCCAGCTCCTCGCCATACACATCATCCGCATATTCCAGATACAAAAGCTCCAGCCCCTGGGAATGGATCTCCGCCACATCCATATTGGTCATATCGGTGAGCAGCGTGGTGCCCGCATGGAAAGCCTCATTATAATGACCGAACTCATGAATCATGGTTTCCAGATCATAATAGGTATAATCCGGCGTATTGAAAATAAAAGGTTCCTGATATTCGTACAATGTGGTGGTATAGCCCACATTCATTTTATTGGAATCATAATCAATATCGTACAGATGATAATCCACCATATATTGATAAACCTCTGCCAGCGCAGGATCAATGTCTCCCATATGCCGGCCCACCACCTCGATGACATAGTCCTCGGTCAGATCGCCCATATAAAGCAGGCCGTTAATATTACCCTGATAGACATACTCCTCCACCTCTGCCAGCGCCGGCACAATATACTCCTTCACTGCTGCATATACAGATCGGATATCCTCTATGGTATAGTCCCGGTTGTACAGATCCTGATAGGCATACTCCGCATAATTGTCATACCCGTAGATCTTGGCACGTGCATTCCGGTTTCTGACCAGATCCAGGAAAATAGGGCACATCACATCATTCCGGGCCTTATTCAGCGCCTGATCTATAGCCAGAGCCTCCCGCCAGGTCAGCTCCTCAAAGGCCTCATCATAGGATTCCTGCGTCCACTTTTTCCCCTTTACTGTGACGGTGTATTCTGCCACGCTGGCCTGGTCATACTGCTGTTCCAGATCATTTTCTTCATCCAGCAACGCCTGCAGCTCCTCCGTCATATCCTCATATTCCAGATAGTCCTCCACCATCTCTTCATCATCGATATGAGCACCCAGGGCCTCCCGGTAATCGGTAAGCAGCACATCCCGTACAGTCTGCAGGAATTCATCTACCAGATCCCGGTAAATCTGCTGCATTTCCGTATCAATACCTGCATATTCCTCATTATTCACATCCCGGTAATAGCGGATCTCATTCAGCGCCTGCTGGGTATACAGTTTATCCAGTTCCTGTCCCATCAGATCATAATTCAGGCAGATCTGCTCCTCGTGTCCCGGCTCCTGAGACAGCGTATTCATCTCCTCTAACAGCGTATAAGCATAGGCCGGATCATAGCCCACATACTCCATATCCTCATAGCTGATATCCGCCCGGACAATATCCGAATCATCGTACCACTGTGTCTGTGCCCTGACCGGCAAAGCCTGAACCGTAAGTAGTCCCGCCAACACCAAGGACAATCCTGCTTTTATTCCGCTTTTTCGCATTTCACTACCTCCCTTTCCCTACGCTTATTCCTATTTTCCTATGATTCAAACAGCTTGTCAAGCACCGATATCTCCACAGTCTGCGCAGGGTGAAATTCATCGGACTGTATATAGCGGTTCAGGCACCCCAGCAGAGTTCTGCAGGCAAGGGAGACAGCAGCTTTCTGCTCCGGATGGGCCGTGCACACCAGCAGTCTGCCATCCCCCACCCGCACTTCAAAGAGCATTCCCAGACTGTGATTGCGCCCGCAGTTGTCAATGGTGCGCACAATAGGGCGAATCCCCGTGCCGTCCAATATCATGGTGCGGGAATCCGTCACCACATCATACCACTGGGGCGTGGAATACTCCTCCGGGGCAAATCCCTCCAGAGCCGGATGCTCTTTGTCGATGAGCAGTCCCAGCGTACCGATGGGTCTGGTGCGGTTCATGGAACGGGAAATCCCGTCAAACATGGGATAGTTCCAGAAATCCGTGCAGTAGGTACCCTCAATGGACTGTGCCTGAGGGATCAGCTCCGGCAGAAACAGTACCGCCCGGCCTGCCGCCAGCTCCACCCGGGCCTGCTGCCAGGAGGCAGTAACGACCGAAGAGACATCCTCCGTCCGGACGGCTGCCGGCCTGCTTTCTGCGACAGGCTGAAACTGTGCAGCCGTATCCTCCGGATAGATCCACAGGGAATACTGATTCTGAAGTTCCCCACAGGTCAGGGTGAGAACCGCCTTGGTTCCCCGCCGCACCGGCGGCAAGCTGATTTCCACACTGCCTAAGAGGTACAGGCCATCCTGAAAGCTGCCCCGTACAGATAGCCGCTCATGCTGTACATATTCCTCTCCGTCCTCCGCCCCGCAGCACAGCCGCACCTCCACCGACGGATCTGTCACCGGCTCCGGCCCATAGGCATAGAGCTTAACCGGCAGAGCGAGTTTCTCTCCCGCCGCAAACACGTATCCCGGCAGGCAGCCCAGAAGTACCCGGTCATGGCAGAAGCCCTGCCATTCCCCCAGGGAGATCACTCCCTTGCTCTCCATAAAGGCATCCAGTACTCCTACCAGAGCCGTGCCCTGCCCGGTAAAGTCCTGCAGATCCAGCAGCTGAAAGCCGGCCAGCCGCTCCGACCGCAGCGCCGTCTCGATCTCGTTCTTATAGCATTCTGCTGCAAAACGTCCCGAGGCTTTTGCATATGCCTCCGCATATTCCGCCAGACTCGCTTTTTTCAACCGGTCCTGAAAAATCTCCAGATTGTAAGGCCTTAAAACCCCAGTATATTTCGTCAGTTCTCCGTAATCGGGATACATAAAATACTGTCCCACCTCATGACTGACTACCGGAATCTCGGGATCATATTCTCCTTCTGCCCCTTCCAGGGAGACCTTTTTCACCCCAGTGCCGTGCTGGATCTCCATTGTATTTTGATCAGCTACAGCCTGGACAGTTGCAGTGTCCCCGGCGCTCCGGACATCCCGACGCTCCCGCCGGGGCAGAATATGTTCGTCATAGGTAAAGGCTGCCTCCGGGGCTTTTACCTGGATATGTCCCTGAGGTGCATCGCACATGGCATAGGATCCGCGGATCTGCCGCTCCATAGAAAAACGTACCCCCACAAAAAAATCATCGTTTTCCACCGGCCGGGGATTCCAGAACTGAAAGTTATTGCAGCCCTCCGTATACAGGGGTCTGGGATCGTAAGCCTTATAATCCCCCAGAATCCGGTTCAGCCGCTCCCGGCTGCCCCACAGCTCATTGCCCAGGGACAGGGCAAAGAAAGAGGGATGATTGGCAAAGCTGTCCAGAATCTGATAGCCCTCATCAATCAGATACTGCTGGGCAGGTGTGATCTCCTCCTCCACGGATCCCCAGAAGGGCAGCTCCGGCTCCATATAGATTCCCAGCTCATCAGCCGCCGCAAAAGCTGCCTCCGGCGGGCAGCAGGTATGAAAACGGTAATGATTAATGCCGTACTCTTTGGCGGTTCCCAGCACCTTCAGCCAGCTCTCTTTATCCGCAGGGGCTGCGCCCGTCAGCGGAAAGATCATACCGTCATGCTTGCCCCGCAGATGGATCCTCCGGCCGTTCAGCAGAAAATGAAGCCCCTCTGTCTCAAAATTTCTCATACCAAAGGGGATGCTGATTTCCTCCGTCCCGCAGGCCAGATGCAGCCGGTACAGCACGGGAGTGTGCTCGCTCCAAAGCACGGCGCCAGACATGGCATAGGTCAGATAGAACTGTCCGTCCCGGGAGATTCGGTATTCGCTGGGAGGATAATTCTGCAGATCCTTCTGCGGATTTCCCTCTGCCCAGACCAAAAGCTCCGCCTGACGGGCGCCATCCGTCCCCAGCCCTTTCAGTTCGCCCCTGATCGTTACCGTCCTGCTGCGATAATCCGGATATAGTCGCACCTGCTCCATATGCATCCCAGCCACCCGTTCAATGCAGATCTCTCCGGTGATGCCCAGCCAGTTCGTCTGGGTATCCTGAGAGGTCATATGTCCGCCGGGCACCGGGCAGGATACATTGTCCACCCGAATCCGGATACGGTTGCTGCCGGAACGCACCGCCTCCGTGATGTCGTACCGATGGGCACAGCACAGACTGTTCCGGCTGCCCATATACATCCCGTTTACCCAGACCTTCGTGGTACGGGTGCGCTCCAGCACCAGATACAGCAGATCCTCCCCCACAGCGGCCAATTCCGCCTCCCGTTCATAGACAATATAGCCCTCATACCGATGGGGATCCGTCAGATACCCGTCGCTGCGTTCCCGGGTCAGCGGGGAAAGCCCTGCCTGCGAAACGGTGGATGGCAGCCATACCTCCCCGCCGCATGCGACCTGTTCTCCCGGCTCCTCCTTGCTCAAAAAATACTGCCAGCTGCTGTCTGTTAATTGTATTTTTTCTATCATTGCCCGCTCCTTTCCGGATTTTCTGCTCTCTCCGGGGTTACAAAATCTTCTCCATCCCAATCTTCTGCGGAAGCAATCCGCATTTCTCATAAAACCTCTGCGCCGCCGGGTTGCAGGCCCATACATTCAGGGTCACATTATAGCAGCCCTGCCGGCGGGCGAAGTCCAGCACATACTCATAGATCTGTCTGCCGATATGCTGTCCCCGGCAGTTCTCCTCCACACAGAGATCATCTATATATAAGGTTTTGATATCCGTCAGGATATTGTCATTCTTGTGCTGCTGAAACACGCAGAAAGCATACCCCAGCACCCGTTCCTCCTCCACTCCCACAAAGATGGGACGGGTATCGTCCCGGATCAGCACCGCCAGCTCCTGATCCGTATATTTTTTTACGTTTCCTTTAAAGAGATCCGGCCTGCCGTTATGGTGTACCGCCAGCACCTGGTACAGCAGTCTGCCGATTCCTTCCATGTCCTTTTCCTGTGCCCTTCTGATCTGCATATTCTGATTCTCCTCCCGCCTTTTTCTGTATAAAAAAGGGGAGCGGCTTTCCCGCCGCTCCCCGGCTTTTATCGTCCATAAACTGCTGAAACGGTTACTCAAATACCGTACACTTCCGGGAAGTTTCCTTGATGCCGTTTGCGCCGTTGACCACAACCTCTCCCCAGTCCTCCGACAGTTTTTTTCCATCCCAGTCTTCCGCCAGATCCAGATATTCCACATCGCCGCCGTTGCCCTTCCAGGACCAGGCAATATAGCCGATCTGGTTATCCTGACAGTACTGCATCAGATAATCCTCCTGCACATCCCCGTCCGTATGGGTATAGCCGAACTCCCCTACACAGACGCAGAGATCCAGATCCGTGGCGTAGCGCAGGTTCTTCTCAATCGACTCCTCGCTGCCGCCCGCTGTGCCATACATATGCACGGAAAACATGACATTGCCCAGAGGATCCGCCGCCAGCAGCTCCTCCCCGCCGTCCTGTATGCACTTAGCGTACTGTCCCCAGCCGGAGCAGTCGATCATGATCGTGTGGGCCAGTCCTGCCTCACGCAGCATGGGAATGGCTTCCAGATAGGCCTCCTTCCAGACCTTGGACTCACTGCTCCCCTGCCACTCGTTGGCAATATTGATGATCACATAGTCCTCCTGCCCGATCAGGCTGTCCTTCAGATCCACAAAATACTGGGCGGCCTTCAGCAGGGATTCCTTGTCCGTGTAACCGGTGGCGTCATGAACCTCCAGAATCACGATCATATTTTCCTGCTTACAGCGGCTAATCAGCGCCTCCACCATCTTTGCAGAGGTTGCCGTCCACTGCTCACCGTCCGCCAGCACAATGCGAATACAGTTGCTGCCTGTGGCCGCAATGCCCTGCAGGGCATTCAGCACCCTGTCCGCATACCAGCAGTGCGCATGATTGATCCCCCGCATCACAAAGGGATTGCCATTGGCGTCATAGAGGGTGCTTCCATCCACATAGAAGCCCATCTGCTCCCGCAGCGCCGCCCATTCATCCGCCGGATCCGCAGCGTCAGACTGCACGATATCCTCCGGATTCGTCTCCTCCTGCCCGATATCCTCCGGATTCATCTCCTCCTGCCCGATATCCTCCTGCTGCTCCACTGTCTGACTTTCCGCAGGATCCTGCCGTGTCTCCTGCGTCCCCTGATTTCCGCAGGCGGTGAGCACCAGTGCCGCCGCCAATACCAATGCACTGAATCTTCCAAACCATTTTTTCATTCTGTTCCTCCCTGATTCCGCTCTGCAGAATCTCACGCTAGCCCTGCAGGCCCCGGGACTGTCTGTCCATATCTTCCACTACAATATCATAGATCTCCCCCAGGGATGCGCAATACTCCAGAACCTTCCAGGGCTCGTTGGTATGAAAATGAATCTTGATCAGCTCTTCATCTCCCACCGCCAGCAGGCAGTCTCCCTGAAAATGCTCCGTAATATAATCGTTGATCGCATCCTCGTCCAAATTCTCTCCCTCAATCAATAATTGCGTGTCGTACCGATATTCCAACATAATAATTTCCTCCTTGTCCTTTCCGCCATACACTTTTTCGATGCCGTACAGCCCCTGTTTCCTATTATAGCAGAAACTATATTTTCCTGCATTAATTTTCCTAAATTCTTTCTTACAGCTGATAACAGTTCAGCCCTCTGCATTTATAAAAGCGGCTCACCCTTTATTTCATTTGAGGTCGCCCCACAATCAGCACCCGCTCCCTGC
>CAZFYD010000007.1:13458-44917 GCA_964523315.1 uncultured Acetatifactor sp.
ACCCCCTCAAGCCTCAAAATCCATACAGCTTCTGACCGCCGTATAGGGTCTTACCTTTCCGTCCGCTACCGCCACATGCTCCGGATGAACGGCATACCCTTTCAGTGCCGCTTCGTCCACAAAAGCGGAATCCAGCATCAGATCCACATTGGAGCTGGGAAGTCCCTCCGTATACACCCGGATCTCCAACAGACCGGGAATCCTGCCCGCCAGACTTTCCAGTCCATCCTTAATATCCGCCTTTACCGCCGCTTTCTCCTCCGGCGTCAGTTCCTCCTTTAGTGTCCACAAAATAACATGCTTTACCATTATTTATGCCCTCTCTTTCTGATCTCCTATATATGCTTTCAGCAGCTTTTCCGCCGTCTTCGCTTCTGTGCTTACTCCTGCATTTCCTGAAGTTCCGTCTCCGTCTCCAGCATCCGCTCCAGCAGACTCTCCTGGTTCTTCTCCTCCGCATCAATGGCATTTTGCAGCTCCATCAATTTCGGATAATCACTGGCCAGCGCCGGATCCATCAGCTGCAGCTGCAGCTCCGCCAACCGGTTCTCGCTTTCCGCTAACTGGCGTTCATATTTTTCCAGCTGATTCTGCAGCCGGGAACGGATCTTGCCGGGGTTATAATAGGTCTTTTTGTCAAAGACGTCCGTCAGCGTGGGGGAAGTCTTACAGTCGGCACTTTCCGCCTGCTTGTTCCGGTCAGTTCCGGGGCCGCCGCTGCCTCTTATACCGCTGCTCGCTGCCTGGACGTTTCCTGCAGTCCTGCTGCCCACCCGCCCAGCTGCTTCCTTCTGCTTCTCCGCCAGATAATCCTCATAGCCCATCCGGTACTGCTTCACCGCCGTCTGGGAGAACTCCAATATGCCCGTGGCGATCCGGCTGATAAAATACCGGTCATGGGAGACAAACAGCACCGTTCCCTCATACTCCTGCAGCATCTGTTCCAGGGCCTCTTTTCCGATGATATCCATATGGTTGGTGGGCTCGTCCAAAATCAGCAGATTGGGCCTGGTCTGCAGCATTTTGCACAGGGACAGGCGCACCTTCTCCCCGCCGGAAAGCTGCCCCATGAGTTTCATCACATCCTCCCCGGAAAACAGAAATCCTCCCAAAGCGCTGCGCACCTCTTCCCGCAGATACCCCGGATACGCTTCCCAGAAATTGTCCAGCACTGTCTGCTGCGGATCCGCATCATCCAGCACAGCCTTCTGCTGGTCGAAATAGCCCCACTCCACATTCTGGCCGAATTTGAACTCACCGCCCAGTGCGGGGATCTCCCCGATCAGCGTTTTCAGCAGCGTGGATTTTCCCTTTCCGTTTTCCCCGATGATTGCCAACCGTTCTTTTTTCTGCAGTAAAAAGGATATCTTGCTTAGCTCGTGATCGTAACCGATGGACAGTTCCTTAGCCTGCACTACATTGGTATAGCTCTCGATCCGTGGCACATACCGTGCATGAAAGGCCTTGGTATCAAAATGTCGGGGCTTCTCGATCTTCACCATATGCTCGATGGCCATACGCTTGGAATGGGTCGCTGAAACCTTGGAGGGAGTGTTTTTCCACTTCTCGATCCACTCCGTCAGCCGCTGGATCTCCTTCTGCTGCTCCTCATAGTCCTTTTCCTGCTTGAGCAGATCCTCTTCCTTCTGCTTCATAAAAGCCGTGTAATTCCCCGGATAGCGTTTCATCCGGTGATATTCGATCTCGTAGGTCACATCGATGACCTTATCCAAAAACATCCGATCATGGGAGACAATGATTACCGCCTTGTCATAGTTTTTCAGATATCCCTCCAGCCATTCAATGGTAGGGAGATCCAGATGGTTGGTGGGCTCGTCCAGCAGCATGATATCCGGCCTGCCCAGCAGCAGCTTGATAAAAGCCACCTTGGTCTGCTGGCCCCCGGAAAAGCTTCCGATGGGGCGCTTTAAATCCTCCAGCAGAAAGCCAAAGCGCTGGAACATGATCTCCATATCCTGCCGCCAGGAATACCCTCGCATGGCCTCCATTCTTCTCTGCAGGCTGTCATACTCCCCGAGCAGCTGCCGGTCATCCGCTGCCTTCATCTGCTCCTCCAGCTCGTTCATCCGCTTTTCACAGGCAAACACCGGTGCAAAGACCTTCTTGATCTCCTCTTCCACCGAAATCTCTTTGTCTTCAAAATTTACCTGTCTGAGAAAGCCGATCTCCTGCTTTCCCGCCATGGTGATGCCGCACTCCTCATCGCTGTCGGGATTGTTCATCCGGATATCTCCGGCAATCAGCTTCAGCAGCGTGGTTTTGCCGCAGCCGTTGCGTCCCACCACGGCAATTTTTTCCTTATCATGTACCTCAAAATTAATATCTTCCAATATCGTATCTGCCCCATATTGCACCAGGGCATGCCTGATCTGGTATCTCATACTCTCTCACCTCTCACTGACCGCATGATCACTCCTATTATACTAAGTTTTCTTCAATATATCTACACTTTTTATCAAGCCGACAATACTTTTTGTTTTTAGTAATGTAGCATTAATTTCGCACAAAAAAATAGCCGCAACCTTTGATTTTGCGGCTATTGAAGCTTCGTGCTGGTGGCGGGACTTGAACCCGCACGAGGTTGCCCTCGTCAGATTTTGAGTCTGATGCGTCTGCCATTCCGCCACACCAGCATACTGTGAACTTTTCACAGCAAATAGATTCTATCATAGAAAACAATATTTGACAAGCAAAATTTTTCAGTTTACCCTATTCCTGCCAGACTCTATGCTCTCTCCATCCTTACTTTTACATGATTGCCCTGCAGGGTCACCGTGGCCATGCTGCCCACCACCAGAGGCATAGACGGACTTACATGCCCGATATCCAGATCCATGATTACAGGCGCCTGATATTTAGCCGCCACAGCCAGCACCGCCTGGTAAGCATCCAGTCCCATCATCGGTTCACCGTTTAAGGCCCGTCCAAACAGGAAGCCCTTTACATACTTAAACCATCCTGCCTGCTCCATCTGCCACATAGCCCGGCGGATGGACATCACGTTCAGATCACAGGCCTCCAGAAACCACAGAATCCCGTCCTCCTGGTATCTCTCGCAAAAATCTGCTGTCCTGTCATACTTTGTTCCCAACAGATTCACCAGGCAGTCCATACAGCCGCCCAGCAGCCGTCCGGTCACAGCCAGCTCCGTGCCCGCTGCCTCCGGATCCGGTATCAGCCGTCCCTCATTATAGACCTTCAGAGCCAGCGGCTCTGTCACATGATAGGGCTGCAGCGGATTTTCCTCATCCTTCAGGGACTCTTTCTCCCACAGCGGATAGCTTTCCACCTCCCACTTCTGCCCGGTCAGCAGCTCATAGGTATCCTGAATGGAAATATGCCAGGGTTCCATACCGAACGCAGCCGCACAGGGAGCATAGATGGCCGCCGTATCACACAGTGTTACCAAGGGATAAATCAAATTCGTATTGTCCGAATATCCCATAAACCACTTCGGCTCCGCTTCGGACAGCCGCTGGAAATCCACATATTCCAGGATCTCACACATAAGCTCCCCTCCGCCGCAGGAAATCAACACATCCGCCTCCCGGCTTTCAAACATCTCCATGACCTCTGCGCCGCACTTTTCCGGCGTATTGCTGATCCCGATTCCCTCTCCCGCATAACAGTTCGGCCCCAGCAGCACCCGGTAGCCCATACCCTGCCATTTTTCCAGCGAATGGTCAAACGCACTTCTATAGGGTTCCATATTGCAGCCAAAGGACGGCGCCAGAAAACCAATGGTTTCGCCCTTTTTCAGATCTTTAGGATATCTCATCTGCGCATTACTCCTCCGGGAACATTTTCTTATAAATATCAAAACCGTCGAAAGTGGCAAAATAATCCCTGGGAGTCTCCGCCCGTCGGATCAGCTCCACACTGCCGTCCTCTTTCAGCAGCAGTTCTGCGGACTTCAGCTTGCCGTTGTAGTTGTAGCCCATGGCAAACCCATGCGCACCCGTATCATGAATTGCCAGATAATCCCCGATCTCCACCTGGGGCAGCATCCGGTCAATGGCAAATTTATCATTATTTTCACACAGAGATCCTGTGACGTCATACATATGATCGCAGGGCTGATCCTCCTTTCCCAGCACCGTAATATGATGATAAGCCCCATACATAGCCGGACGCATCAGATTCACTGCACAGGCATCCACCCCCAGATACTCCTTGTAGATATGCTTCACGTGGATCACCTGGGTTACCAGATGGCCATAGGGCGCCATCATAAAGCGACCCAGCTCCGTGTAGATCGCCACATCCCCCATGCCTGCCGGAACCAGAATCTCCTCGTACACCTTCCGCACGCTCTCTCCGATTACCCGGATATCATTGGGTGTCTGCTCGGGACGGTAGGGAATGCCGATACCGCCGGACAGATTGATGAACTTGATATGGGCGCCGGTCTCCTCCTTCAGCCTCACCGCCAGCTCAAACAGCTGCTTTGCCAAGGTGGGATAATACTCATTCGTCACCGTGTTGCTGGCCAGAAACGCATGGATGCCGAAATGCTCCACACCCTTTGCCTTTAAAATCTTATACCCCTCAAACATCTGCTCCGTGGTAAAGCCGTACTTGGCGTCACCGGGATTATCCATAATATCCGTCCCCATGGAGAAATAGCCTCCGGGATTAAAGCGGCAGCTCAGGGTTTTGGGCAGATAGCCCAGAGTCTTCTCCAAAAATGCGATATGGGTAATATCATCCAGATTGATGGTTGCCCCGATCTTGGCCGCATAGGCAAATTCCTCCGCCGGGGTATCATTGGAGGAAAACATGATATCCTCCCCCTTGATGCCCATGGCATGACTCAGCATTAATTCCGTCATGGAGGAGCAGTCCGTACCGCAGCCATAATCCCTTAAAATATCAATCAGAAAGGGATTCGGCGTGGCCTTTACTGCAAAAAATTCCTTATAGCCCGGATTCCAGGCAAAAGCTTCCTTCAGCGCCCGGGCATTGGCCCGGATACCCTTTTCATCATAAATATGAAAAGGGGTGGGATATGTCTTTACGATTTCCTCAATCTGTGCTTTGGTTACAAATGCTTCTTTACTCATATACTTTGTGCCTTTCCTTTCAGCCTGCTTTTGTCACTGCAGGTCGGATGTCTTTCTCTTTACAGCAGATGTGCTCTCATCTCCTCAGGGCTCATGGCGCTGAGATATGCCGGTGCCACATCAAATACGGTCTTACAGCCCTTCATGCCCTCCTGATTCATGCGGTACGCCGCTCTGGCATAGGCTGTCAGCACACAGGCGGTAAACTCCGGGTTGGAATCCAGCTTCAGGCTGTACTCAATCAC
This sequence comes from uncultured Acetatifactor sp., assembly GCA_964523315.1. Taxonomy (GTDB): domain Bacteria; phylum Bacillota; class Clostridia; order Lachnospirales; family Lachnospiraceae; genus Acetatifactor. Next base: position 18,788 of record CAZFYD010000007.1, read on the forward strand.
ATGGTTGTGCTCACCGTTTACGCCCGTTTTCCCGGTGCGCAGCACAAATCCGCCGTGGGGAATTCCTGCGTGATCCCGCTGCAGTTCCTCCTCCGTAATGAAATGTACGGTGGTATCATAATCTGCAAAATAGTTGGGCATGGTCTTGATTTCCTTTTCGATCCGGGCCTTGTCAGCCCCCTCCTCCGCCACCACAAAACACTCCCTGGTATGCTTCTGGCGGGTAGTCAGCTCCGGATTCTCACAGGCTCTCACTGATGCCAGGGCAGCCTCCACCGGAATCGTATACTGCCTGGCATCCTTAACGCCGGGAATGCGGCGGATCGCATCGGAATGTCCCTGGCTCACGCCCTTCCCCCAGAAGGTGTAGTCACTGCCGTCCCGCAGGATCGCATTGGCATACAGGCGGTTTAAGGAAAACATCCCCGGATCCCAGCCCACGGAAATCATGGCTACCTTGCCGCCCTCTCTGGCTGCCTGATCCACTGCATCGAAATGCTGAGGAATATTGGCATGGGTATCAAAGCTGTCGATTACATTAAAATATCTGGCATACTCCGGCGTCTGTTTCGGCAGATCCATGGCAGAACCGCCGCAGAGCATCAGCACGTCGATATCCTCCTTTTTCTGAAGCAGCTGATCTGCGCTGTACACCGGCACGCCGCTTGCCACCTTCACAGTGGAAGGATCCCGGCGGGTGAATACTGCCACCAGCTCCATATCCTCATTCTGGCGGATCGCACACTCGATCCCCCTGCCCAGGTTGCCGTAACCCAGAATTGCAATTCTGATTTTCATAATCTGTTTCTCACTTTCTTATATATCTTCAATCTGCCAGTCAATCGGCTCCACGCCATGCTCCTTCAAAAAACGATTCGTCTGGCTGAAGGGTCTGCTGCCGAAAAATCCATTGTAAGCCGACAGAGGACTGGGATGGGGCGCCTTCAGAATCAGATGATTGGGATTATTCAGCATCCTCTCCTTGGTCTGGGCCGGTCTTCCCCACAGAATAAACACAATGGGCCGATCCTGCTTATTTAAAGCGGCGATAGCCGCATCCGTAAATTCCTCCCATCCCTTTCCCCTGTGCGAATTTGCCATATGTGCCTGAACCGTCAGTACGGTGTTCAGCATCAGAACTCCCTGCTCTGCCCATTTTACCAGATAGCCGTTATTGGGGATCCTACACCCCAGATCATCGTACAGTTCCTTATAAATATTGACCAGGGACGGGGGAATCTCCACATCCGGTCTTACGGAAAAACACAGTCCGTGAGCCTGTCCCACATTGTGATAGGGATCCTGTCCCAGGATCACTACCTTTACCTTGCTTAAGGGCGTCAGATGAAACGCATTGAAAATATCATCTGCAGGCGGAAAGATCTGTTTGGTGTTATACTCCTCTTTCACAAACTGAAACAGCTTCGCATAATAGGGCTTGTGAAACTCCGGGGACAGCTCTGTCAGCCAGTCATTGCTTATCATTGCCATGGTATGTACCTCGTATTCTCTGCTGTATCTTCTTTCTATTTACAATCTCTTCTCCCGGTAAAAATTACAATCTGACCGAAACGCCCCGGGAACGCAGATATTCCTTCACTTCCCGGATCTCCAGTTCCTTATAATGGAAGAGAGATGCCGCCAGCACCGCTTCCGCCTTAGCCTTCACCAAAGCGTCATAGAAGTGCTCCAGCTTTCCGGCGCCGCCTGAGGCAATAACAGGAATCTTTACCGACTCTGCCACGGCTTTCGTCAACTCCAGATCATATCCGGCCCTGGTGCCGTCGCCGTCCATACTGGTCAGCAGGATCTCTCCCGCTCCCAGCCGCTCCGCCTTTACCGCCCATTCCAGAGCATCGATGCCCATGTCCACACGACCGCCGTTTTTGTAAATATTCCAGCCGGAGCCGTCCGTCCGGCGCTTGGCATCGATGGCCACCACCACGCACTGGCTGCCGAACTTGTCCGCCGCATCGCTGATCAGCCGGGGATTCATGATTGCAGCGGAATTGACCGCAATCTTGTCTGCGCCCTCCCGCAGAATGGCCCGGAAATCCTCCACTGTTCGGATACCGCCGCCCACGGTAAAGGGAATAAAAACCTTGCTGGCCACCTGCCGTACCCATTCCAGCTGGGTGGTGCGGCTGTCCGCCGAGGCATTGATATCCAGAAAGACCAGCTCGTCCGCTCCCTCTCTGTCATAGGCTGCCGCTGTCTGGGCCGGATCTCCCGCATCCCGGGGATTCAGAAAATTCACACATTTTACTACTCTGCCGTCCTTTACGTCCAGGCAGGGAATAATTCTTTTGGTATGCATACTTACCTCCACATGCCCGCTCTAAGCAGGCTCCCCATTTACTACCGCCACAAAATTCTGCAGGATCCTCATGCCCACGCCGGAGCTTTTCTCAGGATGAAACTGACAGGCGAAAATATTGTCCTTTTCCACGGATGCATGAATCAGCGTGCCGTACTCCGTGGTGGCCGTCACGATGCTTTCTTCCTGGGCCTGCAGATAATAGGAATGCACGAAATACACATAGGAATCCTCCGGCAGACCCTGAAACAATCGCCCTGCATGGGGAAACTTCAGATTATTCCAGCCGATATGGGGCACCTTTAGTCCGCCCTCATCAGGGATCCGCACAATTCTGCCCGGCAGCAGCCCCAGTCCCTTCACGCCCGGACTCTCCTCGCTGCTGTCAAAAATCAGCTGCAGTCCCAGACAAATCCCCAGAAAGGGGATCCGGCGCTCCGCCACCTGTTTGATGGTCTCCACCAGACCGTAGCCCTCCAGACGCCCCATTGCGTCCCCAAAGGCTCCCACTCCCGGCAGGATGACACCGTCCGCCGCCAGAATCTCCTCCGGATCTCTGGTCAGCTTCACCTGCTCCCCCAGAGCAATCAGTGCCTTTTCCACGCTCTTAATATTTCCCGCATCGTAATCAATAATCGCTATCATTTCGGCTTCGTCCTTTTCCCTTGTCCGCTTATTTACCTGATGGTATCTACAAATACCGTATCCTGATCTTCCAACTCCTCCGGCAGCAGGTCTTCATAGGCAGAGAACAATTCCCCCGGTTCTTCCTCTGCAGCCGCTTCCTGTCCGTAGGCCCCCTCCAGTACGGCCATCAACGCCAGAGTATAGTCCGTATCCTCCTCCAGGGCGGCAATCTCCATGGCCTGCGCCTGAGTCAGACCGTAATTGGCCGTCAGCAGGCCGGTCATACCCTCATAGGTCTCGTCCACCACATCCAGACTGTTCCACTCCTGCCCCTCCTGCCGGTATTCCTCATAGCGGGACAGAAACTGCACCAGATAATCCAGAGCTGCCAAATCTTTCCCTTCCAGCAGCAGTGTCTGGTAATTCTTCTTCGCCAGCTCCATCTTCAGCAACAGCTCCGATTTATGAAACATTACCGCCTGACTCCCATTAAGATCCTGTCCGTACAGCAGCTCATAGCACTCCAGATAATCTCCTGCATAAAAAGCATCCGTTGCTTTTTGCCTGTTGACATACCCAACATAAAGCTGGCTTATTATCACATAAGCCACCGTTACTACCAGCGCTGCAGCCAGAATAGGGAGCACTTTCTTCATGGACAGCTTTCTTCCGGGTGCTTCCTGATACACGATAAGGAGGTTTCTTTGCTTTTTCTCTTTTCCTTGCTTTTTCTCTTTTCCTTGCTTTTTCTCTCTTTTCTTTTTTCCCTTGCTGCTCTCTTCCGCCCCATCTTCACCAGATCCGGCGGCTTTATCCCCTTTTCCCTTTTTTTTCTTATCCTCTTTTTTAACCGACTTCTTATCTGCTTTTTTAGCAGCCTTTTTATCGGTTCCTCCGGCCTTTGCCTGATCCTCCTGCTCCATCTGCTGCAGGATGGCACCATTCTCATCACTGACCGGCTTAACCTCTTCCTCGTCTTCCTCTGTCAAGGCATCCAGCAGCTTCTTCCATAGGCCAGATTTTTTCTCCGCTTTGACAGGTTCTGCCGATGTGGGAACGGCTTCCTCCGGCGCCTCCTTACCCTTTCTGCTCCGACGTGGCTTTTTCTCCTTTTTGACCCGTTCCCTCTTCCTTCTCCTGCCGGGTTTCTCCGGCTGCTGCTTCGCTTCTTCTGCGCCGAAAAGATCCTCCGCCGAATACGTCTTATCCTGAGGTTCCTCTTCTTTTAATCCCTGGAGCAATGCCGTCAGAGCATCATCCACAGGTTCATCATGATCCGCCTTGTTCAGCAGGTCAGAGATCTCCTGTACCTCCTCGCTGCTGTCCTCTCCCAGATCCGCCATGAAACTGCTCAGAGCATCCTGCTCCACATCTGAGAAAAGAGGCTCCTCTTTCTTTGGCGTCGATTTGTTAGCAGCCAGCAGCTGCTCGATCTCACTCTGGGACATGGAAAGCGCTGCATCCAGATCCGGGGCAGAAGTCTCCCCCGAACCCTGTTCCGGCGGGGATGCCTCTTTCGTTTCCTCCTGATCCGTTTCCCCGGAAATCGTCTTCAGCAGATCATCAATACTCTGGGAACCGGCAGCCTCCGGCTCCTCCTTTCCCGGCACAGAATTCGCCTCCGGTTCATCATAAACCAGATCCTCCGGTATGTCTGCGGACAGATCTTCCGGCAAGCTCACCATATCCGGCTCTGCTGTGCTTACAGGGTCTTCCTTCTGCGTCAGTGATCTTAATAACTGATCTAAATATTCTTCATTGGAATCCATATTATATCCTCATTTCTATAATATCTCTATCATATCTCCTCTGTAAGCAGCCAGTCAATAGCATTCTTTGCCACAGATATACCTTTATCGTGAAGTTCCTCCGTCAATTGATATAATCTCTCATTTACCCGGACAAAGGACGCTTTCCGGTTATAATACCCAATCTTTTCAAACGGAAAGCGGATTACCGAAGGATAATCCAGATTCACGCCCAGCTCCAATATGCATACCTTTCGGTTCAGCGTGCCCTGAAGCCATTGGGTGTACCGGGCCCAATCCTTCAGATATCCCTTTTCCTCATATTTTTCCACATAAAGATTGTTGAGAACCATTTTGCCCTGACACTGCGGGCAATTCCCCAGCAGATCCAGTTTTCCGCCGCTGATGACTGCCCGGTACAGTCTCTCCCGCTCCTCGGCCGTCACCGGCAGAAGACTTTGCTCACAGCCGCAGCTGCATTGCTTTTTTCGCAGTGTCCCGCAGGGGGATACTACCCGTTCTCCGGGGAAACCTGCCTCCTTAGGAAGATCCGTCTGGCAGATACTGACCAGATAATAATTTTTGTTCGCTGCAATCTGATAAAGCTTCCGAAGCGCTGACACTGCCCGTCCTCTGTCTCTCAGGAGTCCACCCGCCAGAAGCGGCAGCAGATCCGGGCGTCCCTGCTGTTCCAGGTATTCTGCACCGGCCGCATATTCGGGCTGTGCATTCAGAAGGTTTTTCTCCTCAAATTCCTCGCCGATCCCTATGAGAAGCATTTCTGCATCCTGAATCTTCTCCCCTATCTGATCTTCCATCTTCATCCCCGCTTTCTTAAGAAAAAAGCCGGGATTCCCGGCCTTTTTCTTACTTTGCAGTATTTAATAACTCATCAATCGTATGAACCAGATTGCCAATCTCGGGCTTTGACAACTGTCTGTCTGCGCCTAATGCCTCACCTTTTCTCCGCATCTCTTCATTTACCAGAGAAGAAAAGATCACCACAGGAATATGCTTTGTATTATCGTCACTCTTAATCAGTTTCAGCAGACGATGCCCATCCATCACAGGCATCTCAATATCGGTAATCAGGCACTTCACCTTCTGATCCAGATTACCGGCAGCCAACCCCTCCATCACATAGTCATATGCCTCCTGGCCATTGGCAGTATGGGTAATATTCATATATCCCGCTTTATTCAGACAATCTACGATCAGCTTATTCAGCAGCGGCGAATCCTCTGCGATCAGAATCGGTATACTGTTTCTCTCACGTGTTCCCATCTCTGCCACCTCCGACACCTTCAGCCCGGTCTCCGGAGAAATATCCGTCACGATCTTCTCAAAGTCCAGAATCACGATCAGCTTGTCATTGATTTTTACGATGCCGCTTGCCACACCGTTTTCCGTGTTGGATACAGTAGCATTGGGGGTAATAATATCCTTCCAGGTTACTCTATGTATGCCCGTCACCTGTTCCACATGGAAAGCAATATCCAACTTATTAAAATTGGTGATAATAAACAGGCCGCCGCTCTCCATCTGTCCCCTCTGCAGGCAGTTCTTCAGATCGATGGCAGTAATCATCCGATCTCTCGGCATAAATACACCCTCGATACTGGGATGGGAATTCGGGATCGGGGTGGGCGTCATATAGCCAATAATTTCTTTCACCTTCGCCACATTGATGCCGTAATGATTCCCGTCAACAATAAACTCCAGAACCTCTAACTCATTTGTACCGTTTTCCAATAAAATCTTCGTATCCATATGTCCACCTCACCTTTTTATACCCGTAAGCCCTTTCTGAATGACTTAATATGGCTATTATAACATATATTTTTGAAAAAGCATACTATTATCTGAAAAAAAAGAGCAGGAATCCCAGAAGAGATTCCTGTACTCCATTTTATATGCCTTTTTGACGCTTTATCCGATTAAATTCCTGCAATGTTTACTGTTAACTCACCTATTCCAGGCGAATTGCTGCATTTTTATCTTCATTTTTGACACTTATCTCAATAGAGGCCACATCCTGCAGCGCCTGAGCATCATATTCTGCCAGAATCACCGTCTCCCTGCTCTCCCCCGGATTCAGATTCTCCCGATAGATTGACAGATCATTTTCCAACAGTGTGGTCAGGCTATAGGTGCTGATCCCATTGACAGATACCTTTATCACCAGTTTCTGATGTAGGGTATCCGCAGTCTCCGTGCCCTCCCCCTGGTTCTGCAGCGTAAAGTGCAGCGCCAGCAGTTTATTTCCCATCTCCGCATCTATGGTAAAAGACTTCTCTGCCGACGCATCACCGGGATAACTGTCCACGATCTCATATCCCATATAGGAAAGGGACATGGGAGACTGCAGTCCCATAGCCTCCTCCAGGCTTACCGTGCTCTGCACGCTTTCCCCTTCCTCTGCCAGATTCACTACAGGGGTATCCTCTGTGGGATCCATGCCCCGGTTTTCCGGTGCAGAAGTCTCCTGAGGAATCTCTTCCCCGGGAATCTCTTCCCGGAGGGCTTCACTGACTACCTGGTTTTCCAGCAGTTCCACATCCACCAGCCTGCTCTGATAATTCCTGTCGTGGGATAGCAGCAGCTGCGCCGTATACTCCCCCACCGTCTCCAGCTGCTCCTCTGTCAGATCCGGCATTTCATTACCGCATCCAGCCAGCCAGAGAGCGGCTCCTATAAGCAATACAGCACATCGTTTTTTTTCCATCTTCATCATTTTCACTCCCTTGGCTCGGAAATCCCAAACTCTATTTTATCCTGCAAGCTTCAGGTTTCTTCCGCCTTACCGTACTTTTTCTCCATAAAGGCGTAGATGCCCGCAATAACCAGCGCCACCACACCGGCAGCAAGAAACAGAATGATCCTCTGTAAATCCTGTACCCAGAAATCATACAGTGTGATTTTAAAGCATGTCAGCAGGCACAATATCAGGCCATAGATCCGCAGCTTCCTGTCCTCCTGTGTAAAGCCCAGAATAATGCTGACCAATCCCACTACCATCATCAGAATACTGGAGACAATCCGGTATTCGAACCGGGACACCAGAACCATATAGGTCAGAAATCCCGAAATTGCCAGTCCTCTCCAGCTCACTGCCATATGGAATCTGGGCTGGAACGTAAACAGAATAATTCCCAGCCCCAATACTGCCAGAATCACATACAGGATCACGCTGTCAAAGCTTACGGGTATCAGCGCCAGATAACAAATCACCTCCGCCGTCAGCACCGTATAGTTGAATCCGCCAATGCCTTTGCCGATAAATCTCTTTACATAATTGAACAGCAGCTCCGCCAGCCACATTACGGCAATCATCAGCGGCAGCACCAGATCATTATCCAGCACCATCGGGATATACAACACCAATGCGCCGGTAATCAGCAGCTCGTAGAATGTCTGCCAATGATTCAACAGCAGCACGCACAGCAGCAGCACACACAGCAGCACATATCCATGGAGACTGCCGTGGCAGATCCACGCCGCCAGCACTGTCCAAACGGTAATGATGGCATCAGCCACCCGCAGCGGCTTCATACGGTATGCCAGCAGCTTATACAGAACCAACAGCACCGACAGCGTGATGGTCACGCTCAGACGTTCCTCTGCAGGGCCGCTCCCGAACATAATCAGTGCTGCGCCTGCCGCAAAATAACCCTGCATCCAGCACAGGCCGTTACCCTTCCGCCTTGTCAGGTAAAAGAAAAGGATACTCATAACTGCTATGATGGCCATGACACCCAGACGGATCCAGATCTCAATGTCGGAGTATGGACCATGGCACCAATCAAAGCTCCCCACTGCACACCATCCGTAAGCCCATAGCAGCAGCCCTGCACCGATTCCGAAGGCAATAAATATTCCCTGAACCTTTTCAACACTGTCAGAGGGCATCCTCCATACGGCCAGTTCCGTCAGCAGCATACTGAGCACAATAAATCCGATCATATAGACTGCCCGCAGCTCCATCACCTGCTCCGGATGAATCATCCAGGTAGCAAAACAGAACGCAAACACTGCCGCCCCTACCATCTGGCCGATACCAATGCCATACGCCCATTTTTTCACCGGTAGAAAGATGCCCAGCAGCTGTATCAGCAGGATCATCACCATATAGATCAGCAGTTCCCCATCACTAACCATATCCAGCGTATCCACGATCATCAGAAAGCTGATCATACACGCCCCGATACAGATAATCCGCAGAATGCCTGCATCCTTTTTCCGGCTGATGAGCATCACTGCCACCGTGACCAGAACCGTAATCAGAATCGTCGCCAGACCATTGAAACTTCCCAGATAAAGGAAATTTACCATAGTGGTCACATACAGACTGCCGATACCCAATGAGGATAAAATTAAGGAAAGAACCTGACTTCTCTTCTTCAGTCCGAACTCAGCGCCACACCACACCAGCAGGCCCATCGCATAAAGCCCCAACGCTTTCACGATATCATTCATATAATTGATCCCCAGCAGAATCAGCGCCGCCAGCACAAACAGCACACCGATGGTGCCGAAAACGCCGATTCCCACGGCATATTCATGATTTCTGGCGGACCGCTGATCCTTTCGGGGCTGTTGAAAGACTGCTGTCTGCTGCGGAACACTTCCCGCACTGTATGTACCGCAGACCTGCGGGGGCACAGGCTGAACCGCTCTCTGCGTCTCTGTTTGGAGCGGCGCCGTAACAGTCTCCCCCATACGCTGCCGATACAGCCGGCTGCTTCGTTCCAGCTCCGCCTCCATCAGGTCCAGCTGGTGCTTTTCCTGAATCAGCCGACTATCAAATTTTGACAGGTATTCCGTAAAATAATGATCCTGAGATTCCGCTTTCAGCTGTCCTGCTCTGTCCCGGATCCGTTCATAAATTCCCTGCTGTTCCATCTCTCTCCCATACCTTTCTCTTACCGAATCACATACTTTCGGTATTTTTCTGCATCCTGACGATAACAGCTCACTTCCAGCAGCAATCCGTCCCCCCTGTATTCCTGTTTGAAAACGGTCGCATGTTCCATAAAATAAGACGCTGCACTGCCCTGATCGTAGGGAAACAGCAGCCTGCAGCTTATCAAGTCCGCATAGACCTTATCCTTGATCAACCCAATCAACTGCTCTATACCGCTGCCCTTCCCGGCTGCCATGTAGATCTGATCCCCTGCGATACGGGGATACTCCCGATCACACAGATCACTCTTATTATACACGATAATCATGGGAATGTCACCTGCTTTAAGTTCCTCCAATGTCTGTCTGGTGACTTCCAGATGCTGCTTGTATTGTGGATCCGATACATCCACTACCTGCACCAGCAGATCAGCATAGCATACCTCCTCCAAAGTGGAGTGAAAGGCCTTAATCAGGCCGTGGGGCAGCTTATGAATAAAACCCACTGTGTCCACAAGGAAAAAAGGCTTGTTATCCCCCGTTTCTATGGTACGCACGCTGGTCTCCAGTGTGGCAAACAGCATATCCTTCTCCAGCACCGTCTTCTCCGATACCTGGCCGTACTGCTCCACCATCCGGTTCATGACCGTGGATTTGCCTGCATTGGTATACCCCACCAGCGCCACCTGAGGTATCCGGGAATTAATCCGCCGTTTGCGCCTAATGTCCCGGCCCTGCTCTACCTCTGTCAATTCCTTGCGCAGTTCGCTGATCCGATGCTCGATTTTGCGGCGGTCCAGCTCCAGCTTTTTCTCACCGGTACCCTTGTTGCTCCGACTGCCGCTGGTGCCGCCCTGTCTGCTCAGTGCCTCATGCATTCCCACCAGCCGGGGAAGGAGGTACTGGAGTCTGGCCGTCTCCACCTGCAGCTTGGCTTCCCGGGTCTGTGCCCGAATGGCAAAAATATCCAATATCAAAGACGTTCTGTCCAATATGGGCATGTCCAGTTCCTGCTGCAGATTCCGGATCTGGGAGGGGGACAGGGCATTGTCAAACACAATGACCTCCGCCCCGCACTGCCCTGCATATTCCCGGATCTCCGCCACCTTGCCCGGCCCTACATAAAAGGCCTTATTGGGCACATCCAGCCGCTGCACAATGATACCGGCCACCTGCATATGGCAGGCCTTGGCAAGACTTCCCAGCTCCTCCATGGAATGATCAAAGTCCGCCTCTTCCCCGATATCCACCCCCACCAGAAGCGCTTTCTCCTGCTCCCGGGACAGTTCCTGTTCTGTTTCCTGCTCCCTCATATTCTCCCTTTCCCTTAATCTCAAATCCGAGCGGAGAATGTCCTGGGCTCGGTATTCTCCCCGGAAGTTCTCTGCAAAACAGCCGCTGCTGTGAGCGCCAAAACTTCTTCTCTCATGATGCCGTCTCCATTGTAAACCAGAACATCACCCCGTTGGCATAATTCTGCACCCCGTAGGACTGGTTCATGGATTCCATGATCGCTTTTACAATGGAGAGCCCTACGCCGCTGCCTCCATAGGCTCGGGTTCTGGCCTTATCCACCTTGTAGAACTTTTCCCATATGTGGCCCAGGCTCTCCTCCGGGATCGGATCGCCGGTGTTAAATACGCTGACCCGCACCTTTCCGTCACCCTCCGACTCCACCTTGACATGAATAAGCTTCTCTCCCAAGCAGTAATGCACGGCATTGGTAAAATAATTCATAAAGACCTCTTCGACCTTAAACTCATCGCCCCACACATAGACCGGCTCTGTCTGCTCCAGCTTCACCTGAATCCCGTTCTGCCGGGTCAATATCTCTGCCGACTGCAGATAATTCCGAATCAGGGCTACAATGTCAAAGCGCTCCATATTCACCACATCATTGCCAAATTCCAGCTGGTTCAGCGTCATGAGCTTCTGCACCATGGTATTCATCTTCCCAGCCTCGTCCATAATGACATCACAATAAAACTCCCGGCTCTCGGGATCATCATTGATCCCCTCCTTCAGTCCCTCCGCATAGCCCTGGATCAGCGCTATAGGGGTTTTCAGCTCATGGGAAACATTGGCCAGAAATTCCTTGCGCATCTCATCGATCTGTTCTTTTTTCTCAATGTCCTTCTGCAGTTCATTGTTGGCTGTCTTCAGTTCCGAAATCGTGCTTTCCAAAGACTCCGACAACTGATTGATATTATTTCCCAGCAGACCGATCTCATTTTTCTCCTTACCCTGATATTTGGCTTCAAAGTCCAGATGGGTCATCCGCTCGGAGATCGCAGCCATCTCCAATACCGGATCCGTGACCCGTTTGGACATAACCCACGCCAGGATCCCTCCCAGCACAGCGGCAGCAATGCCGATATAAGTCAGAAAGCGGTTAGCAATCCGTGCGCTCTCCTTAATGCTCTCCATAGCCGTATTTATAATAAACCAATACCCGTTATCCAGCTGCCCGTACATCTCCAGATACTCCGTCTTAGTGCGTCGGTCCACATACCTGAAAACCTCGCCGGGCGTGGGCACGCCCTCCGTCGTCTCATCACCGAAGGTGTTGTTGAGGGAGTAGCCGATAATATACCGCAGCAATCTGGTAGAAAGCTCCTCCCCATTGTCAAAAGAAGCTGAATAGACGATCATGGAGTTGGCATCAATGACTTCTATATTAATATTGGCAATAAAGGCATAATGCCCCATTTCCTGCACAAACTCCTGATTGGAAAAATTTTCCGCTGCCGCTGCCGCATTCAGTTGCTGATAGGCCTCCCGAACCACATCCGCCTTCTCCGTCTCATAATAGTCCTCCAGAAATGTGTTGTTGATAAACCAGTACAGCAGGATCGTCCCTACCAGAAGTCCTATGGTAACTGCCGCCAGCTGCCTGCGTATGGACCTTTGAAACATCATTCCTCCGCCTCCAGCTTATAGCCCATACCCCAGATGGTTTTGATCATATCCCCCTTTTTCCCCATTTTGCTGCGAAGCTTCTTCACATGGGTATCAATGGTCCGGGCATCGCCGAAATAATCATAATTCCAGACATTATTCAGTATCTTCTCCCGGGACAGGGCGATCCCCTTATTTTCCACAAAATAGGTCAGCAGCTCAAATTCCTTATAGCTCAGATCCACCGGCTGACCGTCGATCATCACCTGATGCGCCACCTTGTCAATCACAATACCGCCGCAGGACAGCTGCCCGTCACTCTCTGCGGACTGGGTGCGCCGCAGGATCGCCTCAATCCTGGCCACCAGAATTTTGGGACTGAAGGGCTTGGAAATGTACTCATCCACGCCCAACTGAAAGCCCTGGAGTTCGTCCCGTTCATCCCCCCTTGCCGTCAGCATAATGATGGGGACCTTGGAATATGCCCGGATCTCCCGGCATACCTGCCATCCATCCATCTTGGGCATCATTATATCCAGTACAATCAGTGCAATGCCCTTCTCCTTGAAAAACAGATCCACTGCCTGCTCGCCGTCCTCTGCCTCCAGCACTGCATAATTATTTTTCACCAGAAAATCACGCACCAGCTTGCGCATCCTGCTCTCATCATCCACTACCAATATCTTCAGTTTATCCATATGATCTACCTCTTTCCTACTGCCATCAGAAATATTTTAGAACATATTTATGTATTTTCTGTGAAAACACCTATTTTCCGGAGATATCCAGCTCTAACTCCCGGATCCGCCGGCGCAGGGATTTATAACGGAAATGGCTGACTTCCTCTCTGCGGAACCCAGCCATCCTTTTTATCCTGTCACTTCCTATAACTTTAAGAATCGCTTTACCATCTCCGGCATCTCATCCACTTCACAGATATTATCATGGAGCACTGCCGCACTGCGGATCTCCTCGATCGCACCGGGAACCGGAACGTTGGCGATCCTGGAGAGCTCGTCCACCAAGTCAAAATCCGTCATACTGTCATACTTTTGATCAATGGCATTCATAACGCTTCTGGTAAATTTGAAGGGACTTGCCGTAGAGACGATCACTGTGGGGGTCCGGTCACCGGTCTTACTGGTATACTTGTCAAATACCGCTGCAGCCACTGCCGTGTGGGTGTCGATCACATAGCCGCAGTCCTCATAGATCCGGCGAATAGCAGCCGCCGTCTCCTCCTCAGAGGCATAATGACCGTAAAAGTCCTTCAGACCTGCCTTCATCTCCTCTGTGATCTCATACTTTCCTTGACCGCTTAACGCCGCCATCAACCGGGCATTTTTCTCAGGGCTGTTGCCGGCAATCCGATAGATCAGCCGCTCTAAATTGCTGGAGATCAGAATATCCATGGACGGAGAACTGGTCAGCACAAATTCCCTGTTGCGGTCGTAGGTACCGGTACGGAAGAAATCATACAGCACCTTATTGTCATTGGAGGCACAGATCAGTTTACCGATGGGCAGCCCCATATTTTTTGCATAAAACGCCGCCAGAATGTTGCCGAAATTACCGGTGGGCACCACCACATTGATTTGCTGCCCCTCCTGAATCCTGCCCTCAGAGAGCAGCTTGGCGTAAGCGTACACATAATAGACAATCTGGGGAACCAGACGGCCGATATTGATAGAGTTGGCGGAGGAGAACTGGAATCCGTGCTCTGCCATCTCTGCAGCCAGCTGTTTATCGGAAAAAATCTTCTTTACGCCGGTCTGGGCATCGTCAAAATTCCCATGGATCCCCACCACAAAGGTATTTTTCCCCTTCTGGGTCACCATCTGCTTTTCCTGTATGGGGCTGACGCCGTTCTTCGGATAAAATACAACGATGCGGGTTCCCTCCACATCCGCAAAGCCTGCCAGAGCCGCTTTCCCGGTATCCCCGGAAGTGGCCGTCAGAATCACGATCTCATTTTCAATATGGTTCTTCCTGGCAGAGGTAGTCAGCAGATGGGGCAGGATGGACAGAGCCATATCCTTGAAGGCAATGGTGGAGCCATGAAAAAGCTCCAGGAAATATGCGCCGTCCGCTTCCGCCAGAGGTGCAATCACCTCCGTGTCAAACTTGCTGTCATAAGCCCGGTTAATACAGTTTTTCAGCTCTGCCTCTGTGAAATCCGACAGGTACAGCTTCATCACCTCATAGGCGATCTCCTGGTAGTTCATAGCTGCCAGCTCCTTCAGACTCTTATCCAGAGCAGGAATATGATCCGGCACAAACAACCCTCCGTCATCCGTAAGCCCCTTTAAGATCGCCATGGATGCGCTCACCGGTCCCTGCCTGCTTCTCGTACTGTTATATAAGACTTCCATTTTAGTACCCATACCTTTCCAACGCCTGCACGTTTCAAGCCGCAGGTTTTTTCTGCAGTGATTATAGCATAAAATTTTTCTACATGCAACGGCTAAAAGAAGAACTCATGGCCGCCATGGCGGAACAGAAATGTCAGATGCTCATCAAACCACCGCATACTGCCGCTGTCGGCCCTATTTCTGGCCGCAAAATACAGGGCTCCCTGGGACAGATCCTCTCCCTCCAGCGCCCGCTGCACCGCCCGGGCGGTTTCATCGCTGACCGTAACTCGCCAGATCCGTCCCGAGGCTGCCGGAGAAAACTGCGACACACCGCCGCTGCGCTGCATCACTACCTCTTTCACACTGTCCGGAAAAGCTTCGCTGTTCATCCGATTCAATACCACATTGGCCACAAGAAGCTTTCCCTCCTCATCCTCCCCGCCTGCCTCCGCCTCCACGATCCGCAGCAGAATATCATAATCTTCCTCACACAGTTCATAAGCCATGGGCTTTTCCAGCGTGCTATAGTCCACCACACGCTGTCCGGAAGCCGCCATATCCGCAACCCCCAAGGCGCTGCTCTGTTCATCCGCCACCAGTTCCTGATCCAGTACAGCCTCCGTCACCGGTTTTTGCAGCTGCATATTATCGCCGATGGCCGCAACGCAGACATACCCGGACAGAAACAGCATATGCAGCAGGGCAATAATCCCCAATGCTTTCTTATACATACGACTCTCCTTTCCCCGAAAAAGATACTACAACAGTTTAAGCCTGCGCCATTCGCAAAACCGCACCTGCGGTGCTCTCCCGCTGCTGCGCAGCTATTACGTCTGCTATCGCAGCCGTGTTTTGCTCATTGGGTGAAAGTTATGGCTGAACTGTTAATATAAGTTTATACGGCAAGTCCTAAAAATATTTCTAAATCAGAGAAAGTATGTTATACTGTGTATGTTATCCCTCAGAAAAGTATAATAGGAAAGGCAGGAAATCATGGCGGATACAGGACATATGGAGGGGGTATATCAGACCACGAAAAAAAACGGAGAAACCTACTATCGTTCCTCCATTACTTATCGGCGCAGGCATATCAGCCTGGGCAGTTATCATGATGCCCTGCTGGCCCATCTGGCCTACCGCAGCGCCTCCCGTCTGATCATAGAGGGCTCTCCCCTGACTCTGGAGGACTATCGCCCCACCTCCGTGCTCAGCTTTGAAAAATGGGTGATCCTCCTGAATTTCCGTGATAACGGAATCTATCTGGGAACACCGATCTATATCCGTCCCCGCTTTTTCTATTATTATCTGTCTCCCGGCCATGTGCTGAAATTTGATACGGATGATCTGTTTTACTACTCCTCCCATAAGATCATGTGCCGGGGCAGCCACTATTTCGTGGCGGACTACGGCATGCAGGTCAATATTGCCTCCCGCTACGGGATCAAAAATTACGCCGTTCCCGGAGTGGATTTTGACTTTTTGAACGGGGATCCCACGGACTTCCGTCGGGAAAATCTGTGCATCCGCAACGCCTATCACGGCGTCCGCGCCGTCATGGAGCAGGGTAAATATCGCTACAGCGTCCGCATCCATATCAACGGCTATTATAAGGTAGGGGTCTACGATACGGTCACGGAGGCTGCCATCGCCTATAACAAGGCCGCAGATATTCTAAAAAAAAATGGACTGAGCAGGAATTTTCTCCAGAACTACGTGGAGGGAATCTCTCCCAGCGCCTATGCGGAGATCTATTCTGCATTGTCCATTTCCCCTAAAATCATTAACTATTTTTCCGAATAATCAATAAAACTGATATCCAGATTAGCATAGCCGGAGATCCCGTCTATGGTCGCCTGCCGGTCATACTGCCACATGCTGAACTGATAGGGATAGTCCGGTACATCCTCCTGCTGGGACAGCCATACATCATAGGCCGTCAGCTTGGACAGATCAATCTGTTTGATCAGCCACTGCTTATCCCCATAAATCATAGGTTCATATCCCGCCGCCTGCACAGTGTCCAGAAAAGCCCTGGCAATGGTGGTCTTGTCAGCCCGGCTGACGCCCTCCACTCTGGAGGTATCATTGTCCACATATTCCATATCAAAGGCAATGGGATATCTGACCGTATAATCCTTGATCTGCTCCAGTACCATGTTGGCTTCCTCAATGGCCTCTGCTTCCGTTACAGCCTGGGAAAAGAAATACACACCGATCTCCAGCTCCGCATCGGCAGCACGCTTGATATTATCCGAAAAATAATCATCCAGCACCAGCTGTCCGCTGCTGTAGCCACGGGCGCCCACCCGCAGCATCACAAAATCAATGCCCGCTTTCCTTAGCTTGTTGAAATCCACATATCCTTCCGTTTTGGAAATATCCGTACCCACAAAGGATACTTGCCTGCCGTCCTCATAATATTTCATCAAATCGGACTGACACACCAGCTTGGTAAAATCATACTCATGCTTTGGCAGATAAGGGCTGATCAGCACCCACTCCTCCTGCCCATCCGCATTTACCACCAGCGTGTGCTTACCGTCGGTGGACGGATCATTTGCCTCCGGCGCCGCCGAGGTCTCCGGCTCTTTCTCCGGCTCCGGCGTAGCCTCGGGATACATATCCCAGAAATCAAAATCATCCGGTGTCAGGCTGCTGTCTCCAATCAGATCCTTTGTATCCGGATAGCCGTCATCCCCCTCCGAACTGACATTCGTCGGCGTCTGAGCGGTCTGCGTCTGTCTGGTCACAAGCTTTTTGTGATTAATGATAATCATCGCCAATAGAAGAATCAGCACAAACAGGCTGACCGCCACTATTGCCGAAACGATGGTGGGCGTCATCTCCGATCTGTCATTGGAATCATCAGGCAGCTTCATAATATCTTCTTTCCCTTCTGTCTCATACGCTGTTACATTATTTACTCGTTAATGATAATGGCCTTTTTGGGGCATTTTTCCATACAGGTACCGCAGGCCACGCATTTCTCATGATCAATGACAGCATGGAAATTCTCCACCTTTACCGCCTCCGCAGGGCAGGCCTTTACGCAGATCCCGCAGCCGATGCAGCCGACCGTACAGGCCTTCATCGTTACCGGGCCCTTATCCACAGAGCTGCAGGCCACCACTTCCCTGGCTCCTGCAGGAATCAGGGAGATCAGATGCCTGGGACATATGGCGATACATTTGCCGCAGGCCTTGCATTTCTGCTTATCCACTTTTGCCACACCGTTTACAATATGGATGGCGTCAAATGGGCAGGCCTCCACACAGGTACCGTGCCCCAGACAGCCGCTGTTGCAGGACTTGGGGCCGCCGTTCGGCACAAATTCCAGCATCCGGCAGTCTGTTACGCCACTGTACTCATAATCCTCATGAGTCTTATCACAGTCTCCCTGACAGTGTACAAAAGCAACCATTGGCTCGCTGCTCTCGGCTTTCACACCCATGATCTGCGCAATCTGTGTTCCTACCTTATCTCCGCCCACGGGGCAGGCATTCACCAAAGCTTCCCCCTTGGCGATAGCCGCCGCCAGACCGGAGCAGCCGGCATAGCCGCAGCCGCCGCAGTTATTGCCCGGCAGCACGCCCAGCACCGCCTCCTCCTTCGGATCCACTTCTACCTTGAATTTAATACCGGCCACTCCCAGAAACAATCCGATAAAAATACCGATTGCCCCCACAATACCGGCCGCAATAAGGATTCCCGTTACCATAGATAATGCCTCCTCCACGATTTTTATAGCAATCCCGAGAAGCCGCAGAAGGCAATTGCCATCAGTCCTGCGGTCAGCAGCACAGCAGGCATGCCCTTAAAGGCTTCCGGAATATCATTGTGCTCCATCTTTTCCCGAAGCCCTGCCAAAATCACAATGGCGATCGTAAAGCCCACCGCCGTGGCAAAGCCGTTGACAATCCCTGCCAGAATGCCGTATTCCTTCTGTACATTGGTCAGGGCCACGCCCAGCACCGCACAGTTGGTAGTGATCAGGGGCAGGTATACACCCAATGCCTCATACAGCGCCGGCATGGCTTTGCGCAGAAACATCTCCACAAACTGCACCAGAGCCGCAATGACCAGAATAAAACAGATGGTCTGCAGGTATTCAATATGCAGGGGCTGCAGAATAAAACGGTACATCAGACCGGCTACAGCACTGGCCAGCGTGATGACAAAGATCACGGCGCAACCCATGCCCGCCGCCGTATTGGTTTTCTTAGATACCCCCAGGAAGGGGCACAGGCCCAGGAACTGGCTCAAAACCACATTGCTCACCAGTGAGGAGCTGATCAGTATCACGAGTAATTCTTTTACGCTCTCCATCTATTTCCCCTCCTTTGCCGACAGATCTTCCACTACCAAATAATCGCTGTCATCATAGAATCTTCTTCTGCCGCAGCCCTCTTCTCCGCAGCTCATGCAGTCCTCGCTGCAGCCGGAGCCGATCTTACCGGTATCCTTCCCGGCTTTCGCCCCCCGGATCTTTACAAGATTCTGCAGGGCGCAGAGCATAGCCAGCACGAAAAAGGCACCCGGTGCCAGTACAAAGATGCCGATGGGGGTATAAGCCTCGGGCATGATCCGGGCGCCAAAAACCTCCCCGGTTCCCAGCAGCTCTCTGACTGCGCCGATACAGGTCAGGGCGATGGTAAAGCCCAGACCCATGCCGATTCCGTCAAACAGGGACGGAATCGCCGGATTCGTATAGGCATAGCTCTCCGCACGCCCAAGGATGATGCAGTTTACCACGATCAGCGGAATATACACACCCAACGCATCGTTCAAGGAGGGCAGATAGGCCTCCAGCAGCAGCTGTACAATGGTCACAAAGGAAGCAATAATCACAATAAATGCCGGAATCCGCACCTTGTTAGGGATAATGTTCCGCATCAGGGAGATAATCAGGTTGCTTAAGGCCAGCACCACCAGGGTGGTGGCTCCCATTCCAAAGCCGTTCATGGCGGAGGTGGTCACTGCCAGAGTCGGGCACATGCCCAGCATCAGGACAAAGGTAGGGTTTTCTTTTACAATGCCGTTAATCAGCCGTTCTCCGGCACCAGAAGTCTTTTTCATCCTACTCCCCTCCCTTCTGTAATTCCTGAGTAAAAGCTCTGACTGCACCGTTGACTGCATTTGTCACTGCTTTTGTGGTGATGGTGGCGCCGCTGATGGCGTCAATCTCGCTGTCTGCGCTGCTGCCGGTCTTGGTATAGGTAAATTCCGCCGCCGGCTTCTCTGCAAACTGAGGTGCCAGCACCTCCTCCGCCCGCATTCCCAGACCCGGAGTTTCGGAGATGGACAGGATGGATATGCCGCTTAAGCTCCCCTCCTGCGTAATGCCCACGTACAGCGTAATATCGCCGCCGTATCCCTCACCGGAGGTGGTTTCAATCACGTATCCCAGGAAGCCTCCCGTTTCATCCAGCGCCTGATACACCGTACCCAGCTTCACGCCGTCCTCTGCCAGCTGCTGTGTCAGATCCTCACCCGGCGTATACGCCAGCTCCTCAAAACGCTGCGCCTGAGCAAAAACCGCCTGGCAGGCTTCCTGAACCCTCTTCTCCTGCTGCAGCCGCCTGGGCTCTGCCGTCACCTGATACACCAGCCCCAGCAGCAGCCCGGATACCAGCGTAATGGCAAACAGGATCAGGGCGTCATGCATCATATTTCTCCTGTCACTGCCTGTTCTATTTTCTGCCATGACCCGCACCTCCTTTACCAAATGCCCTGGGCATGGTGATCTTCTCGATCAGGGGCACCAGCAGATTCCCCAAAATGATCGCATAGGAAACGCCCTCTGCGCCGGGACCGAAAATACGGAAAATGCCGGTCATGATTCCCAGAAAGATCCCATACAGATACTGCCCTTTCGATGTGATGGGCCGGGTCACATAGTCCGTGGCCATGAAAAATGCTCCCAGCATCAGGCCGCCGCCGGCCAGCTGTGCAGACAGATACTGAAAATCCAACCCCTGGCCGCCAAAGATCAGCACAAACAGGGCAAAGGTCACGATATAGCTGCCGGGAATCCGCAGATCAATCACGCCCAGCAGGATCAGGAAACAGGCGCCGATCACGATGGCGATCATGGAGGTCTCCCCGATGGTTCCGGCCGTTCGTCCGATAATCATATCCGTCACATTGACCGTCTCTCCCGCTTTCAGCGCCGCCAGCGGCGTCGCCCCGCTGTAGGCGTCACAGGCGAAGTCCGTCATCAGCGCCGGAAAGGAGATCAGCAGAAAGCATCTGGCCGCCAGGGCGGGGTTCATAAAATTCTGTCCCAGCCCGCCGAAAAGCATCTTGACGATCAGGATGGCAAACACGCCGCCCACTGCGCCGATCCACAGCGGTGCGCTCACCGGCAGATTCAGCGCCAGCAGCAGCCCGGTGACCACTGCGGACAGATCCGTGACGGTTATCTTCTTTCGATATAATCCGTACAGAGCCTCCGTCAGCACGGTGGAAGCCACCGTGATCAGGATATGTAACAGTGCTCTTACTCCAAAATTATAAATACCGAATCCGGCAGCCGGAAGCAGCGCCAGCACCACGGCCATCATGATACCGTTGGTGGTGACCTTAGACCGAATATGAGGATTGGATGATACCTTTAACCTTCTATCCACATCCCTTACCTCCCTTCTTTTCTTTTCACCAGCTGAATCTTGCGCATGGACTTGATCTCCTGAGTCAGCGGTCTCTTGGCCGGACAGATAAAGCTGCAGCAGCCGCATTCGCAGCATTCCATACCGTTATGCTTCAGAAAAGCCTCTTCATCAAAATGTTCCGCATCATCCGCCAGCCTGCTGGGCACCACTCTTCCGGGACATACTTCCACACAGCGTCCGCAATTAATACAGGGCCCTGGTTCCATGGCGGATACCTCATCTTCGGACAGACACAGCAGCGCCGTGGAGGTCTTGGTTGTGGGCACGTCCAGATCAAACATGGCAAAGCCCATCATAGGGCCGCCGCAGACGATTTTTTCCGGTTCCCCCCGAAAACCGCCCGCCGCCTCAATCAGTTCCCGGTAATTCATACCGATCCGCACCCGAAAATTCTGCGGCTCCCGGATCGCATCACCGGTCACCGTGACAATACGCTCCATCAGAGGACGCCCCTCCGTCACCGCCCGATACACGGCCACCACCGTGTCCACATTATTTACCACGCAGCCCACATCGGCAGGCAGCATGGAGGAATTGATCTGCCGCCCCGTGACGGCATAGATCAGGGTGCGCTCCGCACCCTGGGGATATTTGGTTCGCAGAGCCCTGACGCTGATGCGCTCCTCACTGCGGGTCAGTTCCTTGAACAGCTTGATGCAGTCCGGCTTGTTGTCCTCCACTGCCAGAATTCCCCTTGCGTGCGGGAACAGCCGGAGCACGATTTTCAGTCCGCCGATCAGCTTCTCCGGCTCCTCCAGCATGCGACGGTAATCGCTGGTCAGATAGGGCTCACACTCCGCACAGTTCACAATACAGTATTCAATCTTATCCGGCTCCCTGGGAGAGAGCTTCACATAGGTGGGGAATCCGGCACCGCCCATACCCACGATTCCGGCCTCCTTGATACAGTCAATGATCTGTTCCCGGCTCAGAGACTCCATAGGACCCGCAGGCTGCATCTGCACTTCCTCATACTGCCCGTCATTTTCCACAATAATACTCATCACACTGTCGCCGGTCACCACACGTCTGGGCTCTATATTCTTGACGGTTCCCGATACGGACGCATAGACCGGTGCGGATACAAAACCCGTCTGCTCTGCGATCTTCTGACCTGCCAGCACCCGGTCCCCCTTTTTCACTATGGGGCTGGCCGGAGCACCAATATGCTGAGATACGGGATAGACCATCTCTCCCTTTGGCAGCACAGTGACAATAGGCTTGTCCTTGGACAGATCCTTTCCGTCATAGGGATGCACTCCCCCCACAAAGGTTAATTTTCGCATACTCTCGTTCCTACCCTTCAGATGATATTTGATATAATTTGTCGAATGCACATCTTACTCTAATATACTATTTTTTTTGTAAAAATACTACAGAATTTTCAAAAAATATGTTAAAATGACTTTAGTGTATATTATCGAGAGAAGTGCTGAAAAGCAACGATTGTCAACTACAGCTTAATGCAGTGCCGCAGATTTTGCCTGTGACACTGTGTGGAAAGGAATTTATGAAAACAGACGATGTGCAAATAGAAGACCTTAATATCGAATATCCCCTGGAAAATCTGGCTCCACCGGAGCAGCTTCTTTTTCTGGATATTGAGACCACCGGATTTACCGCCCGCACCTCCTATCTGTATCTGATCGGCTGTGCCTACTGCAGCGAGGGCGTCTGGCGCACCAGACAGTGGTTTGCCCAGAGCTACGGGGAGGAGGCCCTGATCCTGACTTCCTTTTTTGAGTTTGCCGCCCAGTACCGATATCTGGTGCATTTTAACGGCAATAATTTTGATCTGCCCTTCATCCAGCAGAAATGCCGCCAGCTGCAGCTCCCCTACAACCTTGACAGTTTTACCGGTTTTGACATCTACAAGCGGGTCTCCCCCTATAAATATTTTCTGAAGCTGCCCAACTGCAAGCAGAAAACTATTGAACAGTTTCTGGGTGTAAAACGGGAAGATGTATTTTCCGGAGGGGAACTGATCGGCGTGTATCATGACTATGTAAAGCTTCCCTCTGAGTTTTCCGAGAAATCGCTGCTGCTGCACAATGCGGACGACCTGCGGGGAATGCTGCAGATCCTGCCCATACTGGCTTACTCCGATCTGTTTGACGGCACAGTGAAAGCCCGTAAGGTACAGGCCAATTCCTATAAGGATCTCTCCGGCAACAGGCGTCAGGAGCTGGTAATGACACTTTCGCTGCCGACTCCCCTTCCCGCAGAGGTCTCCGCTTCCGCCAACTACTGCTATTTCAAGGGCGTTGGCGCCGAGGCCCAGTTAAAGGTTCCCATCTATGAGGAAGAGCTGAAATACTACTATTCCAACTACCGGGACTACTATTATCTGCCCACTGAGGACGTGGCCCTGCACAAGTCCGTAGCAACCTTTGTGGAAAAGGAGCACCGCATTCCTGCCACAGCGGCCACCTGCTATACACGGAAATTCTCCTGCTACCTGCCCCAATGGGATATTCTGATAGAGCCTTTCTTTAAGCGGGATTACAAGAGCAGGGAAATATTTTTTGAACTGACAGACGAGCTGAAAAAGAACCGCTCCGCTTTCACCGCCTACGCCAACCATATTCTGGCCATGATGGCTTCCACTTATTAAACTGCGTTTACAAAACCCCATGGGATTCCTCCCATGGGGTTTTGTAATACTGATTTTTACATCGGTCTCTCATAGAAGAAAGAACTCTTTCTGGAATAACCTAATTCACGATGATTAATGATCTGCTCCGTACTGCCGATAAACAACACGCCGCCCGGTTTCAGATTCTTCTGGAATTTTGCAAAAATCTCTTCCTTTACCTCCTCCGTGAAGTAGATCAGTACATTCCTGCATACGATCAGGTGGCAATCACCCGGATAGGGATCTTTCAGCAGATTATGCTCCCGGAACTCCACCCTGGCCTTGATCACATCTGCGATCTTATAGGATGGACCCACCTGAGTGAAATATTTCTTCTTCAGATCTGCCGGGACCGATACAATGCTTTTTTCGCTATATAATCCCACTTTTGCCTTTGCAATCACCTGCTTGTCCAGATCGGTGGCAATGATATGGATCTGGCTCAGCGGAATATGTCTGGATAACGCCATCACCAGGGAATAAGGCTCATCCCCGGTGGAGCAGGCAGCGCTCCATACCTTCAAATTCTTACCGAACTTTTCGATCAGCTCCGGAATGATCTGCTCATCCAGCATCTTCCACTGATCCGGATTACGGTAAAACTCAGATACATTAATGGTAATATAATTGACAAATTCCTCAAACAGAGCCTTATCTGTCTTAAGCGCCTGCACATACTTGTCATAACCGTCAATTTTGTGTTTGGCGATCAGCGTATCGATCCGGCGCTTCATCTGACGCTCCTTATAGGCATTCAGATCAATAGTCGTCAGACTCAATATCTGTTTTTTTAAATATTCGTAATCATATTCCATTGCTTTCGCCGCACCTTATTCTTCTTCTGCTGCGATCACTGCGTCAATATCCACAGATACCACATCTGCGTCGCTGTCCTCCTCCTTTGCGGAAGGCTCGGGAGC
Source organism: uncultured Acetatifactor sp. (assembly GCA_964523315.1). Taxonomy (GTDB): domain Bacteria; phylum Bacillota; class Clostridia; order Lachnospirales; family Lachnospiraceae; genus Acetatifactor. Next base: position 43,860 of record CAZFYD010000007.1, read on the forward strand.
GGTCAGCGCCTTGATGCTCAGAGAGATCTTTCTGTCAGCCTCATTGAAGTCAACCACCTTAGCGGTCACTTCCTCATTTACATGCAGTACATCTGCAGGCTTCTCGATATGCTCCTTGGAAATCTGGGATACATGCAGCAGAGCGTCCACGCCGGGCTCTAACTCCACAAATGCGCCAAAGTCGGTCATTCTGGCTACCTTGCCGGTTACTACGGTACCGATCGCATATTTGGAGGCAGCATCCTTCCAGGGATTAGCATCATCAAATTTCAGAGACAGAGCGATCTTGCTGCCATTGATCTCCTTAATCATAACAGACAGGGTCTCGCCCACCTTGAATACCTTCTTGGGATGCTCCACTCTGCCCCAGGACATCTCAGAGATGTGCAGCAGTCCGTCAGCGCCGCCCAGATCAATGAATGCGCCGAAGTCGGTGACATTCTTTACCGTACCTTCTACAATATCACCCTCATGAATCCTTGCGAACAGTTCCTTCTGCAGCTCTGCCTTTCTGGCATTGAGCAGCTGTCTGCGGTCGCCGATATATCTTCTTCTCTTGGGATTGTACTCGCTGATTACAAATTCAATCTCCTGACCTGCGTATTTGGTAAGATCCCTTTCATAGGAATCCGATACCAGGCTTGCGGGAATAAAGATCCTCACTTCGTCAACTACTACGCTGAGGCCTCCGTCCAGTACCTGTGTTACAGTTGCCTTTAATACCTCCTTGCTGTTGTAAGCCTCCTCGATACGCTTATTGCCTCTGTCTGCTGCCAGACGCTTGTAGGTCAGGACTACCTGTCCCTCCCCGTCATTCACCTTCAGAATCTTAGTTTCCATGGTGTCGCCCACCTTTACTACAGTGGTCAGGTCCAGGCTCTGGTCATTGGAGTATTCATTCCTGGTAAGAATACCGTCTGACTTACATCCGATGTTCAGTACGATCTCATCCGGCTTTACATCGATGACAGTGCCTTCAACTACCTCTCCTGCATGTATTGTTTTTAATGATTCTTCCAGCATTTGTTCAAAAGTTAATTCTGACATAATTTTGAACC
>CAZFYD010000008.1:0-44110 GCA_964523315.1 uncultured Acetatifactor sp.
GCCGGGAAGCCCATAAATAAAGGACTCTCGGCTTATTAACTGTCAAAGTCGGGATAGAATAACACAGGAAATTAAAATTGTAAAGAGATTTTAGAAGTTTTTTACATAAAAAGTAGTTACTATTTACAGCCGATTTGGACAGATACACAGATTCGTCGAGCTTGCTCGTAAGAAGCTGTATATCTGTTCAAAATCTGACTGCGAAGCAGGAACCTCCAACCAATGAACAAAACGCAGCTGCGAAGCAGACGTAATAGCTACGCAGCAGCGGGTTTTGCGAATGCAGCGTGGAGGGGCTGTAAATAGTAACGAGAATTGTTACAAAAGTGTTAATTTTGGATTGAGAAATTGGAATGATTATGGTAAAATGTTTAATATGCTTTGTATATAACACTTCTGATGAGATGTGCGCCGGAGCGCACGGGGCTGAGGGAAAATGAATAAAGCTTATGGAGGTGATTGCTTGAATATGGAAACCAAAAAGCATAAACGGAAGACAAACCATGTGGTGATTGTGACTTCGGATGCAGTGGATGCAGGGGTACGTCAGTTCCATTTCAGCCACCTGATATTTCAGATTCTGGTGGTGGTAGTGTGCGTGGCCATCGGCTGTGTGGCAGGGCGCATCATATACGAGGAGCAGTATAAGGCCCAGATCTGGGCGGCTGCCAATGAGAAAATCGCCGAAGCGCAGGCGGCCAACGAACGGCTTCAGGAACAGCTGCTGGCTGCGGAGACAGAGAGACAGAGTCTGGAGAGCGAGATTGCGGATCTGAACAGTAAGATCACCATATTAAGCGATACGGTAAATCAGAAGACGGATCTGGAAAATGAGCTGAAAGAGCAGCTGGAGCAGCAGAAGACGCCCACGCTGTTTCCGTTAACGGGTTCCGCCTCCATTGAGGAGATCACGGAGGGAGAGTCCACCTGTATTTTCAACGGTACGGAGGGGACAACAGTGGTAGCTACGGCTCAGGGTGTAGTGACGGAGATTACAGAGGATGAGGATTACGGCAATCAGGTGCTGGTGGATCACGGCAACGGTTATGTGACCATTTACCGCAACAGCGGTGACTGTATGGTAAAGGTCGGGGACACGGTTTCCCAGGGAACCACCCTTTTTATCATCGACAGCAGTAATACCAGACTGGGCTATCAGATCCGGCAGGACGGAGAGTATATCAATCCCATGCAGATGATGGAAATCAGCGGATAATCATACAATGAAGACAGGTGGAGGTACAAGAGTATGACAGAAAAAAGAAGCGGCAGCGTGATAACGACAATACTGGGCCGGGGGTGTGTGATCAACGGAGACTTTATGGCGGAGGAAAGCGTCAGAATTGACGGCGATGTGATGGGGAATGTGAAGGTCACGGGGGCATTGGTCATAGGCTCCGGCGCTAAGATCCACGGCAATGTGGAGGCCGGAGAAGCAACCGTCGGCGGCGAGGTAGTGGGCAATGTGCAGGCACCGGAGAAAGTGGAGCTTACGGCTACAGCTAAAATTATCGGTGATATTACGACGAATGTGATTGTGATTGATGAACACGCAGTATTCCATGGGAAATGTGATATGAACCAGGAGATGCCCCGGAAGAAGAACGCAGCCACCAGAAAAGCAGTGCGGGAGGGCAAGCGCTCAGCAAAAGCAGCGCTGCAGGAGGCGCTCCGTGAGGTACAGGAAGAAAGCAGAGCCCTGCAGGAAGAGAACGGACAGGCGGCTTCTGCTGCAGAAACCGCCGAGGAAGAGAAAAACGAAGCATAAAATTATTGTTCATTTAGTGTGGGCATCCGCTTGAATACCAGCTCATAGCCGTCGTTGCCGTAGTTAAGAGAACGGTTCACACGGCTGATGGTGGCAGTGGAAGCCCCTGTTTTTTCTGCAATTTCCAGATAAGTCTTGTGATCTCCCAGCATGGTGGCCACTTCAAACCGCTGTGACAAGGATAGTAGTTCGTTTACCGTACACAGATCCTCGAAAAAGCTGTAGCATTCTTCCCTGCTCTGCAGGCAGAGTATTGCCTCAAACAATCTGTCAACCGCTTCCGTCTTGATCTTTTTATTCATAGTTTCAGTACCATGCCTTTCCTGATTCATTGTTTCCATTTTAACATACTAAAGTTTTAAAGTAAAGATGCGAAACATTTCTTTTTTTTGTCAAAAAGGTTGTCATGTAGTTTTGAATACTATATAATGTAAAATAATGGCGGTAATATGCTTTATGCCGGAAAAGGGATGGGGTAAAAAATGACAATCGATACAGAGAATCTGCTAAATAGTATTATGGAAAGCTTAGACAGGATTGAATATATCCGTCCGGAAGACGTCCCGGATATTGATCTGTATATGGATCAGGTAACTACTTTTATGGACAGCAGGCTGCGGACCACCACCCGCAATCCCGGCGATGATAAGGTGCTGACCAAGACCATGATCAATAATTATGCAAAAAATGACCTGCTGCCGCCGCCGGTCCGGAAAAAGTATTCTCGTGAACATGTGCTGCTGCTGATCTTTATCTATTATTTTAAGGGCGTGATGTCCATCAACGATATCCAGGTGCTGTTAAAGCCCATTTCGGACAAGTATTTCAGCAAGGAGAGCGGGTTTGACCTGGAAGCTGTATACCGGGAGGTATTCAGCATGGAAAAGGAAGAGGTGGAACTGCTGAAAGAGGATGTGCGGCGCAATTATATGAAGGCGCAGCAGACCTTTCAGGATGCCCCGCAGGAGGATGTGGATTTTCTGCAGAAGTTTTCCTTTATCTGTCTGCTCAGCTTTGACGTCTATGTGAAAAAGCTGATGATTGAGAAGATGGTGGATGATCTGGGGGAGAAAAAGGCGGCAAGGGCAGAAAAGTCGGATAAAAAGGAGAAGAAGCAGAAGGAATGACTACATATGTAATGGATCTGCCATGGCAGCCAGACAGGGAGTAAGAGAGAACCAGCGGATTTTGCTTCAATACTGTATGCGTTTTGGGGTCAGAGTGGTAAATCATATTTAGAGAAACAGGAATCGTGAGCGATGAAAAGGGAGTGGAGAACGGCAATACTTGCTGCAGCGGTGATCGTCCTGCTGCTGATGAATAGCTATGGACAGCGGGAACTGGAGATGTCCCTGACGGCGGATAATGCGGCTGGTGAGGAATGGATCAGCTATGCACCTCATCTGACTCTGCCTGCGGGAGAGTATGCGCTGCGGCTCGGCGGAACCGGGCGGGCAGAGGTGCGCAGCGGGGACGGACGGCTTCTGGGAACCGGGAATGGGGGCGAAAGCCTGTCCGTCCGGCTGGAACAGGACGAGAGCAATGTGATCCTGTATGGTGAGTCCGGGGGCAGCCTGACTTCCCTAAAGGTCAGTAGGGACTCCGGCGGTGCCATTTATCGGGATCAGCTGCTTCTGAGCCTGCTGATCGGTGCCGTAATACTGGTATTTCCCGCCGTATGCCGCCGGGAAGGGCGGAGAGCGGAGGCGGTGATCTTCTGCACGCTGCTGGGTGTGACTGTGCTGGCCAGCTATCCGCTTTTCAGCGGAACCGTGGGCTTCGGTCATGATCTGAACTTTCATTTGTACCGGATTGAGGGTATCAAGGACGGCCTGCTGGAGGGACAGTTCCCGGTCAGGCTGCATCCCACCCATAACAACGGATACGGCTATATTACAGCCAGTGTATATCCCGAACTGTTCCTGTATTTTCCGGCACTGCTCAGGATCTTGGGGGCTTCCCCGGTCATGGCCTACAATACCTTTCTGTTTGCGGTCAATGGGATAACGGCAGGGATCATGTATTACAGTGCGAAGGGTATTACCGGATCCCGGTATGCCGGAGTGCTGGCTTCTGCGATCTATACCCTGTCGACCTGGCGGTGCATCAATCTGTATTACCGGGCTGCCGTAGGAGAGGCTCTGGCTATGGTATTTTTCCCGCTGTTTCTGTACGGCCTGTATTTGCTGCTGGCGGGGGATGGCAGGAAATGGTGGGTGCTGGCTCTGGGCTGTACCGGCATCTTTCAGTCCCATATTATCAGCACGGTCTTTGCGGCGCTCACAGCAGTGGTGATGGCGGTGATCTATCATAAAAATCTGGCGCAGAAGCAGCGGCTTATGGGGGCTGTGAAAGCGGCGGCCCTGACGGTGGGGCTGAATCTATGGTATCTGGCAGCCTTTGCAACCTACTATCTGGGGGCGGATCTGGCTATTAAGCACATTCCGGAGAATACGGAGTTTTATCAGAACGCCGTTTTTCCCACGGAGCTATTCAATCTCTTCAACACTGAATTTGGGTACTCCCAGCTGCTGGAATACGGAATCCGGGGAAATATGTCCCTGTCCTTGGGAGTGGGCGTGACGATCTGTCTGGTAATCGGCGTGGCATTCTGTCTACTGGGAAAAAAGGAACAGGACGAGAAACGGAAGTTTTATCGTGTGCTGATTGGGCTGGGACTGGCTCTGCTGTTTATGAGCACCACTCTGTTTCCCTGGCAGCTGCTGCAGCAGAACCGGATCATTAATGCTTTCTGCGGTACGGTCAGGATGCCCTGGCGGTTCTTAAGTCTGGCTTCCCCTGCACTTTGTATGGCAGCGGCGGGGGTTCTGGCCCCGGGAAAGGGACGGGAGCGGACATATGCGGCCTGGGGGATCCTGCTGGGGGTGTGCAGTCTGGCTTTTATCCTGTGGGGCACGGCCTATACCACGGAGCTGGATCCGGCGCTGAAGCTGGGAAGGGCGGTGAGCACCTACGCCTCGGCGGGATATGACAATGAATATTATCTGCAGGGAACGAACCCGGGGCAGCTGACGGCGGGGCGCTATCTGACCGGAGGCAGTGCGGAACTGACCGGGTACCAGAAGAGAGGAACTCATATTGATCTGCAGCTGCAGAACGCCCGGGCGGGCGACTGGGTGGAGGTTCCTCTGCTGTACTACAGCGGTTATGAGGCTGAGGACGGTCAGGGACGCCGGCTGGAGGTGGAAGACGGCGATAATCATGTGGTACGGATACGCCTGCAGGAGGGAACGGATCAGGTTATGCTGCAGTATCGTGGATGCTGGTATTTCCGGGCAGCGGAACTGATCACGGTATTGACGCTGGGAGTATTTGCAGTATGGTGGTGGAAAAAGGGAAGGCGAATCTGCTGAGAAAATGGAGAAACGGAATGGAAAGCCGGAAGATTGTCCCGGCGCTGCTCTGTCTGCTGATTGTGCTGATCGAGATTTTTGTGATGAATTTTAAATACTGGGAGTCCGGCCTGTATGAGCCTGTGGAGGATGCGGTTTGCAGCCTCCAGGGGCTTACTGCCGTTAATGGCCGCTATGAGATCACGGAGGAGGAGACGGTGATAGAGTTCTCGGGCGTGGACGTTCCCGTAGCGTATCTGGGCTTCGTCCTGGAACCGGAGCTGCAGCAGCAGGCTCAGATCACAGTGGCGGCTGTAGATGATGCCAATGCCTCGTATCTGTATGCGCCGGTCCGGATCGTCAGGGGAGATGTGGCACGCAGCCAGTACCTGCGGCTGCATTTCAGCGGCAATGCGCAAAATATAAAGGTGATCATCCGGGGGCTGCAGGGCAGCAGTATCCGGCAGGATGCGGTGAAGCTGAATGCCCGGGTGCCCTTCCTTTTCTCCTGGCAGAGGGCTTTGGCGCTGACGGCGGCGGCACTCTGTCTGTATCTGCTGCGGCCCGGGAGCGTCGGTTATACCATACAGACCGATCTGACAAGGAAGCGGCAATGGCTGTGTACGGCGGCTGTTCTGGGAATTGGGCTGCTGATTTTTTACCGCATGCTGCAGTGGAATACCGGAGCGCTGGCCTGGCCGGAATATATGGAACATCATCAGCAGTATTATCGGCTGACGGAAGCACTGCTGGAGGGGCGGGCAGATATCGGAGAGGCGCCGCAGCTGCAGGAGATTGCCAATCCCTATGATCCGGCGGCCCGAGCGGCGGCCGGGCTGGGTCTGGAGGATTTTAAATGGGATCATGCCTATTATCAGGGGCATTATTATGTGTATTTCGGAATTGTACCGGTGCTTTTGCTGTATCTGCCCTGGTATGTGCTGACGGGAAGCCATCTGCCTAATGCGGATGCGGTCTTCTGTCTGGGGGGCCTGCTGATGGTGGGGATTGCCTATTTTCTATGGCAGGTGATCCGCAGATGGTTTCCCCGGACGCCCTATCCCCTGTATCTGCTGCTGTGGGCGGCCATGGGAGCTGCCTCCTGCCTGGGGTATGCGGTGTACAAGCCGGATCTGTACCTGGTGCCGATTCTGGCGGGAATCGCCTGCGGCGTATGGGGGCTCGCCTTCTGGATCTCCGCGGAACAGGATGGGAGCTATCGTGCCTGGCGGCTGGGGGCAGGTTCTTTCTGTATCGCCCTGATTGCGGGCTGCAGGCCTCAGATGCTGCTGGTTCTGCCAATGGGTGTGATCCTGTTCTGGAAAGCGGTATGGAAGGAGAGAAAGCTTTTTTCAAAGACGGGAATGGCGCATACTCTGGCTCTCTGCCTGCCTTTTGTTCTGGCGGCAGCGGGGATCATGGGGTATAATGCGCTGCGTTTTGGCTCTGTCTGGGATTTTGGCGCCAATTATAATCTGACCACCAATGATATGACGAATCGGGGATGGGTATGGGGCAGATGCGGATTGGGCATTTTTTCCTATCTGCTGCAGCCGCTGCGGATCAGCAGCGTATTCCCGTTTTTGCAGGATTTTCCGGTGGAGACGGTCTATCAGGGACTGACTGTATCGGAAAGGATGATCGGCGGCGTGCTGTGGCTGTTCCCGGTACTTTGCTTTGGCGTCTATGGACTGGGCAGGAAAAAGTGGTTTGCGGACCGCAGCTGTTATGCTTATGTTTGGGCCAGCCAGCTGCTGGCTCTGGCACTGGTGGTGGCGGACACCCAGATGGCAGGGCTGCTGACCCGGTATTTTGGAGATTTTGTGTGGATTGCCATGATCGGAAGCGTATTTACGATACTGGCCGGTCTGGACTGGCAGAACAGGCAGCAGGCGGACAGCAGTGCCCTGCTTCGCCTGGTGGTATTGGCCTGCGTTTTGACACTGGTTTTCTCATTCCTGCGGATCTTTGCCCATAGTGAGGATTCCATCAGGAGCGCCAATCCCGCTCTGTATTACTCGATCCAGTATCTGATCTCCTTCTGGATGTAGCGGCAGGCATTGCGGATATATTCCTGATTCTCCGCAAAGGGGATGGCAGTCCGGGGCTGCTGCTGATGGGGAGTCAGGAAATTTTTATGGATAATGAACTGTTTACTGTCCTGCAGCTCTTGGCAGGTGATATAGTCCCGGATCTCATACTGCTGTTCCTGAAGCAGGATGTCGGGCATGGGATATCGGAAGGCGTATTCCCGCACCAGCTGCCAGTCGTTTAGATCCACATCCCGGCTGAAGGAGGCGTAATTGGCCGGATCCTCCGTATCCCTGCCCTCTGCAGTCAGCTTCCGGACAAAACGGTCCCGCAGGGTCAGGATAAACACTTCGTCGGCCAGCATATGGGTCACATAGCCCAGATATAGCTCGTAATCCGGGCTGCCCCGGTGCAGATACTGTTCGGCGAAGGCACGGAAAGTACGGCGGTACCGGTCATAGGGCTCCGGCAGATGGAGGTCGTTCAGACGGACACCGTCCTTAAAATGGGTATGCCGTTTCATTTTCCGCTGATAGCCCTCCCGGGCCATGATGGCGTCGGGGGCCAGATTGCCGCAGTAAAACAGGGCGGGATTTTGAATCTGCAAGGGCTCCAGCAGCTGGTCGGCAATGACCAGATGGGTGACTGTACCTGCCATGGGTAGTACCTCCTGTGGAATGTGATGGAGAAAGTATAGCATAATCAAGGCAAAATGTCACGAAAAGTGTACAGAAAAAGACATGGTATGCCAGGTAAAATTGTGGTAAACTATGGACAGGTCAAAACAGTTCTGCTTGGTTTATCCTCTTATGGCTGAACTGTTTCCGGATGATTTAGAGCATTATAGAAAGCGATAATTTAGGAAGTGAAAGAAATGCGTACCCTGAAAGCAAAAAAATGGTTGTATGACAGCAGCCTGATTGATAAAGATAATCTGCTGTATCCCTCCAAAGCGCTGATGGCTCTGCTGATTCCCATTGTAATCGAGCAGCTGCTGAACTCTTTTATGGGAATGATGGATACCATGATGGTCAGCAATGTGGGCAGCGAGGCTATATCGGCAGTATCCCTGGTGGATTCCATAAATAATCTGGTGATTCAGGTCTTCTCCGCCCTGGCGGCGGGAGCGGCGATTATCTGTTCCCAATATCTGGGCAGCGGGGATCGGGAAGGATGCAACCGGGCAGCCCGTCAGGTGACGCTTACCGTGCTGGTGATCTCCCTGGCGGTGATGGTGCTGGGTCTGTGTCTGCATGGACCGCTGCTTCGGCTGGTATTCGGACGGATCGAGCCGGAAGTGATGGAGAATGCAGAGAAATATTTTCTGCTGTCTGTGCTGTCCTATCCCTTTCTTGCCCTGTTTAATGCCGGAGCCGCCTTTTTCCGGGCAGGGGGCAATTCCCGGTTTCCCATGAAGGTATCCGTGGTCTCCAATCTGATCAATGTGGGAGGCAATGCCGTATTGATCTTCGGCCTGCATATGGGGGTGGTGGGAGCGGCAGCGGCAACGCTGGCATCCCGGGCCTTCTGTGCCGCCATGGTATTGATTTTCCTGCGCAGGCCCCGGCAGCCCATTGTGGTGGATCACTATTTACAGATCCGGCCCGATCTGCCTTTAATCTGGAAGATTCTGGCCATCGGTATTCCCTCGGGAGTGGAAAACGGCATGTTTCAGTTCGGCAAGCTGGCAATTCAGTCCACGGTATCCACCATGGGCACGGCTGCCATTGCCGCCCAGGCCATGACCAATATCATGGAGATGGTCAACGGCATCTTCGGTGTGGGCGTGGGAATTTGCCTGATGACGCTGGTGGGGCAGGCCATTGGTGCCGGACGCAGAGAGGAGGCCAGATACTATGTGGTAAAATGTACGGGGATTGGTCTGGTGGGCATCCTGATTTCCTGTCTGCTGGTTCTGGCGATCACAGGACCGGTGCTGCAGCTGGCAGGCATGGAGCCGGAAAGCGCTGCCATGTGCCGGGAGATGGTCATTGCCATTACCATTGCAAAGCCGCTTTTATGGGCCTTTTCCTTTATTCCGGCCTATGGCATGCGGGCTGCCGGGGATGTAAAGTTCTCCATGATTACTTCGACGGCAACCATGTGGTGCATGCGGGTGGCCCTGTGCATCTTTCTGGTAAAGACCTATCATATGGGGCCCATGGCTGTGTGGTACGGTATGTTTGCGGATTGGGCTCTGCGGGGCGTGATTTTCGGCCTGCGCTTTATCAGCGGCCGCTGGATTCATGGAGCCATGACGGCTCCTGCCGGGCAGCGTGGGTAAACGGCTTCAGACAGGAATCTTCCCGGCAACTGTAAGGATTTGGTTGACAAGTTTGTAAAGGCAAGTCTATAATAAAAGGGTATTAAGTATACACCAAGGTGGAGCATGGAGAAAACGATGAGCGATGCGAAACAGATGGATGGGGGAATTGGTCTGACGGATCTTCACAGCGGCACAAGTATGGGGAGAGAGGATGTGGATGCACTGACATCTTTCTATACCTATGCTTCTGCGGAGAAGCGGATTGCCGAATTGATGGAGACGGATCCGGAGGGAAATTATCATATGCTTTTGCTGCATGTGGGCAATATCCCACAGCTGGCGGAGGAGTATGGCTTTTCCTATGCCATGACAGCGCTGGAAAATCAGGCGATTCTGCTGAAGCGGTATTTCCGGCTGTTGGACGAAGTAGTATTCTGCCGGATTGCCAGAGATGCCTTTATGGTGTTTACAAAATGGGAAAATGCCCGGGAGGTGGAAGAGCACAGCCGTTTGGTGTATGAGAAGCTGAGCGGCTGCTACTGCGGCCGCAGGGAGAAGCCCCGGTGCAGGCCTACGATGGGCATTTACCATGTGCCGGCAGGGGAGCGGGATCTGCAGCAGAGTTTGGAACGCTGCGGCAAGGCAGTGGCATACGGCCTGCGGTGCCAGATACCTTTTGTGGTATATGAAGAAAGCATGGCTCAGGAGACGCCGGAATGGAATAAGGATGCAGGGCTGGAGAGGCTGGCAACGGAGAATATAACGAAGTATGATAATCGTTTTATTGCTTTTGCAGTAGGCCTGCTGTCGGACACATCTGATCTGGACAGCGGTCTGGATATGCTGATCCAGCGCATTGCCTGGCAGTTTGATTATGATGATGTGCTGATCTCTGAGTTTGTGGGAGATAACAGTACCATGGTGACCAATAAATGGCGGCGGGAAGAGGGCATACTTTCCAATCCGGAGGAGATTACCAGCTTTGATAACTGGGATGATTTCTTTGCAGGTTTTAATAAGGAGGGCATCAATCTGTCCTGTGATGTGGAGAAAACCGGCTATTCCCAGAAGGATTTGGCTTTCTTCCGTGAGTGGCAGATCAAAAGCTTCATAGATTTGTTGTTATATAAGAACGGACAGCCCATCGGGTACATAACCTGCAGCAGAAGGCGGGTCATAGATCAGGTACCGGAGGAGGAACTGTTTACGCTGATCCAGGTAAGCAAGATTATTGGTCCTTTTGCGGCATTGCGGATTCAGAACCGCAGCGATCAGGAGCATATTGAGGCTCTAAGGCGGGATGATCTGACGGGCCTGTATTATTACGACTTTTTTGTGAAGGAAGTGCGGCGGATCCTGTATCAGTATGACCCCAGCCAGACGTATGCCATGGTGTATATGGATATCAGTAATTTTGCCTATCTGAATGAAAATTTCAGCTACAGCGAGGGAGACCAGCTGCTGAAAGACATGGCCAGATGGCTGCGGTATATGAATACTAGGCGCTGTATCTGCTGTCGTATCCATGCGGATCGTTTTGCGCTTCTGGTAACGGCCGAGAGCCAGGAGGCGGTGGAGAATCAGGTACGTCTCTCTATAAGCCGTTTTTCCGACTATCTGCAGCATCGGTATCCCATGGGTGATCTGCAGGTACGGGCGGGGATCTATTACATTGATAATCCCGATGCGGAGATCTTTACCATGATCGATGCGGCCAACCATGCCAGAAAGACCATAAAGGATGATTATCTGAATCATGTGGCGATATATACGGAACAGCTGCGGCAGATCAGGGCAGAAAGGATCAGTGTGGTGGCCAGCATTCATAATGCTATAGATAAGGGATATGTGGAAGCTTATCTGCAGCCTAAATTTTCCATGAATACCGGAGAGGTCATCGGTGCGGAGGCGTTGGTGAGATGGCGTAATGAGGATGGCAGTCTGAAATATCCCGATCAGTTTGTTCCGGTGCTGGAGGAAGTGGGATATATTGTGGATCTGGACTTCTGCGTGTTCAAGCAGGTATTGGCATGCCTGCGGCGCTGGAAGGAGGAGGGCAGGAGAAGAGTGCCCATATCCGTGAATTTTTCCCGGATCCATTTCCGCAATCCGCATTTCTGTGACAAGGTGATGGCGTTGCTGCGGGAGTATGAGGTGGAACCGGAATATATTGAGATTGAGGTGACGGAGAGCTGTTTCTCCAGCAACCGCACGGAAATGATCCGGCAGATGACATTGCTGCGAGAGCATGGACTGAAGATCGATATGGACGATTTCGGCACGGGTTATTCCTCCCTGGGGATGCTGGTGGGTGTGAATGTGGATATTGTCAAGATCGACAAGAGCTTTATCGACCATTACGAGACGGATCAGGAACAGCAGTATGTTCACAGGATCGGCCAGCTGGTAAAGGCCGCCGGGAAGGATATTATTTTTGAAGGTGTGGAGACACAGCAGCAGATCGCGTTTCTGCGGGGCTTTGGCTATGACAAGGCGCAGGGATATGTATTTTCCCGACCGGTTCCCATATCGGAATTTGAAAGATGGATATAACGGATCTGAAAAAGTGCGGCTTCTGAGGAATCAGAAGCCGCACTTTTTCAGATCATGCACCAGCTGCACATAGAATTCCCGGACATCAAAGCCGGGGATGTTTTCCCGGTTTAAGTCAATCATATCCCCGTGGGATATGCCCCTACTGCCGGAAACCGTGAGAAAACGGTAGTCAGAGCCCCAGGGGAAGGAGCGTTCGCCTACCAGACCGTCATTGGGGCCGTCAAAGTACCGGCAGAGATGATGGGTGAAGTTCAGCGGGAAACGGCCGCCGCCTGCTTTGTTCAGCCGTGAGCCTACGCTCTGGTAATATACCGTGGGCACATTGGGCGTCTCGGCATTAAAACGGAGACAGAAGGAGGCGGTCAGGTTGGTGACGGCTCCCAGAAAATCCGGCGCCGGGTCTCCCAGCTTTTTCAGCGCCGCATTGTAGCCGGAGGCCACGGCCAGCTGCTGCTTCTGAGGAATCTTTCCCAGCAGGTAATCCGCAAATTCACAGCCCCGGTGCGGGGTGTTGACCGTGGTGACGGAGGCCACATGCGCAGCAATGCCGGGAAGCTGCAGGGCGGCTCTGGCATCCAGTCCTCCCTTGGAATGACCGATGATATTTACTTTTTCGCAGCCGGTTTCCTGGACGATGGCTAGGATCCGGTCGGCAATCTCCCGGCCGCTGGCGGCTACCGGGGCAGCGGACTGGTGGTTGCCGTAGTAGATCCGGGCGCCGTTGGCCGTGAGGGCCTGAGGGATCCTTCCCCAATAATTCAGGTAGCGGAAATCCCGGAAAAAGACACCGTGTACCAGCAGAATCGGATATCTGGTGGCGCAGAGCTGCTGATCGGCTCTGGCCCGATCCGTCAGAAGCTTCTGATTTTCAAAGGCCACCTCCTGATAGGCGGTGCGGATGATCCAGAAAAGTACCGCCAGATGGGCAATGGGGATAAAACCGCAGATGACGCCGATGACCCGCAGCCGGATCCCCAGCTGCTGGGAGGAGAGATATACCCGCAGGATGCCGTCCCAGAAGAGGATGGCTTCCGCAACAAAGAGGAATAGGCAGTGTACCAGCCAGAAGCTGATGTTGCCGGATCTCAGGCGCTCCACCTGCGGCAGCAGTCCACACATACCGATTATGCTGATGACAGCATTGAGTAAAGTGGTCAGCACAAAAATGATCAGCAGGTTGGTGCCCCGATTGCATACCCCCAGCCGGTAGCTGCAGGGCCGGTGAACGGGCAGGGCAGGATAGAGGTTCAGCAGCAGAAACAGCAGCAGGGACAGCCAAGGGAAAAGGGCTTTTACCGGCTCGTACCAGTCGGCTGCGGAGTAAGGGGCAATCAGGGCATCTATCAGCAGGTAGTTGGATACCAGCATTACGGGGATGCTGCCCAGCAGGTATTCGAGAGTCTTTTGTACTTTTGACATTTTGGCGCCGTTTCTCAGGAGGCAGATATATTTGTCCCCTGAAACTTCCTTTCGTCTGTGATATATGTATCATACCTGATTTCAAAAATAAAGTAAAGGATCAGTCACTCTTTTTTTCTTCCGCACATAACATAAAGCATCATCAGTCATGAAAAAGGGAGGATATGGCAAAGTATGAGAAAGCGGAATAAAAGGGTGATGACGGGTATCCTGGCAGTGGGACTGACAGCCGGTATTCTGGCAGGCTGTTCAAGCCCGGCAGGAACGGCAGGCAGCAGCGACGGTCTGACGCCGATCACCTTGAACGAGGTGGCACATTCCATCTTCTATGCGCCCATGTATGTGGCGATTGAGGAGGGGTATTTTGAAGAGGAAGGGCTGGACGTAACGCTGGTAACCGGCTTTGGGGCCGATAAGACCATGACGGCTGTGCTGACCGGGGAGGCGGATATCGGTTTTATGGGGAGTGAGACCACCATCTATACTTATGTAGGCGGTACGGATGACTACGTGGTGAATTTTGCCCAGCTGACGCAGCGAGCCGGGAATTTCCTGGTATCCAGAGAGCCCATTGACGATTTTTCCTGGGATATGCTGAAGGGTAAGGCTGTGCTGGGCGGCAGGGCCGGCGGTATGCCGCAGATGGTATTTGAATACATTCTGCGGAAAAACAATATTGACCCGGCAGCGGATGTGCAGATTGACCAGAGTATTGATTTCGGTTCCACCGCAGCAGCCTTTTCCGGCGGTGATGCAGACTTTACCGTGGAGTTTGAGCCTCATGCAACCCTGCTGGAGCAGAAAGGGGACGGTTATGTGGTAGCTTCCCTGGGGGAGGATTCCGGCTATGTGCCCTATACGGCATTCAGCGCCAAGAAGAGCTATATTGAGCAGAACAGTGCCGCCATCCAGTCCTTTACCAACGCCCTGCAGAAGGGTATGGACTTTGTGCAGACCCACAGTCCCGAGGAGATCGCCGAGGTGATCGCTCCGCAGTTTGAAGAGACCGATAAGCAGGCGCTGGTGACCATCGTAGCAAGATATTACGATCAGGACACCTGGAAGGAAAATCTGATCTTTGAGAAAGAGGCCTTTGATCTGCTGCAGAACATTCTGGAGGATTCCAGAGTGCTGTCTGAGAGAGTGCCCTACGAAGATCTGGTGACCACCACCTTTGCAGAGAAAGCGGCGCAGTAGCTTATCTCAGCCGGATATTTTTTTCGGCCCAGAGACGCAGCGCCGTGGCATTCATACTGATTTTCTCCAGAGAATCCAGAATTTGCTGGAAAGCGGGCTTTTCGGATTCGTCTATATATCCGTCCTCGGATATGGCGATCAGGGAGGCCCTGAGTCCGTCTATATCCTTTAAAGAGCCAAGCACCTTCAAAGCCAGACGGTCGAAATCGTCAATGGCGACATCATGAACGCTGCCCCTGCCGATGGGGCACTCCCTGGCACAGTAGGAGTTGCATAGCTCGGGCGTATTGTAGGCCTCGGCCATGGCTTTTATCTCCTCCGGGTAGGGAGCGATGGTGTCCAGTTCGATCCGGGCCAGACGGGTGCGGTCAATGCCGATGATTTCCGCCGCCTTTTCACGGCTGGAGAAATCATCATTGCTCTCGGCTGCCTCGCAACGTGCGAGATAATACATGTTATCGGCGGCTTTTGTGGCTTTTTTACTCATAGTATTTTTGTCCTCACTGCTGTATACTGATTCCGGCGGTATAGATAGAAGCATCGGTTTTAGTGTATCGGATTCCCGGGGGTTTGTAAAGCAGAAAATTTTCCGGAAAATGTGGCGTAAATTTTCCGGAAAATGTGGCGCAAAGCGGTTGAGAAATCGGGAAAAATCTGCTAAAATATCTGTGAAAACAGAGACCGCTCCGCATGGATACGCAGACAGGAATATGCGGAACTTATCTTAAGGAGGATATAACTATGGGTTTAATTAAGGCAGCAAAGAGTACGATCGAATCTGTGCTGGCGGATCAGTGGCTGGAGTATTTTTATTGTGATTCCATCCCCAATGATGTGCTGGTAACCAAGGGGAAGATCCGTGTAAACAGCAAGGGCAGCAATAAGGGTACGGACAACATTATTTCCAACGGTTCCGTTGTGGCTGTCAACGAGGGACAGTGCATGATCATTGTGGATCAGGGAGAGATCGTGGAGTTCTGCGCCGATGCGGGAGAGTTCGTGTATGACAGCGCCACGGAGCCCAGTCTGTTTTGCGGTAATCTGGGCGACAACGTGACCAATACCTTTAAGCAGATCGGTAAGCGGTTTACCTTCGGAGGCAATACGGGTAAGGATCAGCGGGTATATTATTTCAACATCAAGGAAATCATGGGCAACCTTTTTGGAACGGCAAGCCCGATTCCGTTCCGCGTGGTGGACAACAATATCGGTCTGGATGTGGATACTTGCGTAAAATGCAATGGTCAGTACTCCTTTAAGATTGCAGATCCCCTGCTGTTTTATAAGAATGTCTGCGGCAATGTGACGCAGGATTATAATAAGAATACGCTGCTGGCTACATTAAAGACCGAGTTTCTGACGGCACTGCAGCCGGCGCTGGCCAAGATTTCCGCTCTGGGCATCCGTTATTATGAGCTGGCGGGCAATACGGAGCAGCTGGCAGAGGCGCTGAATGAGGTGCTTAGCGAAAAGTGGAGCAAGCTGCGGGGTATTGAGATTGTTTCCATTGGTTTTAACAGTGTAAAGCTCCCCGACGAAGACGAGAAGATGATCAAGGAGCTGCAGAAGACTGCCGTAATGCGCAATGCCAATATGGCAGCGGCTACGCTGGTGGGCGCACAGGCGGAGGCAATGAAGGCAGCAGCCTCCAATACCGCTACCGGCCCCATGATGGCTTTTGCAGGGATGAATATGGCTGCTCAGGCAGGAGGCGTCGATGCCAATACGCTGTTTGCCATGGGCGCACAGCAGCAGGCGGTGCAGCAGGCCCCGGCACAGGAAGCGCCCCGGATGCAGGCACCGATTCTGGGGTGGACCTGCAGTTGCGGAAAAGCGGATAACAGAGGCAAATTCTGTGAAAACTGCGGAGCCAAGAAGCCCGAGGAAGCAGGCTGGACCTGCAGCTGCGGCACAGTGAATCAGGGAAAATTCTGTACGGAGTGCGGCAGCAAGAAGCCCAGCGGCGCACCGGTGTATAAATGTGACAAGTGTGGCTGGGAGCCCGAAGATCCGGCACATCCGCCGAAGTTCTGCCCGGAGTGCGGAGATGTGTTTGACGACAGCGATATTGTGTCATAGGCAGGCAGAAAAATAAAACTGATAAGCGCTGGCGAAGTCTTCCGGCTGCGCCGGCGTTTTTTTGCAGTATGCACGGAAAGGAAATTATGAGCACATACGATACGCTAAATAAAGAACAGAAAGAAGCGGTGATGACAACGGAGGGACCGCTGCTGCTGCTGGCTGGAGCAGGCTCCGGCAAGACCAGGGTACTGACCCACAGGATTGCCTATCTGATTGATGAGGCAGGCGTTAATCCCTGGAATATTCTGGCCATCACCTTTACCAACAAGGCTGCCGAAGAGATGCGGGAGAGGGTGGATCGGATCGTGGGCTTCGGCGCTGAACAGATATGGGTATCCACGTTTCATTCCGCCTGTGTGCGTATTTTGCGGAGGTATATTGACAGACTGGGCTTTGACAATCATTTTACTATATATGATACTGACGATCAGAAGTCAGTTATCAAGGATGTATGCAAGCGGCTGATGATTGATACCAAGCAGATGAAGGAGCGGGCAGTACTTTCGGCGATTTCCTCAGCCAAAAATGAGTTGATTTCCCCGGTGGAGTACGAGCTGCAGTCCATGGGGGATTATCAGAAGAGAAAGATTGCGGCCGTCTACAAAGAGTATCAGGATGTCCTGAAAAAGAACAATGCCCTGGATTTTGACGATTTGCTGGTGAAGACGGTGGAGCTGTTTAAGAGTTATCCGGAGGTGCTGAACCAGTACCAGGAGCGGTTTAAGTATATCATGGTTGATGAATATCAGGATACCAATACCGCTCAGTTTGAACTGGTGCGGCTGTTGGCGGACAAATACCGCAACCTCTGTGTGGTGGGAGATGACGACCAGTCCATATATAAATTCCGCGGTGCCAATATCCGTAATATTCTGGATTATGAAAAGGTGTATCCTGAGGCCAGGGTGATTAAGCTGGAGCAGAATTACCGGTCTACCGGCAATATCCTTGATACGGCCAATGCCGTAATCCGCAACAATGTGGGGCGCAAGGAAAAGTCCCTGTGGACGGCCCGGGAAAAGGGCAGCAAGATCCGTTTCCGCCAGCTCGGCAACGGCTTTGAGGAGGCGGAATATATAGCAGGCGATATTGCCTCCCGCGTGCGGAAAGGGGAGGCTCATTATGGGGACTGCGCAATTCTTTACCGCACCAACGCCCAGTCCCGGATGCTGGAGGAGAGGCTGGTGGTGGAGGGGATGCCCTACAATGTGGTGGGGGGAATCAACTTCTATGCCAGACGGGAAATCAAGGATATTCTGGCCTATCTTAAGACGGTGGATAACGGCAGGGATGATCTGGCGGTAAAAAGGATCATCAATGTGCCCAGGCGGGGGATCGGAGACGCTACTCTGAACAAGGTGCAGGAATATGCCGATATACGGGGAATTACCTTTTATCAGGCGCTGGAACAGCTGGATCAGATCACCAGTCTGGGCCGGGCGGCGGCCAGGCTGGAGCCCTTTGTCAAATTGATTCAGGTATTCCGGACCAAGGCCCGGTATTACGGCATTGTGGATATGATCCATGAAATTATCGATACCATCAATTATGAGGATTATCTGAAAAATATGGATGACGAGGACTCGGAGGACCGTCTGGAGAATCTGGATGAATTTCTGAATAAGGCTGTGATCTATGAGCAGACTCATAACAATATCTCCCTGAGTGAATTTCTGGAGGAGGTTGCGCTGGTGGCGGATATCGACAGTCTGGGGAGCGGAAGTGACAGAGTCCTGCTGATGACTCTGCACAGCGCGAAGGGACTGGAATTTCCCTATGTGTATCTGGCCGGTATGGAAGATGGCCTGTTTCCCGGCTATATGTCCATCAGCTCCGATGATCCGGGAGACCTGGAGGAGGAGCGCAGGCTGGCCTATGTGGGGATCACCAGGGCCCGTGAGGAACTGACTCTGACCTGTGCCCGCTGCCGCATGGTGCGGGGGGAGAACCAGTACAATCCGGTGAGCCTTTTTGTACGGGAGATCCCGGAGGAGCTGCTGGATAATACGTTTCCCAGAACAAAAATGACGGAGGCGTTTAGCATCTCTCAGGATATGCCGGTGGACTTCAGACCCAAGGCGGTTCTGCGGCACAAGGTGACACCCCGGGAAAACAAGCCTTATATTGCAAAGGACATGGGAGAACTGAACAAGATTGCCGGTATTTCCAGGGGCTCGGGCATGCAGACTTTGGGAGAGCTGGAGTATCAGGCAGGGGATCGGGTGCGCCATCTGAAATACGGCGAGGGAACGGTAACCCAGGTCGTCAGAGAGCCCCGGGACTATAAGGTAACGGTGGATTTTGACAAAACGGGGCAGAAAATCATGTATGCTTCCTTTGCGAAACTTAAAAAAGTGTAGTAAAATGAATGCATTTGTGGTATTCTATATTTAATATTTAATAACATATCAGAAGGGAGACTGTGATATGAATATAACGGAGTTAAAGAAGCTGAGCGAGCTGCTGGGCAGCAAGAAGGAAGAGGAGAAGAAGGGGAATGTGCTGGTATGGATTCTGGCGATCATCGGTGTGATCGCTGCGGTGGCGGCCATTGCCTATGCTGTTTACCGTTATTTTTCGCCCAATTACCTGGAAGACTTCGAAGATGATTTTGAAGATGAATTCGAGGATGAGGACGACGAGGAAGAAGATATCTTCGAGGACGAAGGAGAAAACTAAACACATGAAAAAAGGACAGGTGTATACAGGAATTGTGGAACGTGTGGATTTCCCGAACAAAGGCGTTGTCAGAGCCGGAGAGGAGACCTGCATTGTGAAAAACAGCCTGCCCGGACAGAAGATCTCCTTCTTCGTAAATAAAGTAAAACATGGGAAGGCGGAAGCCAGACTTCTGGAGGTGTTAGAGACATCCCCTTTGGAAACTGGCTCTCAGTGTTCCCATTTTGGCGTGTGCGGAGGATGTACCTATCTGTCCCTGCCCTATGAAGAACAGCTGGCCATCAAGGAACGGCAGGTGAAGACTCTGCTTACGCAGGCGCTGGCGGGGCAGCAGGAGACATGGCAGTGGGAGGGGATCAAGAGAAGTCCCAGTCCTTACGAATATCGGAATAAGATGGAGTTTTCTTTCGGAGACGAGATCAAAGACGGTCCTCTGTCCTTGGGGATGCATAAACGGGGGAGTATGTATGATGTGGTGCATGTGAAGGACTGCAGGATTGTGGACGAGGATTACCGGCGTATTCTGGTGGCGGTGCTGTCCTATTTTCAGGAAAAAGGCACCAGCTTTCACCATAAGATGCGGCACCAGGGCTTCCTGCGCCATCTGTTGGTGCGGAAAGCAGCCAGAACGGGAGAGATTCTGGTGGCTCTGGTGACATCCTCCCAGGCGCCTGCGGCAGGTACGCTGGAGCAGCCGGGCAGCCAGGGGAATCGAGGAAATACGGAGGCTGAGGGGGATGCCGGGGAACCTTCGGCCTCCCGGGAAATCCGGGAATTAATGGAAGGCTTTAAGACCTGCCTGCTGGATCTGCAGGAGCAGGGAAAGCTTAACGGCACGCTGGTGGGGATCCTGCATATTATCAATGATTCCTTGGCGGATGTGGTGCAGAGTGACCATACCGAGATTCTCTATGGCCGGGAGTATATCTATGAGGAACTGCTTGGTCTGCGGTTTCGGATTTCCACCTTTTCTTTTTTTCAGACCAATTCCTACAGTGCGGAGGTGCTGTATGAGACGGCCAGAGAGTATGTGGGAGAGCTGGGCCAGGCAAAGCTGGTGTATGATCTGTACAGCGGTACCGGAACCATTGCCCAGCTGATGGCTTCTGCGGCGGAGCATGTGATCGGTGTGGAGATCGTGGAGGAGGCTGTGGAGGCCGCCCGGGAAAATGCGGTCTTAAACGGCTTGCAGAACTGTGAATTTATTGTGGGGGATGTGCTGA
Organism: uncultured Acetatifactor sp.; assembly: GCA_964523315.1. Lineage (GTDB taxonomy): Bacteria > Bacillota > Clostridia > Lachnospirales > Lachnospiraceae > Acetatifactor. Next base: position 20,575 of record CAZFYD010000008.1, read on the forward strand.
AGGTGCTGGACGAGCTGACGGAAAAACCGGATATGATCATTTTAGATCCGCCCAGAGACGGTATTCACCCTAAGGCTCTGCCGAAGATCATCGGATATGGGGTGGAGCGGATTGTCTATATTTCCTGTAAGCCCACCAGCTTGGCCCGGGATCTGGAAGCCTTCCTGGCTGGGGGGTACTATGTGGAGAGGGCTGTGACGGTGGATCAGTTTCCCTGGACGGCGAATGTGGAAACCGTGTGCCTCTTGAGCAACCGAAAACCGGATACGAAAGTAAGGATCGATGTGGATCTGGAAGATTACTGCCGTATCAAGGATGCAAAGAAGAATCAGGACTGGAACAGTTAAAAGGTATTTGTATCATAAGTTTAAGAAGTCATAGACGACTTATTTGGGGGAAGAAATGCAGACAGCGACTACGGAAGAAAGGAAGCTTTAAATAAAGGATAGAATTTATTTATGCAATTCTCGGGAAATGGCCAATCGATATTGGGATGTTCTATAATAGCTTAAGCATACGGAAGCTGCGGAGAGGATTTCTGCTGCATCTTCTTTGCCTGTTTTCCGGTCAACAAATATCAGAAAATTGCCAGATTAAGAAATATTCTGTCCAAACAAAGGGGAATATGAGTATGAAATTTTTTCATCTGTCCGATCTGCATATCGGGCTGAAGCTTATCAACAGAGATCTGAGGGAGGATCAGGAATATATTCTGAACCGGATTGCAGAAAAGGCGGCGGAGGAACAGCCGGATGCCATTCTGATCGCAGGGGATATTTATGACAAAGCGATTCCGTCGGCGGAAGCCGTGGAGGTCTTTGACCGGTTTGCGTCCGGACTCAGAGAAGCGGTACCGGGTGCGGAAATCATGATGATCAGTGGGAACCATGACAGCGCTCCCCGTGTCAATATCTTTCGAAGCGTGCTGAAGCGGCAGAAGCTTCATATGATCGGCATGCCGCCCCAAACGCCGGAGGACCATATCGAGAAGGTCACTCTGCAGGATGCCCATGGAAATGTGAATTTTTATCTGCTTCCGTTTGTCAAACCGTCAATGGTGAAGGCCATCGTCGGCACTGATGAGAGCGGAAACAACTTATCCTACAATGACACCCTGCATAAGCTCATTGAACGGGAAGATATCGATGAAGATGAGAGGAATGTCCTTGTAAGCCACCAGTTTTATCTGCCGGTGGGGACGCACGCGGATCAGGTGGAGCGGATGGATTCCGAGAGGCGCACAGTGGGCGATATTGACGAAGTAAAGGCAGACATCCTGGGAAAATTCGATTATGCGGCGCTGGGACATATCCATAAACCGATGAAGGTGGGCAGCGAATGCTACCGCTACTGCGGGACGCCGCTTGCCTGCTCGGTCAGTGAGGCCAAGCAGCAGAAAGGCATCATCATGGTGGAAATGGAAGAGAAAGGCAATGTGAAGACGACCGTTCTTCCGCTTACCCCTCTCCGTCAGCTGCGTGTGATTACGGGAACGCTGGAGGAAGTCTTAAAACAGAGCTGCAGTGATTATGTAACCGTGATACTGAACGATAAGGAGGATCTGGATGTCATGGATATGCAGGACCGGCTTCGTTATGCATTTCCGAATCTTCTGGAGATTCGGAGAGAAGCACTGCGGAAAGCGGACTATAGTGTACAATATGCAGCAGAAGCAGATCTGGATGCCTTTGCACTTTGCAGTTCCTTTTTAAAGGATTTGGGCGGGGAGGAGCAGGAGCTTCTCCGGGATGTAATCAACAGCGTTTTGGAGGTGCAGTAGGGTGAGACCATTAACATTAACGATGCAGGCTTTTAGTTCTTACGGCAAAAAGACGCTGATTGACTTTACCAGACCGAGACAGAACCTTTTTTTAATCACCGGTGATACCGGCGCAGGCAAGACCACGATCTTTGACGCCCTTGTATTTGCCCTTTATGGGGAGGCCAGCTCCACCAACAATAAAAAAGACGGAACCGAGCTGCAGAGCCAGTATGTGGATTATGGTACGGAGCCGTTTGTGGAGCTTACTTTTTCGGAAATGACCGGCGGTGAGGCGGCAATTTATACTGTCCGCCGTGTGCCGAGACATATCCGTCCGCTGAAAAAGGGTTCCGGTATCAGGGAAGAGAAGGAGACCGTGTCCCTGACTATGCCGGACGGCTCTGAGTACTCGCAGAACCAGAAAGAGACGGACAGTAAGCTGGAAGCGATCGTTGGCCTGACCAAGAGCCAGTTCATGCAGGTAGCCATGATCGCCCAGGGCGAATTCATGGAGGTGCTCCGTGCGGACTCCAACAAGAAAAAGGAAATTTTCCGCAAGCTGTTCGATACCGAATTGTTCCGGGAGATCGTGGACGAACTGGGACGGAGACGCAAGGATAAGCTCTCGGAAATGGAACAGATTCAGACCGTCTGTCGGACGGAAACCTCCCATGTGGTGATCCCGGAGACATATGAGAATGCAGAAAAGCTGAAGGAGCTTAAGAGAAGAGTCCTGTCCGCCGAAAAGCTGAATGCTGCGGATATGGAAGCTCTTCTTGCGGAACTGGCACTCCTCTGCGTCAGGCTGAAGGAGGAGAAGGATTCTGCGAAAGCGGCTTATGAGGACATAAGCAGAGTTCGTGACGAAAAGCGGGATACGTACACCCATGCACAGATTCTGATACAGTCCTTTGAACAGCTGGAGAAAGCGGAAAAGGAACTGGCGGAATGTGAAGCTTCATCGGAGGAGATAAGACAGGCTGCCGGATTGACAGAGGAGATTCAGGCCGCATATGAGATTCAGGCAGTTTATCAGAGATATGCGGATGCGGAAGCGGCGGTCACAGACACGGAACAGAAATGGAAAGCGCAGCAGGATGCCCTGCCGGGGCTGGCAGAAAAATATGCCAAGGCCGCTGTGGAGGAGAACGCCGCAAAGGAGGCGCAGGCTGAGCAGCTGGAAGCATTTACCAGGGTGTCCCAGCGAGTGGAGAAAGCGCTGGAGGTTTTTCGGAAGATCCATGCAGTACAAGCGGAGGTGACGAACGGGCAGACTGCGCTTACAGCTGCCGGGGAAAATGCGGAGAAAGCGCAGAAGGCTCTGGCTGATTTTGAAGCACAGGAGCAGGCATGGAGAAAGCAGGAGGAGGACCTTAGAGATGCCAATGCCCTTCTGGAACGCTGGAAGAAAAAGAGTGAGGAGGCTGAGGAAATTGCCTCGGAGGCTGCTTCTGCCGGGGAGGCGCAGAGAGACGTTGCCGCACAGCTGGCGAGGGCGGAAAAGGCACAGAAAGCGTACGAATCCGCCAAGGAGAAATATCGGGTCAAAAAGGAAGAATATGACCGGAAGAACGAGGCGTTTCTGGATGCGCAGGCAGGCTTTATCGCCCGGACATTGATACCGGGCAAGCCCTGTCCGGTGTGCGGCTCTACGCAGCACCCCCAGCCGTGCGAGCTTACGGAGATGCATGAGGAGTTGACCCGGGAGAGTATAGAGACGATGGCCGGAGAAGTATCCGAACTGGAGCGGGATCGATCAGAAAAATCTACGGCATCCGGTACTGCAGCGGAGCTTCTGACAGAAAAGCAAAATCACTTTGCGGATACCATTGCCAAACTCCGCAGGCGGATGGAAAAATCGCTGACTGCGGTTCCGAAAGAATTGACGGTAGAGCAGGCGGATGCGCTTCTGGCAGACTGGAGGGCGGAAATTCAGGCAGAGGGGAAAAGTATCCGGGAAAAAGCAGATACGCTGGCTGATGTGCAGGCGTGTTTAAAGAATGCGGATACGCAAAGAGCACGGCTGAGAGCGGAGTCGGAGGCCGCCGCCCGGCAGGCGGGAGAGGCGAAGACAGCACTGGCTTCCTCCCGTGCAACGCTGGCGGGTTTGGAAGCGCAGAGGGAATATCCTACGGAGGAGGAGGCCCATACCGCACTTGCCGCAGCAGGGCAGGCAAGGGTAGAGAGGGATAGGGCTTATCAGGCCGCCCATAGCGCCGCTTTGTCGGCACAGACGGAGAAGGAGCAGGCAGAGACTCTGATCCGGCAGTTTCGGGAGGAGCTTCCCGGTCTGAAAGAAAAGCGGGATGGGTGCCGGGCGGCCTATGAGAAGGCTTTGCAGGAAAAGAAACTGGCAGAATCCCGGTGGAAAGATATCACAGCCCACTACAAAAGAGAGGATACGGCTTTGCTGCAAAGGAAGATCGAGGCCCATAACCGAAAGAGGGACGTTGCGGAGGGCGCTGCGGAAACAGCAAAAAAAGCCATCGGGGATCGGAAGAAGCCGGTTCTGGAAGAGCTGGAAGCGGCAAAAAATGCGGCGGAGGGAAGACTGAAGGAAGCGCAGACTGCCCTGGAGCGCTTAAAGGAAGATTACCGGGCGGATCATGATGCGTATGATGCGCTGGCGCCGAAGATGGAGGAACGCAGCCGGATCATAACGGCTTACACCGGAATCGACAGCCTGTATAACCGCCTTGCAGGCAAAGTGACCGGCGCCAGAATGGATATCGAAACCTTTGTACAGCGCTGCTACCTGCAGAGAATCCTGCATGCGGCAAATATGCGGTTTGGGGAAATGTCTGCCGGACAGTTTGAACTGCGTATGGTGGGAGAAGACCAGGCGGGAGAGGGAAAAAATAGGGGCCTTGACCTTATGGTATATTCTAATGTTACCGGACAGGAGCGGGAAGTCAGAACCCTTTCAGGCGGCGAGTCCTTTATGGCGGCGCTGTCTCTGGCACTCGGCATGGCGGACCAGATCCGGGAGAGCTCTGCGTCCATCAATCTGGACGTCATGTTCATCGATGAAGGCTTCGGCTCCCTGGACGAGCACTCCCGGGATCAGGCGGTCCGGGTACTGCAGCAGATGGCCGGGGGATCAAAGCTGATCGGGATCATTTCACATGTGACAGAGCTCAAGCAGGAGATTGAAGACCAGCTGCTTGTCAGCAAGGATGAAGCAGGCAGTCATATTCAGTGGCAGATCAGCTGATGGCGGTATGCGTCTCTTATCTGCCGCGGATTTGCCGCACCCTTCTTTTTCTCCTTGAAATATCCACACTGTCATGTTAAAATGTTCATAAAGTTTTTTCTTTTAACAGAAGGGTTGGTATGCTATAATGGAAAAAGAGCAGATACCCGGGGAGGATGCAAGGCGCAGGAGAGTTAGGCGGTTGAAAAAAGGAATCGTGCTGTCAGTACTGGTGTGGATGCTGCTTCCGGTGGCGCTGAGCGGAGTGCTTTTTCACAGAGTTAATGCATTAAACCGTCAGCTGACAGATACCCGGGAAAGCCTGCAGCAGCTGTTGCTGGAGGCGGCAGCTCAGGGACAGGAACAGAGCCCTGAGACGGGGCAGGATACGGAGCCGCAGCTGAGCAGGACGGAGAGCCATGTGGAGGCGCCTGTAGTCGGAGCCGAGGGAATGGAGGGACTTGCGGATTCCCTGACGGCGCAGCAGGAGGTGTCGCAGGCTGCCCACAAGGTATACCTGACCTTTGATGACGGCCCCAGCAAATACACGGAAGACATACTGGATATTCTGGATGCCTACGATGTGAAAGCAACCTTTTTTGTATTGGGTAAGGAGGATGAACATTCCATAGAGATGCTGCGGGAGATTGCCCGGCGTGGGCATACGATCGGGATGCACTCTTATTCTCATAAATATGCGGATATTTACAGTTCGCTGGAGGCTTTTTCGGCTGATTATTATCGGATATACTCCTACATACTGGAGAATACGGGCATACAGAGTACCTGCTACCGGTTTCCCGGCGGCAGCTCCAATACCGTCAGTGATCTGGATATGCAGATATTTGCGGATTTTCTGGAGGAGCAGGAGGTCGTGTTCTACGACTGGAATATCTCCTCGGGGGACGCAGGCAGCACGCTGCTGGATGCGGATACCCTGGTGGAAAATGCGACGGCGGATATCTCAAAGCATGGGACATCCATTATCCTGATGCATGATGCGGCGTCACGTCCCACAACAGTGGAGGCGCTGCCGGAGATTATCGAGAATATTTTGGCTATGGAGGATACCGTGATATTGCCGATCACGGAGGAGACCACGCCGGTTCAACATATTCATAAAGGTGAAGGCAATAACAGATAAGATAGAATGGAGGAAGAATACCATGGGATTTTTCTCAGATTTGAAGGAAGATCTGTCCCAGGCGGTGAATGAACTGATGCCAACGGAGACGGATGGCGCAGAGGCTGCTGCAGAGACTTCGCCGGAAAGCGGTAAGCCGCAGGCACAGGAGTTTGGGAATATTGACGAGATGCTGGACAGAGTGGATTCCATTGTGGTACCCGGGATGACGGAAGAAGAACCGGATACTGCCCTGGAAGCGAAGCTGGCAGCGGAGGTGGCAGCCGCACTGAAAGTGGCTGAGGAGCCAGAGGCGCCCCGGACGGATATGGATATGGATCTGGAAAAGATGCTTGAGAGCGCATTATCAGCAGGAGAGCCGTTGGCGGCACCGGCGATGGAAGAAAAGCAGGAAGTGAGAAAAGAGACGAAGGGGGAATCTAAGGTGGCAGAGTTAATCAATGCAAGGATGGCATCGGACGAGACGTCCACAGTGACGGAGGGGATGACCATTAACGGTGATGTGGTGAGCGAGGGATCCCTGGATCTGGTGGGCAGTGTGAATGGCGATATTGATATTCTGGGTAAACTGAATGTAACCGGTTATATTATCGGCAATTCCAAGGCTGCCGAGATCTATGCGGATAATGCAAAGATCACCGGGGAAGTGGTCAGTGAGGGGGCAGTGAAGATAGGTTCCAGTTCTGTGATTATCGGAAATATCAGCGCTAACAGCGCTGTGATCGCAGGGGCCGTCAAGGGGGATATTGATGTGCATGGCCCCGTGATTCTGGATACCTCCGCCATTGTGATGGGCAATATCAAGTCCAAGTCCGTGCAGATCAATAACGGCGCTGTGATCGAGGGTATGTGCTCCCAGTGTTATGCGGATGTGAATCCGACTTCTTTCTTCGATGATTATAAGCCGGAAACGAGAAAAGGCAAAAAATAAGGAATCCATGGGAAAGGCAGGAACAGAACAGAATATGCGGCGCATTTTATTGAAATTGAGCGGGGAAGCTCTGGCCGGGGAGAAGAAGACAGGCTTTGATGAGGAGACCGTCAAAGGTGTGGCATTACAGGTAAAACAGCTGGTGGATGAGGGGCTCCAGATAGGCATTGTCATCGGCGGCGGCAATTTCTGGAGAGGCCGTTCCAGTGAGAATATTGACAGAACCAAGGCAGATCAGATCGGTATGCTGGCAACAGTGATGAACTGTATCTATGTGTCTGAGATCTTTCGGTCAGTGGGGATGATGACCGGCATTCTGACTCCCTTTGAGTGCGGTTCCTTTACCAAGCTGTTTTCCAAGGACAGAGCCAATAAATATTTTGCCAAGGGCATGGTGGTATTTTTCGCAGGCGGTACGGGACATCCTTACTTTTCTACGGATACCGGCGTGGTGCTGCGGGCAATCGAGGTGGATGCGGATGTGATTCTGCTGGCCAAATCCATTGACGGCGTATATGACGATGATCCCCGCAAGAACCCGGCAGCGAAGAAGTATGACGAAGTGACCATTGAGGAAGTGATTGCAAGGAATCTGCAGGTCGTGGATATGACAGCTTCCATTCTGGCACGGGATAACCATATGCCCATGTGGGTGTTTGGACTGAATGAAGAGAACAGTATTGTAAACGCGGTGAAGGGTAAATTGAACGGAACCAAGGTTACCGTTTGAAGAAGAAATTAATACTGCGGAACTTAAATATGTAGGAGGAATAAATATGGACGCAAGATTACAGCAGTTTGATGATAAGATGAAGAAAACATATGAATTTCTGGAGTCAGACTATGGCACGATCAGAGCCGGACGTGCCAATCCTCATGTACTGGACAGGATCCGTGTGGATTATTACGGGACGCCCACACCGATCCAGCAGGTGGGCAATGTGACAGTGCCCGAGGCGAGGATTATCCAGATCGCTCCTTGGGAGAAGAGCCTGCTGAAGGGAATCGAGAAAGCCATACTGGCATCTGATCTGGGCATCACCCCTACCAATGACGGCAGCGTGATCCGTCTGGTGTTCCCGGAGCTGACGGAGGAGCGCAGAAAAAATCTGGTAAAGGAAGTGAAAAAGAAAGCGGAGGATGGCAAGGTAGCAATCCGCAATATTCGCCGTGACGGCAATGATTCCTTCAAAAAGCTGGCCAAGACCGAGGCTTCAGAGGATGAGATCAAGCAGCTGGAGGACAGTCTGCAGAAGCTGACAGACAAATATATCAAGGATATTGACGCTCTGATGGAAATGAAGTCAAAGGAGATCATGACCGTATAAAGGGTTACGGATTGACCCGGTTCGGGAAATCCGAATAAGTATGAAATGACAATGGATAACGGGGGGACGGTTATCATCCGGACGGATGGGAACTGCTCCCTTTCCATGCATTTACAGAAAAACGATTTAAAACCTGAAATGGGAGTGAGAATGAAAGCATGAGTGAAGAATTGAAAATGCCGAATCATGTGGCGATCATTCTGGACGGCAACGGGCGCTGGGCGAAGGCCAGGGGCCTGCCCAGAAATATGGGGCATGTGGAGGGGGCCAAGAACGTGGAGGTGATCTGTGAGGAGGCTTACCGCATGGGGATCCAGTACCTGACCGTGTATGCTTTTTCCACGGAGAACTGGAACCGTCCCCAGGAGGAAGTGGACGCCCTGATGAAGCTGCTGCGGAATTATATGAAGACCTGTCTGAAAACGGCAGAGAAGAACCGCATGTGTGTCCGTGTGCTGGGAGAAAAATCACGGCTGGATCAGGATATCCAAGTGCGCATCCGTCAACTGGAGGAGGCTACGAAGGACAACGACGGACTGCACTTTCAGATCGCCATCAATTACGGAGGCAGGGATGAGATTGTCCGGGCGGTGAAGCAACTCGGTCAGGAGATCCGGAGGGGAGAGCTTAAGCCCCAGGAGATCACGGAGCAGCTGATCGGCGAGCATCTGGACACCCATGGAATACCGGAGCCGGATCTGTTGATCCGTACCTGCAATGAACAGCGGATCTCCAATTTCCTGCTGTGGCAGCTGGCTTATACGGAGTTCTATTTTACCCCTGTGCCCTGGCCGGACTTTGACAAGGAAGAATTGGTCAAGGCCGTGGAAGCATATAATCATAGAGACAGGAGATACGGCAGGATCTCCGAGGAGGAAGCGTAATGTTTTGGACCAGACTTGTCAGTGGAATTGTCATGATTATCATTGCAGTGGCTACGATGTTTCTGGGAGGTCCTTATCTGGCAGGGATACTGATGCTCATATCCCTGGCGGGGTATCGGGAGCTTACGAAGGCACAGAAAGTAAATACGGCAGAGAAAGGCTTTAATGGGCTGGAGATCGCAGGGTTGACCGGAGTGGTCCTTTATTATGCGGTCATGTATGTGTGGCAGGATACCGCACTGCTGCTGATGTGTATCGTGCTGGTATTTATGGCGGAGATGTTCCTGTATGTGATCTGTTTCCCTAAATATCAAGCCCGGCAGGTGGTGACGGCTATTTTCTCTTTCCTGTATGCACCGGTGATGCTTTCCTTTATGTATATGACCCGGATGAGTGAGAGCGGAATCTATCTGGTATGGCTGATCCTGATCAGTTCCTGGGGATGCGATACCTGTGCGTATTGTGTGGGAAAGCTGATTGGCAAAAAGAAGATCTTTCCGGTGCTGAGCCCCCATAAGTCCCTGGAGGGATGTATCGGCGGCGTGGTTGGAGCGGCGCTGATCGGCGGGCTCTATGCTTATTTTGTTGTGGAGGCGGTGATTCCCGATCAGAAGGTGCTGTGGATCATTGTCTTTATCAGTGCGGCAGGAGCGCTTATGTCCATGGTGGGAGACCTGGCGGCTTCTGCCATTAAACGCAATTATGAGATCAAGGATTACGGAAAGATACTGCCGGGACATGGCGGGATCATGGACCGGTTTGACAGTATGATCGTGACGGCGCCGATGATTTATTTTCTGTCCGTGCTGCTGATCCATGCAGTCAGGTAAACGTGAGGAAAGAACAATATGAAAAAAATTGCAATACTGGGTTCAACCGGTTCTATTGGTACCCAGACTTTGGATATCGTGAGAAGCAATGCGCAGGAGCTGGAGACAGTGGCTCTGGCAGCAGGCAGTAATGCAGAGCTGATGGAGGCCCAGATCCGGGAATTTCACCCTCAGGTGGCGGTCATGTGGTCCGAAGAGGCGGCAGCTCAGCTGCGGATCCGTGTGGCGGACTGCCCGGTACGTGTGCTGCAGGGCATGGAAGGACTGCTGGAGATTGCTGTTTTGCCCCAGGCGGAGGTATTAGTGACGGCAATGGTGGGAATGATTGGTATCAGACCCACCATTGCGGCGATCAGGGCGGGAAAGGATATTGCACTGGCCAACAAGGAGACGCTGGTGTGCGCGGGGCATATCATTATGCCCCTGGCCAAAGAGTGCGGCGTCTCCATTCTGCCGGTGGACAGTGAACACAGCGCCATCTTCCAGTCTCTGAACGGGGAACCGGCGGGGAAAATCAGCAGGATCCTGCTGACCGCTTCCGGCGGCCCGTTCCGGGGCAGGACCCGGGAGCAGCTGGCCGGCGTGCAGGTGGAGGATGCCTTGAAGCATCCCAACTGGGCCATGGGGCGGAAGATCACGATAGATTCCTCCACGCTGGTCAACAAGGGGTTGGAGGTTATGGAAGCCAAATGGCTCTTTGGTGTGGAGCCGGAACAAATCCAGGTGGTGGTGCATCCGCAGAGCATCATTCACTCCATGGTGGAATATATTGACGGCGCAGTGATTGCCCAGCTGGGCGTGCCTGACATGAAGCTGCCGATCCAGTATGCGCTGTTTTATCCGGACAGAAGGGCCATGCGGGATAACCGGGTGGATTTCTTCAAGCTGGGCAGTGTGACCTTTGAGAAGCCGGATACGGAGACCTTCTATGGCCTGAAGCTGGCGTATCAGGCACTGGAGCGGGGAGGCAGCCTGCCCACCGTGTATAATGCCGCCAATGAAAAGGCGGTGGCGCTGTTTCTGGAGCGGAAGATCGGGTATCTGCAGATTCCGGAGCTGATACAGCGTTGTATGGAGCAGCATGATCCGGTGGAAAATCCGAGTGTGGAAGAAATTCTGGCTGCGGAGCAGAGCGTATACGATTATATAAAGGAATTGATGTAATATGATGACATTTATATTGTTTATCCTGATATTCGGTGTGGTGGTGATCTCCCATGAGTTTGGGCATTTCCTGATTGCCAAGGTAAACGGCATCCATGTGGTGGAGTTTGCCGTGGGGATGGGGCCTACGATATTTTCCTGGAAAAGAAAGGAAACCAAATACTCCATTAAGCTGCTGCCTCTTGGGGGAGCCTGTATGTTTGAGGGAGAGGATGGCCTGAATACCAGGGAGGGTGAGAATACAGAGGGATCCTTTCTGCAGGCGAATGTGTGGGCCAGAATATCCACGGTGCTGGCAGGCCCCATCTTCAATTTTATCCTGGGGGCTGTTATTGCCATAATTCTTGCGGGAGTGATGGTATTTTATGATCCGGTGATCTCCGGCGTGACGGAGGGCGGACCTGCCCAGCAGGCCGGGCTTCAGGAGGGGGATGTGATTGTTGCCCTGAACGGAGACCGTGTGTATCTGCAGGAGGAGGTTCTGCTGTTTAACCGGATCAATAACGGCAAGGAATTTACGCTGGAATACGATAGGGACGGACAGCGCTGTGTAGTCACCATAACACCGGAGCTGAATGAGGCCACAGGCAGCTATGTTATGGGTATCTATGTGGGAGAGGCGCTGAAAGCGGAGGGTCTGGATGTGCTGAAATATGCCTGGTATGAGGTGCGCTACTGCGCGCGATCCACCTGGCAGAGCTTGGGGCTGATGCTGCGGGGACAGGTAAAGAGCGACGAGGTGGCGGGCCCGGTGGGCATAGCCGTCAATGTGGTGGGAAAGACCTACACACAGGCGAAGCAGTACGGCTGGGAGACCGTGGCGCTGAATATGGGATATATAGCCCTTCTGTTGACGATCAACCTGGGGATATTGAATCTGCTGCCCATTCCGGCGCTGGATGGAGGCCGCCTGGTGTTTCTGCTGGTGGAGGTCGTCCGGGGCAAGCCCGTTCCGCCGGAGAAGGAGGGCATGGTGCATTTTATCGGTCTGGTATTTTTCATGATTCTGATGGTAATCGTATTCTTTAATGATCTTCGAAATATCTTTATGTAACATAACAGTTTGGCCGCTTCAGCGGCTGGGTTTTGTTTGGCGGGAATCTTGCCCCGCCGAACAAAACCGGTCTTTGCTCAGAATACTTTTTCGGGAGTTCTCCCGGCATTTCATTTCACAGTGCAACAGAATTAAAAGCTCATTATGATAGGAGGCGTATATGGGGATTGTATCAAATTACATATGGGAGAGGGCGGCAGACGGCGGCGTCAGTCCGGTATCTCTGGTGCTGCAGCAGGTAAAAATACAGGGGCGGGAGATAGGCCTGTTCTGTGTCTGTACCAGCCGGGAAAAGGCTCTGGGAGGCTATATGACGGAGCGGCTGGTGGAGTGGTTTCACAGGGTCTGCCTACCGGCCTGTGAAAAACGGAGTCTGCCGTCTCCGCAGAACCTGCTGGAGCCGGAGCTTGCCTGTATCCTTAGAGAACTGAACGCCGGGCAGCAGGCGGAAGTTTGGGCAGGGGATCTGGAATATGCCGGACTGCTTCTGGCAGGCAGCCGTTTTTTTCTCTTCGGACAGGGGGAGGTAAAAGTGCAGCTGGTAAACTATCGCTACAACCGTCCGCAGCTGAAAGCTCTGGCTGCTCCTCTCTCCGGCAGGATCCAGAGAGGGGCGGGACTGCTGCTGCACACCCCGGAGCTGATAGGGAAGCTGTCCAAGGAGGAGGTATGTCAGATTCTGCATGGGGAAGGGGACTGGCAGGAACAGCGCATCGGCAGGCGGCTGAGGGAGCTGTATCAGGAGGGCAGAAGCCGGGGCTCTGCCGAGGCGGTAGGCGGAATCTATTTACAAATGGTGTAACAGGAGAGGAAAGGAGTATGCGATGGAAAAGGATACAGACATAAATATGGGCAGGATTATCGGCGGATACCGGCTGCTGGAACTTCTGGGAGCAGGGGCAACCGCCCGGGTATACCGGGCAAAAAAGACGGCGGAGGGAACAATCGTTGCCCTGAAATACAGTGCAAATGCCGACCTGATCCGCCGGGAATCCGGGATTTTGCGGCAATTAAGCCATCCCTGCTTTCCCCGGTGGATCGGAGCGGGGGAGGAAGAGCAGGGAGCATATCTGGTCATGGAATATATTTCGGGCATCAGCCTGCAGCAGCTGATGGAGCAGTATCCGGCAGGAATGCCGGAGCGGATGGCAGCAGGGCTCGGGCAGGACATAGCGCAGGGGCTGGCCTGCCTGCACGGCTGTCAGCCGGCCTATGTCTATCGGGATCTGAAGGCTGCCAATGTGATCATAACGTCCCTGGGCAGGGCCAGGCTGGTGGATCTGGGAGCGGCGGTATGCCCGGAGAAGGAAAATTTCGGACCGGCGGGAACCTACGGCTACGGCGCACCGGAACAGTTCTGGAACGGAGCCGGGATTACGCCGGCCTGTGATGTCTATGGACTGGGAAAGCTTTTGGCCTTTCTGCTGACGGGGCAGGATCCGGGAAAGCCGCCCTATGACACCGCAGCGTATTGCAGCAGACATGCGGGGATGGGCAGGGCGTTTGCCCGGCTGCTGGACCGTTGCCTGCAGCAGGATCCCCAGCTCCGCTATCCTGACGGTTCCTTTCTGCTCCCCAAGCTGGCCCGGCTGAAAAGCGGAAAAAGGCTGCCCGGCGAAAAAATATGCAGACAAACTGGCGGCAAAAAGAGATACCGCTACATAAAATGTATCTGGAGAAGCGAATACAAAAGATTATTTTGACTTTCATGGCAAATAATACTATAATGAGTAATGTTATAAAAAAGCCAATGTGGCAGGATAACATAAGAGCTTGGGAGGGTACGAAATGAGAGCGTTGGAAGAGTATGTCAGAAGTATTCCGGATTTCCCGGAGAAGGGAATCATTTTCAGGGATGTGACCAGTGTGCTGCAGGATGCGGACGGACTGCAGCTGGCCATAGACACCATGCAGGAGAAGATCAGCGATCTGGATTATGACGTGGTGGTTGGGCCGGAGTCCAGGGGCTTTATCTTCGGTACACCGATTGCTTACAATAACCATAAGCCCTTTGTACTGATCCGCAAAAAGGGCAAGCTTCCCCGGGAGACCGTAGAGAGAACCTATGCTCTGGAGTACGGTCAGGCCACGATCGAGATGCACAAGGACAGCATACAGCCCGGACAGAAGGTGCTTATCGTGGACGATCTGATCGCCACCGGCGGAACCACGGAGGCAATGATTAAGCTGATTGAGAGTCTCGGGGGCGTGGTAGTCGGCGTCGTGGTGCTGATCGAGCTGGCGGGATTGAAGGGCCGTGAAAAGATCGCAGATTACCGGCTGGAGGCGGCAATCACCTACTCAGGGAAATAAGGGGTACATAACAGGCAGTGGGGGTCTGTGGAGCCAGAGGGTTACAGAAAGGCATAAGGACGTTATGAGGGAAGAAAAAGATGTGATATTTGATGATGCCAGACTTGGCGAAATAACAGAATTTACATCTCCTGAGCAGCTGTATCAGGATCTGATTTCCTGTGTCAAAAAGTACCACCCCAGCGATGACATTTCTATGATCGAAAAGGCTTACAAGGTGGCCGGTGAGGCCCATAAGGATCAGAGGCGCAAGTCCGGTGAACCCTATATTATCCATCCGCTGAATGTGGCGATCATTCTGGCTGAGCTGGAACTGGATAAGGAGACCATCGTGGCAGGCATCCTGCATGATGTGGTGGAGGATACGGCCATGACGGAGGAGGATCTGGTTCGGGAGTTTGGCGAGGATGTGGCTCTGCTGGTGGACGGCGTGACCAAGCTGGAAAAGCTTCCGTTATCCGGCACGGGGGATCCTTCGGATACCAAGCTGGAGATGCAGGCGGAGAATCTGCGGAAGATGTTCCTGGCCATGGCTAAGGATATCCGGGTGATCATGATCAAGCTGGCAGACCGGCTGCACAATATGCGTACCCTGAAATATCAGAAGCCGGAGAGCCAGATCCGTATTGCCAGAGAGACCCGTGAGATCTATTCCCCCATTGCCCAGAGACTGGGCATCTCCAAGATCAAGATCGAGTTGGATGATTTGTCCATGAAGTATCTGGAGCCGGAGGTCTATTACGATCTGGTTGATAAGATTGCCGTGCGCAAAAGCGTCCGGGAGAAATATATCCAGAGCATCGTGGACGAAGTCCGGGATTACGTGGAAAATGCAGGGATCCGGGCCAAGGTGGACGGCCGGGTGAAGCATTTTTTCAGTATCTATAAAAAGATGAAGAACCAGAACAAGACCCTGGACCAGATCTATGATCTGTTTGCCGTACGCATCATTGTGGATACGGTGAAGGACTGCTATGCGGCCCTGGGCGTAATCCACGAGATGTATAAGCCCATCCCCGGGCGGTTCAAGGACTATATTGCCATGCCCAAGGCCAATATGTACCAGTCCCTGCACACCACGCTGATCGGTACCAACGGGCAGCCCTTTGAGGTGCAGATCCGTACCTTTGAGATGCATAAGGCGGCAGAATACGGTATTGCCGCCCACTGGAAATACAAGGAGGCCTCCGACGGCAAGCATGTGGAAGCCCAGGAGGAGGAAAAGCTGGTATGGCTGCGCCAGATCCTGGAGTGGCAGCGGGATATGTCCGACAACCGGGAATTCATGAATCTGCTGAAGAACGATTTGGATCTGTTCTCGGACAATGTATACTGTTTTACCCCCACCGGCGAGGTAAAGAATCTGCCCGCAGGCTCCACTCCCATTGATTTCGCTTACAGCATTCATTCCGCGGTGGGCAACAAGATGGTGGGCGCCAGGGTCAACGGCAAGCTGGTGACCATTGATTATGAGATCAAAAACGGTGACCGGATCGAAATCATCACTTCTCAGAATTCCAAGGGTCCCAGCCGTGACTGGCTGAATGTGGTGAAGAGCACCCAGGCCAAGAATAAGATCAATCAGTGGTTTAAAAATGAACTGAAAGAAGACAATATCATCAAGGGCAAGGATCTGCTGAGCAGCTACTGCAAGGCCAAGAGCATCAATATGCCCGACCTGATGAAGAATGAATACATGGAAGCCATCATGCGCAAGTACGGCTTTCATGACTGGGAATCCGTGCTGGCGGCCATCGGCCATGGCGCCCTGAAGGAGGGCCAGATCATCAATAAGATGCTGGAGCTCTATGACAGGGATCATAAGAAGGAGATGACCAACGAGGAGGTGCTCAAGACCATCGCTGAAAACGGAGCGGTGATGATGAAGCCCTCAAGTACCCGTTCCAAGAGCGGAATCGTGGTAAAGGGGATTGCGGATCTGTCGGTACGTTTTTCCAAGTGCTGTTCTCCTGTGCCCGGGGATGAGATCGTGGGCTTTGTGACCAGGGGCCGGGGCATCTCCATCCACCGCACGGACTGCGTCAACATGCTGAGTCTGCCGGAGATGGAGCGGGCCAGACTCATTGATGCGGAGTGGCAGGCCGGAGAGGGCGAAGGCGGGGAAGAAGGCAAGTATCTGGCGGAGATCAGGATCTTTGCCAATAACCGCAATGGCCTGCTGGCGGATATCTCCAAGGCATTGACGGAGAAAAATATTGATATTCTGTCCATGAATACCAAGACCAGCAAACAGGGCATGGCAACCCTGCAGACCTCCTTTGAGATCTCCGGCAGGGAGGAGCTGAACCGGATCATTGATAAGATCCGCAATATCGAAAGTGTCATCGACATAGAAAGGACGACGGGCTGATGGCTGGGACAAAGATCGGAAGGATGGTGCTGGGCTCCTACCAGACCAACTGTTATTTTATTTATCAGGAAGCGGAAAAGCGTGCCATTGTGGTGGATCCGGCGGATCAGGGCGGCCGGATCTATGACACTCTGACACAGAACGGGTTTACAGTGGAGGCGATCCTGCTGACTCATGGACATTTTGACCATATCTGGGGGACGAAGGAGCTGAGGGAGGCAGCAGGCGTTAAGCTCTATGCGCTGGATGCGGAGAAGGCTCTCTGCGAGGATTCCCACAATAATGTCTCTGATATGGCGGGCAGGCCCTATACGGTGGTACCGGATGTGTATCTGCAGGACGGGGAGGAGCTGACCCTGGCAGGGATGCATTTTCGGGTCATTGCCACCCCGGGACATACCGTCGGCAGCTGCTGCTATTACTTCCCGGAGGCCGTTTTTCTGGTCAGCGGGGATACACTGTTTGCAGAGTCCGTGGGCAGAACGGATTTTCCCACCGGCAGTATGAGCAGCATTGTGCGTTCCATTAAGGAGAAGCTGTATGTTCTGCCCGGGGAGACGAAGGTGTATCCGGGGCATGGGGACAGCACCACGATTGCGCATGAGATGCAGTATAATCCCTTTACGGCATAGTATGAAACGGACGTTTCATATACGGATTTGCGCAGTATCGCAAGCACGGCTTGCGATATGCATGCTAAGGAAAGTATGAAACGGATACAGAAAAGGCGAGATACATGCTGGCAGTTAAGCTGAACAAGGAAAATTATGAATATGATATCCAGGCGCTGCTGAAGTCCTTCTACCCGGAGGAGCCGCTGCGGATTATTACCCCGGCAAGCAGGGATCAGGAGATCCATGAGGGGGAAGAGGAGTGGCAGATACAGGTGGAGGAACCCACAGCCCGGCTTCGGCTGGCCGGCAAGGAGATTCTGTGGCAGCATGAGAAAGCAGAAGGGGCTTTTAAGGACTGCTTTAAGCGCTTTTTCTACCGGAGCCTGACGGAGCTTACGGGCAGGGAGCTGCCCTGGGGGAACCTGACGGGGATCCGTCCTACCAAACTGGCCTATGCCATGCTGGAGGAGGGAAAATCGGATCAGGAGATCACGGAGGAGCTGCAGCACACCCATTATGTGAGCCGGGAAAAATGCGAACTGAGCATTGATATTGCCCGCAGAGAGAGACGGCTTCTGTCGGGGATTCATTATCAGGGCGGCTACAGTCTGTATATCGGGATTCCGTTCTGTCCCAGCACCTGCCTGTACTGTTCCTTTACCTCCTACCCCATAGCTGCCCATGTGAAACGGGTGGATCGGTATATTGACTGCGTGATCCGGGAGATGGCGTATGTGGCGGAGCGCTATGCGGGAAAGATCCTGGATACGGTCTACATCGGCGGCGGGACGCCCACCACGCTGGAGCCGGAGCAGCTGGACCGGCTGCTTGGCAGCCTGAGAGCGCAGTTTGACTTTACCACCGTGCAGGAGTTTACCGTGGAGGCAGGCCGGGCGGACAGCATCACCCGGGAGAAGCTGGAGGTGCTCAGGAAGCATGGAGTCAGCCGGATCTCCGTCAATCCCCAGACTATGAAGCAGGAGACGCTGGAGCTCATCGGGCGCAAAGCCTCTGTAGCGCAGGTGCTGGAGGCCTACCAAGCCGCCCGGGAGGTTGGCTTTGACAACATCAATATGGATCTGATCCTGGGACTGCCGGGAGAGACCCCGGAGGATGTACGGCACACCATAGAGGAAGTCATGCGCCTGTCCCCGGACAGTCTGACGGTGCATTCCCTGGCCATCAAGCGGGCTTCCCGGCTGAGCAAGTGGATTGTGGAGCACGGCATCGAGGCTCTGCGCAACACCGACGAGACCATGGCCATCGCCGCTGCCGGCGCCGCGGCTCTGGACATGCATCCCTATTACCTCTACCGACAGAAAAATATGTCTGGAAATTTCGAGAATGTGGGTTATGCCCGGGAGGGAAAGTACGGGCTGTACAATATCCTGATTATGGAGGAGAAACAGACCATCGTGGCTCTGGGAGCGGGAAGCATCACCAAGCTGGTGCTGCCAAACGGGCGGATCGAGAGAAGTGAAAACATCAAGGATGTGCTGCTGTATATGGAGAAGATCGGGGAGATGCTGGAGCGAAAGGAAGCGCTGTTTTCGCTGGAAAAGTGTTGACATACCGGGGCAAAGCTTTTAAGATAAGATGAGGTAACCGCAAAGGCGGAACACAGGAGGAGATTATGGCATTAAATAAGAAGCCGGTGAACGGCATGAAGGATATTTTACCGGAGGAGATGCAGATCCGGGACTATGTGCAGAGCGTGATCAAGGACACCTATCGCAGATTCGGATTTACGGCCATCGAGACACCCTGCATGGAGAGCATCTCCAACCTGACCAGCAAGCAGGGAGGGGACAATGAAAAACTGATATTCAAGGTGCTGAAAAGAGGAGAGAAGCTGAATGTGGCGGAGGCCACCACGGAGGAGGAAGTGGTGGATTTTGGGATGCGCTACGATCTGACAGTGCCTCTGGTGCGGTATTATTCCAACAATGCCGCCAACCTGCCCTCCCCCTTTAAGGCATTGCAGATGGGCAGTGTGTGGCGTGCGGACAGACCCCAGAGAGGGCGCTACCGCCAGTTCATGCAGTGCGATATTGATATTTTGGGAGAACCCAGCAATCTGGCGGAGATCGAGCTGATCCTGGCTACCACTACGACCCTGGGCAAGCTGGGGTTTCAGGGCTTTGAGATCCGGATCAACGACCGTCAGATCCTGAAAGCCATGGCAGCCTACAGTGGTTTTGCGGAGGATGCTTATGACAGCGTATTTATCACGCTGGATAAGATGGATAAGATCGGTATGGACGGCGTGAGAGAGGAACTGCTGGAGAAGGGCTTTGCGCAGGAGAGCGTGGAGAAGTATCTGGGCCTGTATCAGGAGCTGAACCGGCAGGAGAACGGCGTGTCTTATCTGGCAGAGACCCTGCAGGGAGTGCTGGATCCGGCCGTGACGGAGGGACTGCAGGAGATTATCGACAGTGTCAGTGCCACCAGATCCTCTGATTTTCAGATGGTGTTTGATGCCACGCTGGTGCGGGGCATGTCCTATTATACCGGGACGATCTTTGAGATCTCCATGCCCCAGTTCGGCGCAGCCTGCGGCGGCGGCGGAAGGTACGATAAAATGGTGGGAAAATTCACCGGTCAGGATGTGCCGGCCTGCGGTTTTTCCATCGGCTTTGAGCGGATCGTCCTGCTGCTGATGGAGAACGGCTTCAAGGTGCCCCGGCAGCCGAAGAAGGTGGCATATCTGATTGAGAAGGGTGTGGGTGGACAGGCCCTGTGCGAGATCATTGCGCAGGCTCAGGCAGCCCGTCAGGACGGCAGCCAGATCCTGGTGGCCCGCATGAATAAAAATAAAAAGTTCCAGAAGGAGCAGCTGACGGCGGAGGGCTACGAGGAGTTCGTGGAGTTCTACAAGGAAGCACTGAAGAATTAGAGAATGAGGTGGATAAAATGGCAGAGTCAATGAAGGGATTGAGGAGATCCCACAGATGTGGAGAACTGGGTCTTGGTCAGGTGGGTGAGGAAGTCACCGTGATGGGCTGGGTGCAGAAGCAGAGAAACAAGGGCGGCATTATCTTCGTGGATCTGCGTGACCGTGCAGGTATCCTGCAGGTGATTTTTGAGGAGAATGACTGCGGCGCGGAGAATTTTGCCAAGGCCGAGAAGCTGCGCAGCGAGTATGTGGTCGCTGTGGTGGGAAAAGTGGAGAAGCGCAGCGGTGCGGTCAATGAAAATCTGGCTACCGGACAGATTGAGGTGAGAGCTTCCCAGATCCGTATTCTGGCGGAGGCGGAGACCCCGCCCTTCCCCATCGAGGCGGACTCCAAGACCAAGGAGGAGCTGCGCCTGAAATACCGTTATCTGGATCTGCGTCGGCCGGATCTGCAGCGCAATCTGATGCTGCGCAGCAGGATCGCCACCACGATCCGGGCATTCTTAAGCCGGGAGGGCTTTCTGGAGATCGAGACCCCGATCTTAAATAAATCCACGCCGGAGGGAGCCAGAGATTATCTGGTGCCCAGCCGTGTGCATCCGGGGAATTTCTATGCGCTGCCCCAGTCTCCCCAGATCTTCAAGCAGCTGCTGATGTGTTCCGGGTACGACAGGTATTTCCAGATCGCCAGATGCTTCCGTGATGAGGATCTGCGGGCGGACAGACAGCCGGAATTTACCCAGGTGGATCTGGAGATGTCCTTTGTGGATGTGGATGATGTGATTGACGCCACCGAGCGGATGGTGGCGGAGGTGTGCCGGGAGGCCATTGGCCTGGAGGTACAGCTGCCCATCATGCGGATGACCTGGGACGAGGCCATGAACCGTTATGGTTCGGATAAGCCTGACACCCGTTTCGGCATGGAACTGACCGATGTATCGGAGGTTGTAAAGGACTGCGGCTTTGGCGTGTTTACCGGCGCGCTGGGCAGCGGCGGCAGCGTCCGGGGTATTAACGTCAAGGGGCAGGCGGAGATGCCCCGCAAAAAGATTGATGCGCTGGTGGAGTTTGCGAAGGGCTACGGTGCCAAGGGGCTGGCTTATCTGTCCGTGATGCCGGACGGCAGCTACAAGTCCTCTTTTGCCAAGTTTATGAGCGAAGAGCAGCTGGCGGAGCTGGTGGCAGCCATGCAGGGCGAGCCGGGGGATCTGCTGCTCTTTGCGGCGGACCACTTGAAGACGGTATGGGCAGTGCTGGGTGCGCTGCGCTGCGAGATCGCCAGACAGCTGGCGTTAGTAGACAATCGGAAGTTCAATTTCCTGTGGGTGACGGAGTTCCCGCAGTTTGAGTGGAGCGATGAGGAAGAGCGTTTTGTGGCCATGCACCATCCCTTTACCATGCCTATGGAGGAGGATCTGGAGAGACTGGAATCCGATCCCGGCAGTGTGCGGGCCAAGGCTTATGACATTGTGCTGAACGGTGTGGAGCTGGGCGGCGGCAGCGTGCGTATCTTCCAGAGCGATGTGCAGGAGCGGATGTTCCGGGCGCTGGGCTTTACCAACGAGAAGGCTCATGAGCAGTTCGGATTTCTGCTGGATGCCTTTAAGTACGGGGTTCCCCCTCATGCCGGTCTGGCGATCGGCCTGGATCGTTTCGTGATGCTGTTGGTAGGAGCGGAGAGCATCCGGGAGGTAATCGCCTTCCCCAAGGTGAAGGATGCCTCCTGCCTGATGTCCGAGGCGCCGAATACCGTGGATGAGAAGCAGCTGGAGGAACTCTGCCTGGCAGTGAAGCTGCCTGCAGAAGAGGCTATAGAGTGAATATACAGATTTATCTGTTTGCGGCAGAGGAATTATGCCGCTATAGGGAAAGGCCGGCAGAAGGGATCGCAGCCTCCGCAGCGGAAATGCCGGGCTGGGACAAGCTGACCCACTGGCAGCAGGAAAAGGTGTCCTGCTGCAAACAGGACAAAACGAGAAAACTGTGCCTGAGCGGCCAACTGCTGCTGCAATATGCGGCGCATGCGTCTGCTGACGGCAGGCTCGGACAAAAGTCCGGACAGGAATTGCAGACGGAAAAGAAGCGGGAACACAATAGAACAATCCCGCTGCAGCAGCTGACAGGGCGGCAACTGTTATCCGGCATTCCGGCGCCGCTGCCTCTGGAGATTGCCTATGGCCCTAAGGGTAAACCTCATATCGTAAATGAAGACTGGCATTTTAATCTGTCCCATTCCGGCGGATATGCGGCGCTGGCATTAAGTGATGCTCCCATAGGAATTGATATTCAGAAAATGGGGCCTTACAGAGCTTCTCTGGCAAGGCGTTTTTTTGCTGCAGAGGAGGCAGAAGCCTGTGAGCGCCTGATTTCTTCCGATATGCCGGGAAAGGAAGAGGCCGCTGCAGAACTGCTTTACACCTTATGGTGCCGCAAGGAAGCCTATGGAAAGCTGAGGGGAACAGGCTTGACGGCGGATGTGCTAAAGCGTAATATGTTAAAGGATATGGATGTGCATTTTGAAGAATGTCCGATATTACCGGATTACCGCATCTGCGTATGCAGCGAGGAAGGACATTGCAGGGATGAAGAAGCTGTTTGTATTTTTGAAGGATTATAAAAAGGAGTCCATACTGGCCCCACTCTTTAAATTGCTGGAGGCTTTTTTGGAGTTGTTTGTTCCGCTGGTTATGGCCGGTATTATCGACAGAGGTATCGGAAACGGCGGCGACAGCGGGGATGTAGGTTATATTGTCAAGATGGGCCTGTGTCTGCTGACCTTGGCGATTGTGGGACTATTGAGTTCTGTGACTGCCCAGTTTTTTGCGGCCAAGGCGGCGGTGGGCTTTTCCACCAGGCTGCGGCAGGCGCTTTTTGAGCATATTCAGGGCCTGAACTTCACCAATATTGATAAGGCGGGCACGTCCACCCTGATTACCCGGATGACCAGCGATATTAATCAGGTGCAGTCGGGCGTCAATATGGTGCTGCGTCTGTTTCTGCGTTCCCCGATTATTGTCTTCGGGGCGATGATTATGGCGTTTACCATAGATGT
>CAZFYD010000009.1:0-7050 GCA_964523315.1 uncultured Acetatifactor sp.
CCTCTATGCCCAATGTGATCCTGACCACGGAAAATCCCTCCTTTACCGTCCTAATATAAGTTAGCATAATCTAACCATTGATTTTAATAAATGCAGCCACATTCTGTTAGTAGCCGCTAACTTATTATTAAGTATACCTCTTCCGGTTAGTTTTTGTCAATAGGGCATCGGTGGGTTTGCAGAATTTTCATTTTTCTTTTTTTACACATCATTTTTCACGTTGTTATCACAATATGTCTCCTGCATACAACGGAGGTTTTTATTTTGCTACTCCGCTCACCGCCACTAGCGTACACGATTCTCCCCAACTCTGCTGGGGTTTGAAATTGTTTCAATCATTACGAGCCGCTCGGCTCTAAACAGCGCCTGTCGTAACAGTACAGCCCAAAAGCAAAGCCGGGCAGTTTTCCCACCCGGCTTTGCTTTCTATTCTATGATACTGCTGCTTCCTTCTGATCCATATACATCCGCAGGGCCTCTTCCGCCTCCTGTGGGCTGAGCTCCCACTCCTCCAGCATGTTGCCGATGTTTTCCAGCTGCGCATCCCTCTTTTCCTTATACATCTCTGCAAGCTCCCGTTTTTCCGATTCAATACGGGTCATCAACGCTGCAATCAGCTCCTCCTTTGCTGTAATTTTTTCTTCCAACGTTTTTCTCTGTCCTCTTGCCATATTAACCTCTTTTCTGCGCTATGGCGCCTGTATTTTATGTTGCCTGGGAGCCTTCGCCCGCCGGGTTCATGAATCATTCCCACACAAAGGCACTGGTAACATCTCCCATCCTTAATTCAGTATATGGACAAGAGCAATGAAATATGCAGAAAACACATACATTATTTTCCAATATTTTAATTTGCTTCCCCGGATAAAAAGGATATCCATCTGCATTCTGTGTCGAATTTTGCTAAGTCCTGTCATTGTTTATCGTTCAAAAAACAATTAATATATATTTAGGAGATAATGATAGGTTATGGTCACTTCTGAGATGAATAAATTTATTGAAACAAACTTAAGAATGCTGGGATTAAACAAGTCGTACAAGGGATTCAATTATCTGATCTGTGCCGTAAATCTTGTTTTGGAGGACTCGGATATTCTCACCTATATATGCAAGGGCCTCTACGTTGAAATTGCGCTTCAATATGATACCTCCGTAGCCAGCGTAGAACGAAACATCAGAACCGCCAGAAAGGTGATTTGGAACAATGGTGATAAAATTACATTAAACAGTATATTCGGCAGCATGTATCAACAGAGTATGCCAGGCAATGCCGTATTCATTGACAAATTGACTTATTATATCAAAACCCTGTCGGAGGAATAATCCTTCTCACTGCCGGGCGGATTCGGGACTTTCACCCGTTAGAAACGTGCGACGCAAGGCGCACACCAAAAAAAAAGCCGGATGCAAGCACCCGACTTTCTTATTTTTTTCACCCGCTGGTTGTTTTTCAGCAATCATTCCCCTTAGGCGGAAAAGTTAATTTTGCCGCCATGGATTGGCAATTCCTGGGCAGGAACCTGGGACCAGTCTACCTTCTGGATATTTTCCAGCAGCTCCTCCGCAGTAGAGCCTGTCACATGCACACGCTGCACGGTGGGCACTGCCGTTTGATCCTGGGTCTCCAGCTTTTCTGCGGCTTCCTGCTCTGCGGTCTTTTTCTCCTCAACCTTCTGCTCTGCTTTCTTCTTTTCCGCCTTCTTAGCAGCTGCTTTCTGATCGGCCTTCTTTTTCTCCGCCTTCTTAGCCAGCCGGGCGTCAAATTCCTTCTGCGTCTTGGCTCTGTTGGCAGCCTGCTTCTCATGAAGTTTGGCATTGGCCTTCTCAATATCGGCAAAGAAAGACTTCACTCCGTATTGATCCACAGATACGCCCAGATGCAGTACGTCGCCTTCCTCCAGCTGGATCTGCTCCTTCATGTTTTCTAACTGCTCCACCGCACTGTCCAGCTGATCCGTGTACTGCCTGCATACCTCGGGATCTTCGGCCATCTGCTCCAGCTCATCGGGATCGATCAGCACGCTGAACTCCTTGCTTCCCCTGGCCAGATAGGAGGCTGCCTCTTCTTCCGTCTCATACCTTGCCACAATAAAATCCATATTGCTATACTTTTTCTGCAGATCCTTCAGCAGGCTCTTTGCGGCATCGCTGAGCTGCATGGTTCCGGTCTTCCGGCTGTTTTCATTCTTCCGGACACTGCCGGTCGTGCTCTCCTTCTCCTCCTTTTTCTTCTGGACAGCATTGCTCGTAAAGCTGGTCTGATAAGCGCTGTAACCGTTTATCCTACTCATTCTTCCTCTTTTCTGCGCTGCTTTCGTCTTCAGGCCTGCGGATGCAGCGCAGACACAAACCTGAGGAGATTGTATGTAAAACATTCTCCAGCACTCCGTTGCTATTTATCGTAAATCCATTTAAGATCAAAGTAAAAGATCAATGGTGCCGCCCTCCGTCGGCAGCGAAGTCTCTTCATCCGGTTTGGGAACCCGCACCTCTGCAGCAGCAGTCTCCCGGGACTCCTGCTTCAGTACCTCGTCTGCGGCAGGGCTGCGCCCTCTGTCCTTTTCCTCCTCCGGCAGCTGCTGATAACGCAACGTCTCCGTAAAGGCCTGGTGTACTGCCTGCACCCCCGCCTCCTTTTTCATCAGCTTCTCCAGCAGCTGGAGCTTCTTATGCTTGGGGATATATGGATTGGTGGAAATCTCCTTGGTTTGGGCCATAAAACCGTTCAGCTTCGTCAGCTTCAGCCTCTCGGTCTCCTCCTTGGAGCTGCAGTTTTTCAGCTGCTTTTCATAGGCCTCCCGCTCCCGCTTCACCTCTTCATACTCTTTCAGTGCCTCCGGGTCATTCCTGCGCAGATAGGTGATCTCCTCGTTGGTAAGGGTATAACCGGCTTTCAGCTTGTTGGCAATCTCCACCCGGTGATTGGACTCCCGGATCTGCTCCATATCCTCCTGATAGCGCTGCAGCTCCCGCTCCTGCGCTGTCAGCTCCTGTCCTTTTTCTTTGGCCGGTGAAACCTTTTTCTGCTGCCACTTCTGATCCATCTGCGCCAGACTCACGGCATTCTTAATCGTTCCCGCTATCATAAACATCTTTGCATCCCTGCTTCCCGCTGACAGGCATCCGTGCCTGCCACTATACTATATTTTATATATCGGCTGCTTTACCCAAAATTTTACAGCACCAACGGCTCATCCATAGTCGTTTGGTGCTGCACACTCCCTTTCTGCCCGGTTCCTATGACTCCCGCAGCAGCTGCCTGGTATATTTCTCCCGGGGATGGGCAAAAACCGCCTCCGTATCCCCGATCTCGATAATTCTTCCGTCCTTCATGACCATGATCCTGTCGCTCATCTGATAGATCACATGGATATCATGGGAAATAAACAGGTAAGAGAGCTGCATTTCCTCCTGCAGTCTGCGCATCAGCTCCATGATCTGGGCCTGTATGGTCACATCCAGTGCCGATACCGGTTCATCGGCAACGATCAGCCCCGGCCGGGTGATCAGCGCCTGACCGATACTGATGCGCTGGCGCTGGCCGCCGCTGAGCTGAGCGGGCCTGCGGTCAAAATATTCCTCTGTCAGTCCCACCTTCTCCAGCATCTCCATGGCTGCTGCCCGTATATCCACCGCTGTCATGGCCTGCTGCGGATCCCGCTTCCCTCTGGCACGCAGAGGCTCCTCCAGAAGCCAGCCCACGGTCTTGGCCGGGTTCAGGCTGCTGTAGGGGTCCTGGAAAATCATCTGGGGACGGCTGGAAAAATGCCTTATTTCCCCTGTGATCTCCTGATTCATGCCCAGGATGGCCTTGGACAGGGAGGTCTTGCCGCAGCCGCTCTCCCCCACCAGCCCCAGGATCTCTCCCCGGCGGATCACAAAGTCCGCATCCTGCACCACCGTTTTTTTTCTGCCCCGGGAAAACAGACTGTTATTTCCCTCCCGGTAATAGACCGAGAGGTCCTGCACCGTCACCACCGGCTCCTGACTGATGCTCCTGCCTGCTGCCCGGCGTTTCATCCGGCCGGGCACCGCCTCTATCAGGTTCCGGGTGTATGCTTCCCGGGGATGCTCAAAGATCTCTTCCGGCGTCCCCATTTCCACGACCCTGCCATCCTTCATCACGGCAATCCGGTGGCAGATCCGCCTTGCCAGATTCAGGTCATGGGTAATAAAAAGCATGGCATTGTGTTGTTTTTCATTAATCTCCCGCAGCAGCTCCATGATCTGGTTCTGGACAGTCACATCCAGCGCCGTGGTGGGTTCGTCCGCCACAATCAGCCGGGGATGCAGAATGACCGCCATGGCAATCATGACCCTCTGGCGCATGCCGCCGCTGAGCTGATGGGGATAGCACTGATAGACCCGCTCCGGCTCCCTCAGCCCCACTGCGGCAAATGTCTCCAGAACCAGCTGCTTTCTCCGCAGGCGTTCTTCCCGGGTCCGGCGCTGTAATCTTTCCGTTCTGTCCGCCCCGGCATTTCCCCCATTCTGTCCGGTAACGCACTCTTTTTCAGCCAAAGCAGCCCCCTCCCGGGATTCCCCGGTCTCTATGTCCTCCACGGACAGGCCATGCAGCTGCAGCATTTCCTCCACCTGACGGCCCACCCTCTGGGTCGGATTCAGAGAGGTCATGGGCTCCTGAAAGACCATGGACATCCATTCTCCCTGATATTTCCGGTACAGGGCCTTGTCCCGGGGCTTACCTGCCTCCTGAAGAACCACATCATCGTACAGGATCCGCCCGCTGGTGACAGTGGATTCCTCCGCCGCCAGTCCCATCAATGTCAGCGCCGTCACCGACTTGCCGGAACCGGATTCTCCCACCACTCCCAGAATCTCCCCGTCCCGCAGCTCTAGGCTTATGTGGCGCACCGCCTCCGTACTGCCGAAATTCACAGACAAATCTTCTATGGCTATCATTTCCCATCACCTCCTATCGTCAAAACACCATAACGCTACACATCATGGACTTATATAAAAAATCTCTTTTCCCCAGTCCACTTTGTCCTCTTTTTTTCATATATTTCAGTCCCTGCAACCGGGCAAAGCGGACTTATATGCAAGAATTACTTTCCTCAGTCCACTTTTGATCGAAAAAAGTGGACTAAATCATATGCTTTTTTCGCATAAGTCCATCTATACCATCTATTTGCCGGAATGAAGAATAAATAGTGGACCCAAACAGGAACAAAAAAATATATCAGTCCCCTTTAACCGCCTCACTCCCCTGCCCGGCGTATGCCCTCGCTGAGCAGGGAAAAGCCCAGCACGATCCATACGATCGCCAGGCCCGGGGCCAGCGCATACCAGGGGGCCGAAGTCAGATAGCCCTGGGCATCCGACAGCATTTTTCCCAGACTAGCCTTGGGCGGCTGCACGCCGATTCCCAGGTAGCTCATGCCGGATTCCGCCAGAATCGCATTGTTAAATCCGATCATCACCGACACCCAGAAGCTCGAAAAAATATTGGGCAGAATATGTACAAAAAGAATCCTCATCCGCCCCACTCCCATAAGCCGGGCACGACTGATATAGTCCGCATCCCGCAGCCGTATGAATTCACTCCTGACGATACGGATAAAGCTGGGCATGAACACAATAGCCAGGGAAATGACCAGATTCCTCTGCCCCGTTCCCATGACGCTGATGACCACCAGCGCCAGCAGAATGCTGGGAAAGCCGTTGATGGCGTCAACAACCCGCATGACCGCCTCATCCACAAGGCCGCCGAAGTATCCGGTCAGGGCACCGATCAGGATCCCTGCCGCCCCGGAAACGGCCACCACCAGCGTGCCGATCAGTATCGTGGTTCCCATTCCTTCCATAACTCTGGAGAAAATATCCCGCCCGTAATTATCCGTGCCGAACAGATGCCGCAGAGAAGGTGCCTCAAAACGCTCGGAAACAGACATTGCCGTGGTACTGTGCGGCGTCCAGAAGATCCCCAGAACGGCCAGAAACACCACAAGGCCTGTCATACACAGGCCGGCAATCAGATATTTATTCCATTTTACACTGCGTTTATTTTTCACTGCCGCGCTCCCGTTGCACTTCCTACTTGCTGCTGATTCTGGGATCCACTACCCGGTACAGGATATCCACCAGAAAATATACAAAGATCACCACAAACGTGATATACAGGATCAGGATTTCCACCACCGGCAGATCCCGGGTGGAAATGGAACTGATCAGCAGACGGCCTATCCCCGGCAGGGAAAATACCTGTTCCACCACAATACTGCCGGCGACAATCTCCGCAATAATCATCCCCAGGAAAGTAATCACCGGCATCATGGCATTGCGCAGCACATGGCCGTACATCACCCGGTGCTCACTGCAGCCCTTGCTCCTGGCTGTCCGCACATAATCGGACTTCATCTCCGTCAGCATGGAGCTGCGCAGGAAACGGGCGGTCATGGCGATCTTGGG
The DNA here is from genome assembly GCA_964523315.1 of uncultured Acetatifactor sp. Classification (GTDB taxonomy): domain Bacteria; phylum Bacillota; class Clostridia; order Lachnospirales; family Lachnospiraceae; genus Acetatifactor. The sequence continues at coordinate 6,433 of CAZFYD010000009.1, forward strand.
AATCGCTATGGCCAGAGCCGGGAACAGCAGATAAAACAGGAATCCGCCCGGATCCTTTTCATAGCTCACATAATTGCCCGGTGCAAAGCATTTCAGCACCATGCCAAACAGATAGGTCACCAATATCCCCAGAAAAAAAGAAGGGATTGCCATGGAAACCTGGGTAATCACCCCCAGTGCCGCATCCAGCACCCTATTTTTGCTGCGGGCCCACAGAACGCCCAGCGGAATCGCCGCTGCGATAATCAGCACCAGGGAAATTGCTGCCAGAGATAAGGTTACCGGCAGCTTGTCCCCTATCAGCTCCGCCACCGGCATCATCTCATTCATATTTTTTGCATAGCGGTAGCTGACTCCCAGGTCTCCCTGAAGCACACCGCCGATCCAGCGAAAATAGCGCACTGCGGGAGGATCATTTAGGCCAAGCTCCTCCCGCAGCTGCGCCTCCCTCTCGGGCGTTGCTTCCGTGCCCAGTATGGAGGTCACCACATCGCCGGGAATAATCTGAAACGCAATGAAGGCAGCCGCAGATACCACGAACAATGTCATAATGAGAGTAATGATTTTTTTACCAAGGTATTTCATTGGCTGCCTCCTGTTTAGAGTTCCGCAGCTTCC
>CAZFYD010000009.1:7150-8665 GCA_964523315.1 uncultured Acetatifactor sp.
ATCTTCTGCAGCTGCTTATAATAGTCCGCCTTCTCCTCGGGATCCAGTGCTGCTGCCGCCAGCTGGTACATTTCATCATAGGCTGCGCTGGAAAAGTTCACAAAATTCTTCTTGGAATCCGTCTGAAACCGGTTGGTCAGATAACCGGGAGTCGTATCGCTGGTGATGCCTGAGATCGTGGACTGATAGTTACGGTCCGTATAACAGTCGCTGAGCCAGCTGCTCCATTCCACCGGATTGATCGTAGCGTTGATTCCCGCTGCCTTCAGCTGCTCCGCCACTACCTCCGCCGTCTGCATATGGTACTCATAATTGGAGGGCACCGTGATCTCCAGGTCAAATCCGTCAGGATAGCCTGCCTCGGCCATCAGCTCCTGCGCCTTTTCCACATTGGCGCCGGTTCCATAGGTGTCGGTCAGATCCACATAGTAGGTCTGCAGCGTCGGCAGCATCGCAGAGCTTATCAGAGTTGCATTGCCCCCTGCCACAAACTCATTGATCAGATCCAGATCCAGAGCATAGCAGATGGCCTGTCTGATGCGCACATCATTGAGGGGCTCCACTGCATTGTTCAGGAACAGGGCCTGCACCACATCCGAAGGCGCCGACAGGATCTTAAAGCTTCCCTCCAACTCGCTGGCCTGGCTGTCCGTCAGATAGGGATAGATCTGAATGGAACCGCCCTTTAACTCCAGCAGCGCCGTATCCGGACTGTTGACGATCCGGAAATTCACCTCATCCAGATAGGGCAGCCCCTCCTGCCAGTAATCCGCAAACTTCGCCACTACCAACCCCTCCTGGGGCTTATAGGACACAAAAGAAAACGGCCCGGTACCGATGGGTGCTGTGCTCTCCTCCTCCCCGCTGCCTGCGGGAATGATGGCTGCCACAAAGCTGTAAATCAACTCTGTGTTGGCACTGCCCACTGTGACCTGAACCGTCTGTTCATCCAAAATATCTACGCTGGTGATAACACTTAATGAAGAGATCAGGGGCATGCCGTCCAGCAGCCCGGAGGCTCTGTCCAGAGAATATTTCACGTCCTCTGCCGTTACCTCATTGCCATTGTGAAACTTTACACCCTGCCGTAACGTAAAGGTGTATACCAGTCCGTCATCGGATATGGTATAGTCACTGGCAAGTGCCTTCATCAGGTTACCATTCTCATCCGGCTTTACCAAGCCTTCAAAGATGTTAAATAGGATTTCTTTAGTTCCTGCCGCAGTTGCCTTATGAGGGTCAAGACTATCAACATCCTGCTGTATTCCTACAACAATGGAGCCTCCGTATACAGGATTGCCTGCCTGGGACTCCGCAGAGGAATTATCCCCCGAAGATCCTTCAGTGCCGCCTGCGCATCCGCCCAGTGCAGCCATCGACAAAAGTGCCATAATCAATAAAACGCTGATCCGCTTTTTCATGATATGTTCTTCTCCTCTTCGATTAATAAACCTCTCACTATTCTATTGTCTCCTACATTGTAACATAGATCTTTCGTATTGCAAGTTTTTTTTC
>CAZFYD010000009.1:8765-43783 GCA_964523315.1 uncultured Acetatifactor sp.
AAATCAATCCCGAGTCTGCTCCTCCCAGTAATTATGGCTGCGGGCTTCCTCATAATAGATCACATTCTCCTGTTCAATAGCAATCCGTCCATCCGTTACATCCAGAATCGTCACCCCGCAGTTTTTATGAACGCCTCCGTTCCAGAAGTCCTTCATGTCCTTGATGGTCAGACTGCTGAGCAGCCCCTTGACTGCCGCCCCATGGCTGGAGAACAGGAGGGTCTTGTCTGCATTTTCCGGATTATCCGCAATCTCATGAAGGAACTCCGTGGTCCGCTGACACAGCTGGGCAATGCTCTCTGCCCCCCGGGGAGGTTCGTAGTTACCCGGATCGGTAAAGAAGTTCATAAAGGCCGGATCCGGAATCGTGTAATGCTCCCGGCTGCAGCAATAGCCCTCATAGATACCGAAGCAGATCTCCTTCAGCCGGGGCTCCTCAATTATCGGGATATTCCGCTCTCCCCGAAGAATCTCCGCCGTCTGCCTGGCCCGTTTCAGAGGGCTGGTATAGATCCGGTCAAAGGGCACATCCTTGAGTCCCCGGGCAGTCACCCTTGCCAGCTCCAGACCGTTTTCATTTAAGGGAATATCCGTGGAGCCCTGCAGCAACTGCTGCAGATTCCAGTCCGTCTCCCCATGCCGTATCAGATATATTTTCATTGTCTTTCTCCTATTTTTGAATTTTTTCACAGCTTCCTGTTTCGTTGTACCCGGTTAATACAAGCCGCCGAACCACCATATCAGTCCTTTCAGCCCCTGACACTATCCCATTATACAATATCTCTCCCTTAAATCCAAGCCCCAAAGCATACGCACAGCCCCATCCGCTACAGCCTGTGTCTGTACTGATACGGCGTCAGCTTCTTTCGGTTTTTAAAGCTATGGATGTAATAGCTTGCGGTGGAGAATCCGCATTCCAGCGCAATATCCGTAACCGATAAATCCGTGGTTTCCAGTAAAATGCAGGATTGACTGATTCGGTATTCCGTAAGATACGCCGAAAAGCTTCTCTTCAAATGCCTTGTAAAAAAAGCGCTGAAATAATTTTCCGACAATCCTACTGCTCCTGCAATATCCCGTATGGCAATTTTTTCCGCATAGTGTTTCTGAATATAAAGCAGTATTTCCTTGCAGACATCGTTTTGTCTGGTGGAATGATGCTGTACAAAGCCGTGATTCTGTCCCAGAATACAGATGATTTCCAGCAGCTTTGCCTTGATGAGTATTTCATATCCAAGCTGCCTCTTCCTGTCCGTCTCCATAATTGCATCTATGTGATCCCGTATCGTGTTCGTCAATGGGGAATCACCCGAAAGCACCGCCGGAAACCCCATGTTTTTTTCCAAGAGCGGACAGAGTAATTTCAGCTGTGCCAGATCCTCCTGTTTAAAAAGAAGTGCTTTTACGGGAAACACATACGCATAATATCGGGTATCCGCCGTCAGTCCTTTCAGCTGATGCATCTGCCCGGGATTGATAAAGGCCAGATCACCGGGAGATAATACAATCTCCATCCCATCAAGGAGCAATTCCACTCTTCCTGTTTCGATACGCAGAATTTCCATTTCCTCCTGCCAGTGGCAATCTACAAAGATAGGCGCAGCTTCTGTTTTCATTTCATACAGTTCAAAGGGAAAATCAACCCTTCCCCGCAGACGTTTTTCCCGTAAAGCTTCATGCGTATTTTTCACCATAATGCACCTCAATAAACTAATAATATTGATATTTTTAGCAGCAATATTGATAGAAGCTGTATTCATAATAGCACTATAATGATACCGGCACAATAAAAATATGCAGGAGGAAATCCATATGCTGAGAAAACATTTAATTGCCGAGACAGCGCCGGCTGCCAATGAAAAAAATATCTTTATCCATGAAAACAGAAGGATAACCATATTGGCTCCTGAATTGTTTCGAATTGAGTTTGATGATAAGTGCCGGTTCTGTGATGCGGCCACACAGACCGTATGGTTTCGTAATGCAGATCCCGTAGGTTATACGGCAGAAATCAAAAATCAAACCATCCTGATAACCACGGAAAAGGTGAAGCTGATTTTAAGGGAATCCTTATCGGACAGTCTGATTGTTTTCTCAGACGGAAAAACAGCCGGATTGTCCAATGAAGAGAACCTGCTGGGTACTTACCGGACATTGGACTGCTGTGACGGAGATCTGTGGGTATCCTATCAGCCGGAAAAGGGAAATCATCATCCTATCCGGCTGGAAAACGGCGTGATTTCCAGAACGGGGGTGGCTTTGTATGACGACAGCAGCTCTTTGCTCTTAAAGCCTGACGGAATGGTGGAACCCAGAGAGAATGAAGAAAAGGATCTCTATCTTTTCGCTTACGGACAGGATTACCGCAGCGCCGTAAAAGCCCTGTACTTTCTGTGCGGAGCGCCCGCCGCCATCCCCAGGTATGCTCTCGGCAACTGGTGGAGCAGATATCACGCCTATTCCGAGAATGAATATCTGGAATTAATGGAGCACTTTGAGGAGGACAATATTCCTTTCACCGTGGCAGCGGTGGATATGGATTGGCATCCCAGCGAGAATCTGCCGGAGGGTATTGACGGCTGGACAGGCTATAGCTGGAACAAAGTACTTTTTCCCGATTACAGACGTTTTCTTCAAAAATTGCATGAAAAGAATCTGCATGTCACGCTGAATCTGCACCCTGCTTCCGGCGTACAGTATATCGAGGATCAATATGAGGAAATGGCTCAGCGCCTGGGCATTGATCCGTCCACCCGGCGCAGAGTAGATTTTAATTTTACCGATCCTGCCTTTATCAATGCCTATTTTGAACTTCTCCACAACCCCTATGAAGATGACGGCGTGGATTTCTGGTGGATCGACTGGCAGCAGGGCTGCAATTCTGCGTTAAAGGGATATGATCCCTTATGGGGCCTCAATCACTTTCACTCCCTGGATATTGCCAGGAACAAGGATCGGCTGATTTTATCCCGATATTCCGGAATTGGTTCCCACCGGTATCCCATCGGCTTTTCAGGAGATACCCTGGTGACCTGGAATACCCTGAGGTTTCTGCCATACTTCACGGCCACTGCAAGCAATGCAGGCTACACCTGGTGGAGTCACGATATCGGCGGGCATATGAGCGGGATAAAGGATGATGAATTATATGTGAGATTTATTCAATTCGGTGTGTTCAGCCCAATTAACCGCCTGCACAGCAGTAAAAGCAATACCTTTTCCAAGATGCCCGACCTCTATAATAACGGCACCGGAGAGATTATAAAAGGATTTCTGCGTCTTCGCCATGCCATGATTCCATACTTATATTCCGCCATGTGCGAGAATGCGGAAAAGGGGCTGGCCCTGATAGAACCTATGTATTATGAATACCCTGCCGAGGAAGCTGCCTATCAATGTTCCAATCAGTATCTGTTTGGACGGCAGCTGCTTGTTGCTCCCATTACGGAAAAAAGCTGCGAATATCACATGTCTTCTGCCAACGTCTGGCTTCCGGAAGGGAAATGGACGGATATTTTCACGGGAAATGTCTATGAAGGCGGAAAATGGCACCAAATGACAAGATTTATGGATTCCCTCCCCGTACTGGCAAAAGAGGGAGGCTTCCTGGTACTGGATAAGGCTGTAAACGGAAATCAGGTAACCCTCCCCAGCCGGCTTCAGGTGCTTTGTTTTAACGGCAATGGCGAATATACTCTATATGAGGATCTAGGAGAAATGCGGGCAGTCACACATTTCCGGGCTGTTTCTGTCAGTGCCTGCGAGCAGGTGTTCCGGTTCCGTACGGAGGATAAGCACCATATACTGCCGCCGAGATCCTATGTGCTGGAGCTTCGCAATACAGGCGATGGGGAGGTAAGGATATGGGAAAACGGAACCGCTAAGGAATGCAGAGTCAGCCATCGGAACGGATATACGAGAGTCCATCTGGAGAATGTTAAGCCTAACATAACTTACGAGGTTGCCGTCTGTGAACGGGAGGACTCATGGGAAAAACAGAACGCCTTTTTACAGAAAAGCATTGCCCGGCTGGAATGGGATAACGAAAAAAAGGCAGCATTGGCGGATGCTTTGTGCCGGGAAACCGGTATGCCGAAGCGCAGGGAACTGCTGGAGAAAGCCGCACTTCCTGAAATATTTAAAGCCTATTTATGTGAAAGCCTGCAATGAACCCTCTTACAAAGTATTTCCTCTACAGTAAAATCCCCCGATTTCGGGGGATTTTTACTGCAGCTTCTTCATCCGGACTGCATGCTGTTTCCGCATCAGGCTCCGGCGGATTAATACGGACTATCAAACTCTTTTTCCGCCTTTTCAACCGCTTCCTCCAGCGTCATACCTGTAAAATTCGGAGCATTCAGGTATCTTCCCGATTTCTTATCGTCAACAAACACACCGACTACAATTCCCGGGATTGCGCTTTCCGGCGCATTGGGAGCATTCGGGCCGCCCAGATCGGTACGGCACCAGCCGGGATCCGTCAGATTAATCATGACATCTGTCCCGTTTACCGTGGAGCCGAGGTCTATTGTGATTTTATCCAGAGCCGCCTTGCTTGCAGAATATCCTGCCTGCTGCGGTTCAAGCCTTATTCCGCTTGTTGTATTCAGAATTCTTCCAAAACCTCTCCGGATCATCTTCGGCATGAAATGATAACAGATCATGGCGGGAGCTATCGTGTTTATTTTAAAGCTTTCCGTATAATCCGAAACCGGTGTTTCAAAATAGTCATTTCTATAGGCAATCTGAAGCCCGGCATTGTTCAAGACAATATCAATATCCACGCCGATATGATCTATTTCTTCAAGCATCCTCTGCACTGCATTCAAATCAGTAAGCTCCGCCGAAACAGAATACGCCTCCACGCCAAGCGCTCTGACTTCCTCCAAAATCTTTTGCGTATGCTCCGGTTTTCTGCTGTGCAGGATGAGATTACAGCCCTGCTTTGCCATAAAGACAGCTGTAAGATAACCTATTCCTCTGCTGGCGCCAGTGATAAATGCCCATTTTCCTTTTACACTAACCATGACTCAAAATCTCCTTTTTTACAATTTCAGCAAGCTTACGCCTCTGCCGCTATGTTCAGAATTGCAGCCACATCATCAGCGGAAAGCGAAACAAAACCGCCTGTCTTTTTATCGCCCAGTCCGATTTTTTCAACCAGTAACGGTATATCCCTGCGAACTGCACCGAGCTGCTCAAAATTCACCGGCATCCCGATGCTGCGCAGAAACTCCCTGAATGCTTTAATGCCTTTCATCGCTGTTTCTTCAGGATTTTCAAAATTCATCCCGATTCCGAACACCCTGACAGCCATCTGCGCAAACCGCATCACATCATGCCGCATCACATATTCCATCCACGCAGGCATGACAACCGCAAGCCCCGCTCCGTGGGCGCAGTCATAAAGCCCTGATAGCTCATGCTCTATTCGATGACTGTTCCAATCCTGACTTCTTCCTGTGCCCACCAAATCGTTATGCGCAACGGTTCCCGCCCACATGATATTTGCTCTTGCGTCATAGCAGAAGGGATCTGCAATCACTCTGGGCGTTTCCCTAATCATGGTAAGAAGCACCGCTTCACATAATCTGTCTGTCAGCTCAACCTCCTTTGTGTTGGTAAAGTACCGTTCAAACACATGGGCCATTATATCTGTTGCCCCGCAGGCTGTCTGATACGCAGGAAGCGTATATGTCAGTTCCGGATTCAATATGGAAAACCGGGGTCTGAGCAGATCAGAACCGGTATCCCGTTTCAGCATACCCTCTTCCTTGGTGATAACCGAAGCACCCGATCCTTCACTGCCTGCTGCCGCAATGGTGAGAACCGTGCCAACGGGGAGCGCCCTTTCAACGGCCTTTCCGCTGCCGTAAAAATCCCAGAAATCCCCCTCATACATGGCTCCGAGTGCTATTGCCTTTGCGGAGTCAATCACCGAGCCGCCGCCAACAGCTAAGATAAAATCAATCTTTTCCCTGCGGCAAAGTTCTATTCCCTCGTAAACCTTCGTATCTCTTGGATTCGGCTTTACTCCCCCCAATATTGCATAATCAATTTGGTTTTCTTCGAGGGATTTCCGAACCCTTCCCAGGAGTCCGGATTTTTCTGCGGATCCGGAACCATAATGGATAAGGACCCTGCTTCCGCCATGCTTTCTGACATATTCACCGCATTCATTTTCCCTTCCCTTGCCAAAAACAAATTCCGTAGGGCTGTAATAACAGAAATTATTCATCATCATCCTCCCTTTCTTAAATATACCGTGCTGCTGCCATTTGATGTATTGCCGTTATTTTACTTTCCTAATTCTCGTTCATCTTCACCAGCTTCGCCGCCTGATCTGCGGCGATACAGGCGTCGATGATCTCCTGAATATCCCCGTTCATGACCTTATCCAGCTTATAGATCGTCAGACCGATGCGGTGATCCGTCACACGTCCCTGAGGGAAATTGTAGGTGCGAATCTTCTCGGAACGGTCACCTGTACCGATCTGGCTGCGGCGCAGCTCCGCCTCTGCATCATGACGCTGCTGCTGCTCAATATCATACAGCTTGGATTTCAGCAGGGCAAAGGCCTTCGCCTTATTCTGAATCTGGCTCTTTTCGGTCTGGCTGTACACCACAATACCTGTGGGATAGTGGGTCAGACGCACCGCAGAGTCCGTAGTATTGACACACTGACCGCCATTACCGGAGGCTCTCATCACATCAATACGGATGTCCTTCTCATCAATGACAATATCAATATCCTCATCCACCTCCGGCATCACGGCTACACTGGCGGTAGAGGTATGGATCCTTCCGCCGCTCTCCGTTTCCGGCACACGCTGCACCCGGTGTACGCCGCTCTCATATTTCATAACAGAGTATGCGCCCTGCCCGATAATGGTAAACTGTACCTCCTTCATGCCGCCGATGCCGATCTCATCCACATTCATCAGCTCCACCTTCCAGCGGCGTCCCTCGGCATAATGAACATACATACGATACAGTTCGGCCGCAAACAGTGCCGCCTCATCTCCGCCGGCGCCCGCACGGATTTCCACGATAACATTCTTCTCATCATTAGGATCCTTGGGCAGCAGCAGAATCTTCAGCTCCTGCTCCAGCTCCTCCACACGCTTTTTGCTGTCGCTTAAGGTCTCCTTGATCATCTCCCGCATTTCTTCATCGGATTCCTCATCCAGCATCGTCAGCGAATCCTCTATATCCTGCTTACACTTCTTATATTCCGTATAGGCTTCCACAATAGGGGTCAGATCACTCTGCTCCTTCATCAGCTTACGGAACCTTTCCTGATTATTGGTCACGGTGGGCTCGTGCAGCTCCCCCATGATCTCTTCATAACGAATCAGCAGATCCTCCAATTTATCAAACATCTTTACATTTCCTTCCTCAATTTAAGATCCTGAATCGGCCAGCAGCCGCATACCACCCGGTCAAGCCCGGCATAGTCCTGCACCACATTGACCTCCCGAAAGCCCCGCTCCAGAAGCAGTCTCTGCACTGCATCACCCTGATCGCAGCCGATCTCCAGATACAGCCTGCCTCCGCCGCTTAAATAGGCCGGACTCTCTGCCGCAATCCGCCGGTAAAAGTCCAGTCCGTCCTCCCCGCCGTCCAGTGCCTGCCTTGGCTCATGCTCCCTTACCTCCGGCATCAGGGTATCAATAACCTCCCGCCGGATGTAAGGAGGATTGGACACAATGACATCATAGCGTCCCTCCACCCGGGCAAACAGATCACTTTCCATAAAGGTATATTCTTTCTCCTTCCCCAGCAGCGCCTCGCCATTCTGCCGGGCAATCTCCAGAGCCTGCGGAGAAATATCCGTTCCCACTCCCACACACCAGTTGCTGTAGTGCAGCAGACTGATCAAAATACAGCCGGAGCCGGTACACAGATCCAGCACCCTCATGCCGTCCTGCAGCTCACGCAGCACTTCCTCCACCAGGATCTCCGTATCCTGCCGGGGCACCAGCACATGCTCATTTACCGTGAAATTCAGCCCCATAAAGTCCTGACAGCCGGTGATCTGCTGCAGGGGAATCCGCCTGCTGCGCCTGCCGATCGCTTTTTCAAAAGCCTGCCGCTCCTGCTCCGACACTTCCCGGTCACCATGAACCAGCAGAGTATTGCGGTCCGTGCCGCAGACCTGCTCCAGCAGCAGCCGGGCATCCAGCGCCGCTTCCACTATCCCTGCCTCCAGCAGCAATTTCCATCCATTGTCATAGCAATCCTTATACTTCATCATCGTCCTGCGCCGCAGTCTCCTCCGGCTCCACGTAGCCAAACCTCTCGTTCAGAAATGCTTTCCAGTCAAACACTGCCTCCACTGCCGCAATCGCCACCTCGATCATCCGCTCATCCGGCTCCCTGGTGGTCAGCTTCTGTACCAGCAGTCCGGGAGCCGACAATATCTTGATCAGGATATTATTGCTGCGCCCGGCCAGCCGGATGATCTCATAGGAGATACCGGCCACCAGCGGAATCAGCAGGATCCGCAATACCACCTTTTCCAGGGTATTATCCACCCGGATAAAGAAAAACAGAATAATGCTGACCAGAAACACAAAGAAAATAAAACTGGTGCCGCACCGCTTATGCTGGCGGGAGCTGCGCTTTACATTGCGCACCGTCAGCGGACGGCCGTGTTCAATACAGTTAATGCATTTGTGCTCCGCTCCATGATACATAAACAGTCTGCGAATATCCTTCATCAGGCTGATGGCCAGAATATACAGGATAAAAATAGCGATCCGGATACAGCCCTCAATGATTGCCATCAGGGATTCGTTCCGGATATATCCCTTCAGCAGCCCCGACAGAAAATAGGGCAGCACAATAAAGATCCCCACTGCCAGAACCACGGACAGCATCGTCACAAAGGCGGTCAGCGCCTTCTCGGCATTGCCTCCGGTCACCTTGTTGAGCGCTTTGTCCACCCCTGACTCTTCTTCCTCCTCCTCATAAAATCCGGCGGAGTAATTGAGACACCTGGTACCAAGGATCATGGAATCTATAAAATTAAATATACCTCTGATAAAGGGAATATTTTTCAGCTTATTCCCAGCCAATACGCCCGGATAGCTCTCCACCTCAAGACCGATCTCTCCATCGGGCTTGCGCACTGCCACCGAATACTTATCCCCATTTTTCATCATTATGCCTTCCAGAACAGCCTGCCCACCGATTCCGGAATAACAGCCCCTTCGTTTCGTCATACTGCATCTCCTTCACTGCCTGTAAAAATACAAGGAACAACTATTAAGAAAGGTTGAGATAGTGGAATACCTCAACCCTTCGAAATTTCCTATTTGCTTGTAACGCCGTACTTCCTGTTGAACTTATCAATACGTCCGTCACTTCTTGCTGACTTCTGCTGACCGGTGTAGAATGAATGGCACTTGGAACAAACTTCTACGTGCAGCTCAGGCTTGGTGGAGCCGGTAACAAATGTATTGCCACAGTTACAGGTCACCGTTGCTTGATAGTACTGGGGATGGATTCCTTCTTTCATGTTTTTCACCTCTCTATATCATTCCATATTATTCTGTGTTCTCATCCGCACTGCTTATGCAACCACAAACAGCGTTGTTATTGTACCATGAGTTTTTTCTGATTGCAATAGTTTTTTTAAATAAATCTGCTCTTTTTTACCATTGCCACAAATTCACGGTTATTTCTGGTACGGGAAAACATATCCAGAATCCGGTCTGTTGCTTCATCGGGCTTGAGACCGTTCAGGGCTTTACGCATGATGCTGATTGCCTCCAGCTCCTCGCTATCAAGCAGCAGATCCTCTCTTCTGGTGCTGGACTTGGCAATATCAATAGCAGGGAAAATACGTTTTTCCGACAGCTTCCGGTCCAGCACGATCTCCATGTTGCCGGTACCCTTAAATTCCTCGTATACCACGTCATCCATCTTGGAACCTGTATCCACCAGCGCCGTTGCCAGAATCGTCAGACTGCCGCCCTCACGCATATTCCGGGCTGCGCCGAAAAACCGCTTCGGCATATGCAGGGATGCAGGATCCAGGCCACCGGAAAGTGTACGTCCGCTGGGCGGAACCACCAGGTTATATGCCCGGGTCAGACGGGTAATGGAATCCAGCAGGATCACTACCTCTTTTTTATGTTCTACCAGCCTCTTGGCACGCTCCACCACCATCTCAGCCACACGCTTGTGATGATCGGGCAGTTCGTCGAAGGTGGAATAGATTACCTCCACATTTTCTCCATGGATAGCTTCCTTGATATCCGTAACCTCCTCAGGACGCTCGTCAATCAGCAGGATCAACATATGCATACTGGGATTGGTACGCAGAATGGACAGCGCCACTTCCTTCAGCAGCGTAGTCTTACCGGCCTTAGGCGGGGATACGATCATACCTCTCTGGCCCTTGCCCACGGGGCTGATCAGATCCATGACTCTCATAGCCACACTGCAGCCAGGCGTCTCCAGCTTGATGCGCTCATTGGGGAAAATCGGGGTCATATCCTCAAAAGCCGTTCTCTTCGCAGACTCCTCGGGAGTATACCCGTTAATGGTTCTCACAAACAGCAGGGCGCTGAACTTCTCCTGCTGGGTCTTGATCCGCTTATTGCCGCACAGGATGTCCCCGGTCTTCAAGCCGAACCGGCGGATCTGGCTGGGCGCCACATACACATCCTCCGTGCCGGGCAGATAATTGTCGCTGCGGATAAAGCCGTAGCCGTCCGGCATAACCTCCAGGATTCCTCTGGCTTCGATACCGCTGTCCAGCTCTGCCGGATATTGATTGGAATCATAGGCCTCGTTCAGACGCACCGATCTGGCGGGCTGCTGTCCCTGCTCTCCCTCCGCAGGCCTTGTCCCCTCTGTCCTTGCGGTCTCCGTTCTGGAATTCTCTGACCTGACGCCTTCCGTCTGAGCAGTTTCCGCTTTCTCTGCAGGCTTTTGTGCTGCCTTGGCTGCCGCTTCTCTGGCCTTATCCCTTTCGTCCTCTGCCAGCATCGCCTCTACCACTTCCGCCTTCTTCATGGCAGATACACCCTTGATCCCTCGTACCTTAGCCAGCTCCTTTAATTGTACAAGTGCAAGTGATTCATACTTTTCTCTCATTACTCCTCCTGTTTCTCTCTAAAGAAAATGTTCCTGTTTCTATTCAATTCGTATTAAGGGGTCTCTATTGAAAAAATCAGATGTGTCCCACAACGTAAGAAACCTACTGTATAAATTATAATACACTTTTTCCAAAATAGAAAGCAAAATTTTAGAAAAATAATAATTTCCTTGAAAAATGCCTCCGCTCCCATTAAAATAGATGCCATAGAATCATTTTTTTACAGAAAAGAGGAGGACAATATGACAACCAACGAAAAAGCACTGATGCTTCACGAGCAGTGGAATGGCAAGCTGGAGACCGTTTCCAAGACTCCTGTAAAGTCCAGAGAGGATTTGTCTCTGGCCTACACACCCGGCGTAGCCGAGCCCTGCAAGGTCATCGCAGAAGATATAGAGGCCGCCTATACATATACCATGAAAGCCAATACCGTAGCTGTAGTTTCCGACGGCAGCGCAGTTCTGGGTCTGGGCAATATCGGCCCCTATGCCGCCATGCCGGTTATGGAGGGAAAGGCGGTGCTGTTCAAGGAATTCGGCGGAGTGAACGCGGTTCCCATCTGTCTGGATACTCAGGATACGGAAGAAATCATCAAGGCGGTAACCTGGCTGGCCCCCGGTTTCGGCGGCATCAATCTGGAAGACATCTCCTCTCCCAGATGCTTTGAGATCGAGGAGAGGCTGAAAGCCACTCTGGATATTCCCGTATTCCATGACGACCAGCACGGCACTGCCATTGTGGTACTGGCAGGCATCATCAATGCCCTGAAAGTAGTGGGCAAGCGCAAGGAGGACTGCCGCATCGTGGTAAACGGCGCAGGAAGCGCCGGCGTTGCCATCACCAAGCTCCTGCTTACCTATGGTTTTCCCCATATTACCATGTGTGATAAGGTAGGCATCGTCTCCAGATCCACACAGGGGCTCAACTGGATGCAGCAGAAGATGGCGGAGGTTACCAATCTGGAAGGAAAGACAGGTACTCTGGCAGATGCTCTGAGGGGTGCAGATATCTTTATCGGGGTTTCCGCTCCGAATATGGTCAGCCCCGAAATGGTTGCTTCCATGAATCACGATGCCATTCTCTTTGCCATGGCAAACCCCGTACCGGAGATCATGCCGGATGCAGCCAAAGCCGCCGGCGCCCGTGTTGTAGGAACAGGACGCAGCGACTTCCCCAATCAGGTAAACAATGTTGTGGCTTTCCCCGGCATCTTCAAGGGCGCCCTGGAGGGACGGGCAAAGCAGATCACAGACGAGATGAAGCTGGCAGCCGCCGAGGCGATCGCTTCCCTGGTGCCCGATGATGAGCTTTCCGATGAAAACATTATGCCCGAGGCTTTCAATCCCAAGGTGGCCGAAGTAGTTGCCGCCGCAGTGAAGGCCTACATATAGACTGTCATGACAGACAGAATACAGTATCCCGAATGGCAGGGACACCTGTATGAACCAATGGAACTCTGAAACAGCGCCCGGCACATTGCTTGCGGAAATAAAGAAAGGAAAAATCATGCTGGAAGATTCTCTGACACTCTATAAACTCATCGTTCTTCGTATGCTGTCCCAAGTGAAGTTCCCGCTTACCACCGCCCAGATCAGCAGCTTCATGCTGGACCAGGAATACACAGACTACCTCACCCTCCAGCAGATATTCAGCGAATTGGACGAGGCAGGTATGATCCTCAGAAGCACCGTGCGCAACCGCACACTTCTGTATCTCACCGAGGAGGGACGCACCACCCTGCAGTATTTCAGCAGCCGGATCAGCGCTGCCACCAAGGAGGATATTGACATATTTCTTCGGGAAAATGAATTGACGCTGCGCAATGAAGTGTCGGTACAGGCCGACTACAATAAAGTTGCCAGCGGGGAATACGAAGCCCGCCTGCTGGCCAAGGACCAGGAAATCAACCTGATTGAGCTGACCCTGTCCGTTCCCACCAAAGAGATTGCCGCCGCCGTCTGCGATCACTGGCAGAGCCGCAATCAGGAAATTTACAAATACATCGTCCAGCAGCTGTTCTGATCAGCCGCCGGACATTTTCTTTTTCTATCTGTTGCCGGCGCCGGTCACATCCTCCGCCGGATGCTCTCGGACTTCCTGCCGGATCCGTTTCATATGCTTCCTGTCTTCCTATCTTCCCAATGTCAGCTTTCGATACCATACCAGCGTCTGGATATAGGCGTCATACAGAACCGGCATCTCAATATTCTCCAGAATCATCTGTCTGGATACTTCCTGCCAGTTGGCATTTTCATACTGGGTAATAAAATAATAGACCTTATACAATTCGCCCTTGCCTTCCACCAGCACATCCCAGATCTGCCTGCTGACCTTCACCATGGACAGCGCCTCCTCCATGGGCTTATCCAAAATCACATCCAGCACAGAGAACAACCCCATCAGGAAAAGCTCCGATGCCAGCCCGGCCATGCTGAAAGCACCCGCCAGATTCTCTGCAAACTTGGCCCGCAGCAGAGACAGACGGGTGATCTCATTGGGCTTATCCGCGCAGAGCTCTCCCATTACCGCTGTGGTGATCCACTTTTTCAGCTCTCTCTGTCCCAGCATGGCTGCTGCATGGCGAATGGACGTGATTTCGGAATTGATCGCCATACGGTTCACCATCTTCAGCAGGGAGATGGTAAGCGCCGTATCCCGTCCGATGATATCCGCCGCCTGGGTCAGCTCAAAATTATTATTATTCACAATATTCATCAGTTCTATGTAGTTTACCTTCAGAGGGGATACCTGATGGTCGTTGCTGTTGACCGGGATCCGGTAAAATTTCCCCTCATACAGCTGATATCCGCCGGAGGACCTCAGCGCCGTGAATTCCTCCTGGTTCTCCACACCTACCGCACAGAGCTTAATATGGGGAAACAGCTTGTTAAAATAAATCCTGGCCTTGCTGATATCAATCTTTTTATGATTCAGGAATACATAGTCCATCAGCTTCAGGATTTCACGGTAGGCCTCAAACTCCGCCACCTGCAGCTTGCGGATCGCCAGCTTATAGCCCTGTATTTTCAGCTCTGTCAGCCGCTCGATATACATGGACTCCGGCTTCACAGAAGGATCGATCAGCAGCACCAGTCTCTCATGGGGGGCATCGCACTGTTCGCTCAGATCGGAAAAGATGGACATATTGTTCAGGGATACAAACACCTCGCTGTCCGAGGAAAGGGTCTCAATACCCATACTCTGGATTACTTCCAGACCCCCTACCCGAGCCGCCCCGTCAAACTGTCCCGAGCCTAACAGACTGGGATTCAGAAAATAATTCTTCTTCTGCACAAACAGGGAATACGCCCCGATATTCAAGTGTTCGTCAAAAAGTGGAATTAAGGTAACCAGCATTTCATTTTCCTCCCTACTTACCAGTTCATGGTCTGCCGGATATAAGGTGCAAGCACCTGCGCCGCAGCCAGATGAAAGCGCTCCAGCGGATGAAAATCCGCCACATAACCTATGGTTCCGTCCTGCTCCGGCAGGCGCAGCGAATGTATCCGCTGATCCCCCGTATGCTTCCGGTAATTTTCACAGGCTCTCTCCATCCACGGACAGAGCCGCTGACCCATGATGCCCAGCACACAGAAGAGCTCCGCCTGGGGATTGCACTGTCTCACATCCAGTAGGAAACGCTCATAAGCCATCATGTACTCCTGCTGCTTCTCCTGGGTATCCTGACAGAAGCTGTCATCATTAGTCCCCAGATTGATCACCACCGCCTCCGGTCGAAGCAGGGAAAAATCCCACGCCGTCTTTGTGGGATCCATGCCTCCCGGAAAACGGTCCCGGCTGAACCCCACACTGTGATAATAATCCGGGATCAGCTGCTCTGGCAATCTCTGCTGTGGATCCGCCGTATAGCCGGAGATAATTCCGAAACCACTGGCAGAAAACAGCATGTAATCCGCATCCAACAGCCGGGCCGTATGACAGGCATAGGCTCGGGTGGCGTCCTCCGTGGCCGTGGCAAAGCTGTGGCCGCTGTCCTCGTCATCCACACCATAGCCGCAGGTGATGGAATCCCCGATAAATTCAATCAGATGCGTTTTAACCTCCAGAGGTTCCAGCCGGTCTTCCTGCCCGATTACCAGCGGTTCGATCCCAATCACGGACATGGCGCTCTCCGACAGCTTGACCAACTGCACCTCAGCCGTCCTCGGACTGTCCTGATCAACCACTGTCAGCCGTTTCACCGGAGCATCTATCATCTCGTCCAATACCCGGACGCCATCCACATACACCGCCACTCTGGCGTAATTGCCGTCCGCTTCCCCATGCTCTGCCACATAGCCGCCCCGCACGGGAATCTCCAGATACCTGCCGGTAAATCGCATCCCGATCCCGCTGCCGGACATGGCCAGCCACAGTGTATCTTCGATCCGGTGATACCTGCCCATCCGTTTTACATGCTCCCAGCCTGCCTGTATATGCATCATGCTTTTTCTCCTGTGATGAAGATTTTATTCTGTCTTGAATATGGTTATTATACCACACCTTTTTTCATTTTTAAAGCTTTATCTATGGGACCTCTTCTTCTTCTTTCTGACTGATTAACTGGCATAAAAAAAAGAACAGGACCGCTGCTGATTCAAACAGCTGTCCTGTTTTCTCTTTAATCTATCATATTTTATTCCGCATTCTTAAGTACATCGCTTTTGGGGATTTTTCCGATCTTAAACATCTGCAGGGCAGCCACAGCCATGTAGCATATTATCCCGAAAATAAATACCTTTACAAATATTGTATTTGATACCATATAGGGAATATAGCCGCTGATTTCCGTATAGAGATAGGAACTGAACAACCATCTTAATCCGAAATAGCAGATGGGAGCTGCAAGCAGCAGAGAAAACACTACCGCCGCTGTCGTGGCAATAATGTACAGACCTCCAATCTCTCCGTTGGTATAGCCAAGGATTTTCACCATGGAAATAGCCCCCGCATTCTTCTCGATAACCTGCTTGGACAGAAGATACATCAGCAACAGAAACATAATAACGCCGAAATAGTTAAACAATACCATGAAATCCCCCATGGACACGGTAAGCTGTCTGGATATTTTGGTCAGATCCTCCTGCGTGATAATAGTACTGACATAGCTGTCTTCAATATCATTGATGACCTGATCTGACAGATAGCCTGTATAATAGTCCTCCTCCTTTCCAAATATCCGATTATATTCTTCACAGGGAATAAATACTGCCAGCGCTGCTGGATATTCATACTCACCTGCCACCGTAAACTCATAGGATGCATCGCCGTACTTTTCCTTTAAGGTAATCGTATCGCCCGTCTGAAGACCATACTTTATCCTATATCCATTGGATACATAGACTTTCCCTTTCGAAAAGTCAATATCCACATAGGCGCTGTCCGGAGCGATTCCATACACCATAATATCCTCAGTGGGATATTTTTCCGATGTGGTCTGCAGCGTTGTCACACAATATTTCTCTGCGCCCCCGGTTTCTGTCTCCGCCTGCGCTTTCAGCACATACTGATAATCCGCAAACATACTTGCATTGATTTCCTTCGCATAGTCCTCCAGCAGCGGCCCGAACATCATGCCGAATACCATAATAAAGGAAGCAAAAACAATACCCACAAACAAGGTAAGATAGTTAGGCATATTCTGGAAGATAATTCTCAGGCGAAATCTCGTCATAAATGGAACTGCGGTATTCAGCCGCAGGGCTTTCTTTTTTGTCTTCCTGCTCAGATCATGACGCAGGAATTTCAGCGGCGGCAGCTTCAACCTGCCGGCCAGAATGACCAGATTAATCACCAGCATCAGCACAAGGGGTACTACAGTCGTTTCTATAAAGGCCTCCCCGTTCCACAAGGTCACATAGGCAGGCAGACTGTAGCTTCCGTAATACAGATCAACCATATACTGCTTTAACACGGTATAGCCTAAGACATTTCCCGCCACTGCTGCCAGCAGGGTAACAATTACCGGGAGAATCAGATAGTGCCGCAGCAGTTCCCCCCTGGTATAGCCGGAAGCCCGAAGGGTTCCGATTACAGAAGCCTCCTCCTCGATAGTATTGCTGATGGTAACAGCAAACACAAAGGCAATAATCACAATTACAATATAGAGGAACAGGATAAACATTGCCTTATCACCGCCCATATCCTCTCCGGTAAACTGGATCGCCTGATTGGCATATCTGGGAATAAAGTTGGTAATTAACGCATTTTCGCCAATCACCTTCATAAAGTCTTCACTGATCTCCTTTTCCGCGCGCTCATCTGCGGGTTCCCGGTCATATTTCCAGGCATAGACATAATGCAGATGCTCCTCTCCCAGACTTTCAAAGCCCTCCCTCGTCATCACCGCCACGCAGAAGGTCAGGGAGTCAAACATCATATCCGTATTGTTTTCAAACAGACAGCTGTAGTCCGGAAATGCCACCAGCCCGGTAATCGTCAGTTGATGCCCGCTGAGAGTAATGGTGTCTCCTACCGTCAGTTCATTGTTGTCCGCATACATCCGGTCAATGGCAATTTCATCCGCCTGCACAGGCTGCTCGCCCTCCATCAGGCAGAGCAGGTTGACTTCCTCCCGATTTATGTATACCCGCATGGTGGAACCGTTTTCCTCCACCGTCTTTTCCACATACCGCTGGTCATAGATTGTTACCCCTTCCTGCTCCAGCGTCTCTATCAGCTTATCCTCCGCTTCAAACATCAGTTCAAAATTGCCGTTCTCGATGTTATATTTTTCAAAGCCCTCCTGATACGCCGCAAGCATACTGTTATCCGCCACCAGAAATCCGGATACCAGGGCTATTAATCCTGCAATAAACAGAAAGATTACCAGATATTTTCCAAAATCACTTTTAAACTCCCTGGGGAGACGTTTATATAATGGATTTCTCATATGCCGCCTCCTTACCATTCCAGCTCTGATGCAGGGATTTTATTTTCGTTCCTGTAATTCTTACGCACCATGCCGTCACGAAGCTTAACCACACGATCCGCCATATTTTTTATGGCATCGTTATGCGTTACCATGATAACGGTATTGCCATACTTTCCGTTAATTTCCTCTATCAGCTTCAGGATTTCCTTGGAGGTCTTGTAATCCAATGCTCCGGTGGGCTCGTCACACAATAAAATATCAGGATTCTTGATGATGGCCCGTCCGATCGCCGTACGCTGCTGCTGTCCGCCGGATAGCTGATTCGGCAGCTTATGCCGGTGCTCATACAGCCCCAGTACGCTTAACAGTTCGTCTGTTTCCAGCGGGTTGTCGCTTAGATAGGCGCCAACCTCTATATTTTCCTTGATATTCAGATTTGGAATCAGATTATACATCTGAAAAACATATCCCAGATGCTTCCTCCGATACTGCGTCAGACGTTTTTCATTCATATCTGCCGTTTTTTCTCCGGCTATGGAAATATATCCTTCATCCGCCCTGTCGATGCCGCCGATAATATTCAGCAGCGTGGATTTTCCCGAGCCGGACGGCCCCAGCATAACGCACATCTCTCCCTTTTCCAGTTCAATGTCAATACCATTTAATACTTCCACCCGGCTTTCTCCTTCGCCAAAATGTTTTTTTATCCCTTTGATTTCCAGAAACATATTTTTCCTCCCTCGTATCATATTGAAGTTTGTGTTTGCTGATATTAATTAGTTTTAACTAACTAATTATAACACTTCTTGTCTGCGTGTCAATTATTTTTATCTTTGCAGGTACTCAAAAATTTCATTTATATTCTACCAATGCATTTCAATCAAACAAGATCTCCTCCACCGTCACAAAGGTATACCCTTCCTCCATCAGCTCATCCACAATCTCCAGCGCCGCCTCCACAGAGGTATCATAATAGTCATGGAGCAGAATAATGTCATTCTCTTTCGCCTTTACAGTCACCCGGCTTACCACGCAGGAGGCATCACTGGAGCACCAGTCCAGAGGATCTATGGTCCAGAGCACCGGGATCATATTCAGCTCCTGTTCAAAGCTTTTATCCCAGGAGCCGTATGGCGGGCGCACATAGATGGTGTCCTCACCGGTGATCTCTTTTATCACCTGATTGGTGCGTATCAGTTCTTCCCTGAATTGATCCTGATTGCTGCTTCTTAGCTGTATATGGCTGTAGGTATGGTTGCCGATCAAATGCCCTTCCTCCTGCATCCGCCTGATGATATCGGGATGCAGGCTGGCGTGTTCTCCCGTCACAAAAAAGGTAGCATGCACGCCCCGCTCCTTCAGCCCGTCTAAGAGCTGCTCCGTGTATTTCGGATGAGGACCGTCATCAAAGGTAATGGCTATCCTACGGATCTCCTCGTCCTGCCAAACCGCATTCTCCGCAGACTCCGTCATCACCGCCATCGATGCTGTCTGCTGCCGTTTCAGGTTGCTTTGGCAACTATAGTTGCTTTGGCAACTATAGCTACTTTGGTAACTATAAGCGCCGATCAGCACCAGGCACAGGAGCAGATCCCCCAGAGCCAGCATTTTCCCGATTTTCGTCACGCCGCTTCGCCCCTGTTTCCTATCTTCATATGCAATATATGTCCCCGGGCTTATCCATATGCGCAGGCAGATTTCCCGCTGCCTGCATACGAAAGTGAGCCGGATCCCTGCAAACTCATGATCCGGCTCATTTCTTCTGCCGCTTAAAAAAGCCCTGCACCGCTCATGGCGCAGGGCTTTTTAGGCTCAAACCTTAAATATGGTAATCTCCGACTGCAGTTCCTCCATATTGCTGCCCAGAGCATCCGCCGTCTGGCTCAGATTCGCCACGTTTTCCATCAGCTTCCCCGAGGTCTGGCTGACAATCTCCGCATTGCCCGCTGTCTCCGCAATAATCCGGGAAATATTATGTACCGCTTCCAGGGTGTCTGCTCTCTCCTTATCCGCCTGCTCCGTGCTGCCCACAATCTCCTGCAGACCTGCTACCAGCGCCTGCATCCGGTCACGCATATCGGAAAATACCTGTACCACCTCCTGCACGGCATCTCCCTGCAGGGCTACCATCTCTTCGGCCTGCTTGGCACTGTTCACGCTGTCCATGGTACGTGTGCTGATATGCTGCACATGGTTGCTGATCTCTCCCGCTGCCTTTGCCGAATCATCCGCCAGCTTTCGGATCTCCTCTGCCACCACCGCAAAGCCCCGGCCCATTTCTCCGGCTCTGGCAGCTTCAATAGAAGCGTTCAGGGACAATAGATTGGTCTGCCTGCTGATCCCGGCAATGGTTTCCGCAAACAGGCTGATGCTCTCCGTCTCCTGACTGAGCTGCTCAATACTGCTGCCCACCTGATTGGTAATATCCGTGGTCTCCTGGGCTCTCTGTCCCAGCAGTTCAATGATCTCCATTCCCCTGTGGATCATGGTATCGGTTTCCTGCACCAGCTCCTCCACCTTTTCTACCACTCTGCTGACCTCCTGCATGTCATCGGACAGCAGGCCGGTCTTATCCACACACTCCTGTGCGTGCATGGACTGCCGGGCCATACCCGCATTAATCTCGTTAATGGCCTGGGTAATATCCAGCGAATAGTCGTTGATGATTTCAGAAGCACTTTTCACTGCGTCCGCCGACTTTTCCAGCTGATTGGTGGCATCGTGTACCTTGGATACCAGCTTTTTATTATTCTGGATCATATGGTTGGCCGACTGTGCCAGATCCCCGAACTCATCATGTCCGGACACCTTCACATGCCCTGTCAGATTCCCGTCTGCCACCAGCTCCAGCCCTCTGGAAATCCGTTTCATATTGCTGCGGATACTGACAGTGATCGTCACCCCGATCACGCCTGCCACCAGTATCGCCAGCACAACCATCATTATGGTAATCATCTTGATCTGATCCGCCTGTCCCGTCACCGTGCCGCTGGGCACCAGCATACAGATCATAGCCCCGGTATCCTCCTCCCGGCTGTAAATAAACAGATATTCCTGTCCCTGAAAGATCACCTCTCTATTGCCCACAGCCTCCCCGGTGGTCATGGCCTGCTCTGCGCATTCCTGATAAAAAGTCTCCTGATACAGTGCGACATCGCTGACCGTGCTGACGGATTCCCCCTCTGTCTGACAGGTCACCACGATCTCACGGCCGTTTTCCGTCACAAATGCGGCATAACTGCCCTCGCCCATGGTCAGCTCTGACAGGAAGTCCTGAATTGCCTCCGGTTTGATATCAATGATAATCATCCCCTTTTCATTCTTAGACAGGATCTGGTAGGCCATAATGTAATCCGCATCGGTAACTCCCATATAGCTATCCAGCACACTGTGCCGATCCACCCACTCCTTACTGCCCTGATTCTCCATCTCTTCCTGACACTCTTCGAAAAAGCCCTGGGTAGTCATACTGCTGATCGTGCTGACCAGCTTCAGCCCGGACTGAGGGATCACGTACAGATGATTGACAAAAATATTACCGGCCTGCGTGGAAAGCAGATCATCCTTCGTACTGTTCAGAAGTTTTAATTTTGTCGTTGTAAAATCCGCTCCCTCATAAGCACCGCTGAGATAACTGTTCAGGTCCGTATTATCCGCATACTTCTGCCCCTCCCCCTCAACAAAATAGTTGATGGCATCCATATAGGTATTTGCCATATTAATGGTCTGCTCCGCAGATTCCAGAAACTGCCGACTCATGCCTTCCGATGCCTTCTGATAGGCAATGATTCCCACCAGGATCATAAATATGATCGGTACAGCAAAACAGACGATTACCTTATTCTGTATGCTGGTAAGCTGCAGCTTCTTTTTCTTTCTATTTGCCTTCTCCGCCTTTCCGGCCTTGTTCCTCTTCATGCCATTAACCCTCCTTTATCGCAGCCTGTTTCATACCTCTTACCCTTCTTCTTTCTATTCTACTATATTTTTTCTGCTTTGCATAGCAAATTCTTGTGGTTTTACTCAGTATTTGTCCGGCG
This sequence comes from uncultured Acetatifactor sp., assembly GCA_964523315.1. Classification (GTDB taxonomy): domain Bacteria; phylum Bacillota; class Clostridia; order Lachnospirales; family Lachnospiraceae; genus Acetatifactor. The sequence goes on from CAZFYD010000009.1 coordinate 30,790, forward strand.
CAGATACATGGCTTCTATAAATTCTGCACCGAAATCCTGCTGCTGTGCCAGATTCAGCACCCGGGCATTTTGACAGATCTTATCCATACGTTCCGCCGTATCCGCTTCTCGGGCGTACAGCCATGCTCCGGCCAGGGCCGAATTACCCACCGCTGTTATCCTGCCCTCCAGAGCGCAGGGCAGCAGCCCCAGGGAAACTGCAGCCTGTACATTCAGGAAATAGCCGAAGCCCCCGGCCAGATATACCTGCTTTACCTGCTCAAGCCCCGTCAGCCCATAGGCAGCCGCCAAAGTACGGATACCGGCACAGATCGCCGCCTTAGCCGTCTGCAGCTGTCTGATCCGTTCCTGGGTGATCTGCACATCCCCGATGGTGATTCCCTGTTCAAAATAGGGATCTGCCAGCAGTCCGGTCTCGTCCACCAGTCCCAGCTGCTGCAGCCGGGCAGTCAGGGCGATCATATCCGCTCCCCAGATATCAGTGCCTCCTTCAAAGGCAGGCCCTGCCGCCGTGCCGCAGCAGAGCAGCTTCTCCCGGTTGCCCAGAACCAGCTCCCCGTTAGTACCCAGATCCACCAGCAGAGTGAGCTCCTCCTGCAGATCCATTTCACAAGCCAGGATCCCTGCCGTGATATCCCCGCCGATAAAAGCGGACAGCCCGGGCAGCGTCACCGTCTCTGTTCCGCCGATTACCAGCTGTTCCCCCGCCAGATAATCGGCGGTAAAGGGCGCAGTGCCCAGCTGCGCCGGATCATGCCCCAGCAGCAGATACATCATCGTGGTATTGCCGGCGATAATCATCCGCCTTGGTATTCCCCCCTGCTGCCGGAAATAAGCGATCCCCTCCTCCAGCACCCGGCGTACCAGCTGCTGCATCTGCCGCCTCAGCATGGGATTCTCAGCCGACTGGATTCGGGAGATCACATCCGTTCCGAAGATCCTCTGGGGATTGCTGCGCACATATTCTCCCTGTTTGCGGCCCTGCCGGTCATACCACTCCATGGCTATGGTGGTGGTGCCCAGATCGACGGCCAATATCTCCTCCGCTGTCTGCCGCAGCTTTTTATTCCCCGACAGATAAAAGGTATCCGTGATTACCCGCATTTCCCGCTCCGGTTTACCGGCCGGTGCGCATCTTCCGCAGCCGGTACAGATCTGGCATCTGCTTCCCTGATATGCCATGCGTTTTATCTCCCTTCTTAGTGACAGCTCTCCGCTTTTCTTTGATTATACTCTTCTATCAGGAAATAAGCAAACCCGGGATGAACGCTTAATCGGACAAACTGCAAATAAGCGAGGATACCGGTCTGACCGTTTCCCCGCTTACTTCTGCAGATTTTTTATTCTCTCAGTTTGTTCCCGTCATACAGGTATAAACTGATTTTTCTCCTGATCATAATGATAATCTATGCCTGAAAGCTTCTCTGTGATCTCGTTCCGAGATATATCCAGATCCTCGCACATTGCTTCCAGACTGCCGTAAAAATCCCGCAGCTTCAGATTGACAAAGCTCAGCAGCATCACCGGATCCCTGGGAATCATTCTCCTCGCCTACCTTTCTACCGCCGTGGAGGCAATGATCTCCATGTCTCCCAGCAGCTCCACTTCACCGTAGCCCGCAGGAATCAGCAGATGCGTTCCCTTGCCCACGCTATGTCCCTCGATGATGCCCCTGCCTTCCAGCACGCTGAGGATCAGGAAGGGCTGCTCCTGAGTAAAGGTAAAGCCATCCTTCACCACCAGCTTCCATACCTTATAGTAGTCGCTCTCGGTCAGCAGGTTCCAGGTATTTGCCTCCTGGGGCGCAGCCTTTTTGATCGCCTTCTGATAGGCTTCATCCGGCACGTTGATCACGTCGATGCTCTGAGCCACATGGAGCTGGCGGGGCTTGCCGTCCACCAGACGGTTGTAGTCATATACCCGGTAGGTAATATCGCTGTTCTGCTGGGTTTCCAGGATCAGGAAACCGCCCTTGATGGCATGTACCGTTCCGGGATTGATCTGGATCATATCCCCCTTCTGCACCGGCACCTGACGGATCAGCTCCTCATACCGGTTCTCGGCGATCATCTGCTTTAATTCCTCACGGGTCCGGGCATGGTGGCCGATAACCAGCTCCGCCCCCTCGTCGCAGTCCATAATATACCAGCACTCCGTCTTGCCAAAGGGTACCTTTTCCACCTCCCGGGCGTAGGCATCATCGGGATGTACCTGAATGCTCAGATCGCTCTTTGCATCTATGATTTTCACCAACAGCGGAAATTCCTCATAGGACAGATTGCCGAAGATCTCCCTGTGCTCCCGATACAGTCGGGACAAAGTCTGTCCTGCATATTTCCCCTGACTGATCCGGCAGTCCCCGTGGGGATGGGCGCTGACTGCCCAGCACTCGCCGATGGCATCGCTGTCCGCCTGATAGGGGAACTCCGTTACCAGCCGCTGTCCGCCCCAGACACACTCTTTCAGTACCGGCTCCAGATACAGAATCTCCCGGCTGGGCTGATTCATGGCGAGAGCCGCCCCGTTGGTCTCCATGATCTTCTTATACCAGTAAGCGCTGTCCTTGACAATGCGCTGCTGATTGCGGTAATCCACATATACCAGGCCAAAACGCTCATGGTAGCCGTTGGACCACTCAAAATTATCCAGGAAAGTCCACAGAAAATATCCCTTGATCTCCACGCCCTCGTCAATAGCCCGCTGTACCTGGTACAGATATTTCTCCAGGAAATCAATACGGTTGGGGTCATGCACCTTCCCGTCCAGGGACACGGTATCATGGCAGGAGATACCGTTCTCCGTGATATACATGGGCATATGGTAACGCTCATACAGGAATTTACAGCTCCAGTAAATGCACTCCGGCGTCACCGGCCACTGGATCGCCGTCTTCGGAAAGCCCGGATAACGGTCGACATACTCCACGCCGCCGTCCGCAGCCCGGCGCACCATATAGCCGTTATAGACATTCTGCCCCATGAAATCCAGGGGCTGGGAGATCAGCTTCATATCCTCGTCGGTGATCTCCGGCAGGTACTGGGCAAAGCGCTTCAGCCCTTCCTCGGGATAATGTCCTAAAAATACCGGATCGCTGTACCATGCCACATTCCAAGTCCAGTTGTCCATCGGATTACGCAGACCGAAATACGTCTCCTTCGCCGCCGCAATATCCTCCGGGCTGTCGGTGGCAGGTATTGCCACGCCGCAGGTGGGGGCAAAGCCCACCTTAATGGGTGCCTTTGCATATTTCCGCAGATTAATAACCGCCTGTCCATGGGCCTTTAAGGCATTGTGGGCGATCTGGAAGGTATCCTTATAGGGCAGCTTCAGGCCCGGGGCATGCTCCCCCCGCAGATGCCCCAGCCCCACAAAGCACTGGGGCTCATTCAATGTAAAAAAGTACCGGCAGTACTCGGAGAAATTCTCCGCCACCACTTTCGCATACTCTCCAAACCACTGCACGCTGTCCGGGTTCAGCCAGCCGCCCTTATCCTGCAGCGCCTGGGGATACTCCCAGTGAAACAAAGTCAGATAGGGCTCGATCCCGTTGGCCCGCATTTCCTTCAGCATATCCTGATAATACTCGATTCCTGCCTGATTCACCCGGCCGGTGCCCTCAGGCAGGATTCTTGCCCAGTTCAGGGAAAACCGGTAATTTTTTACCCCCATCATCCGCATCAGGGCAAAATCCTCTTTATAGCGATGAATATGGTCGCAGGCCACCTGCGCATTCTGGCCCTCGTATACTTTCCCTTCCTCACAGAAGGTATCCCACACGATCCTGCCGCAGCCGTCCGCAGGATCTCTTCCCTCAATCTGATAGGCACTGTCTGCCACACCCCATGCAAAATCCTTACCAAACATACGCTTACCTCCCTATGCCGTAATGACAGACACCAGATAGAATCCGGATGCGTCCTTCTCATGCGTTCTGCACACCTGAATCCTCACATGGTGCTCCGCCGTTTCCTCATTTTCAAAAATCGTAGTCAGGGCGATCAGATCTCCCCAGGTCTCGTCAAACTCCCCGTCCAGCATGACTGCATTAGCCTCGTCACCGTCCACAATCACCCTGGCGGCCGGGGCGGGCTTATTGATGGTGCGGCGGTACTGCACTGCCAGAGTGCTTCCCGTCATGGTAAATTCCATGAATGCCCCTTCCTCCCAGGCCTCCCAGCCGCATTTGAAAATATCCGTCATATCGCTTTGCGGAGTATGATCCTCGGCAAAGCCCTGACAGGCATCTGCCTCCAGCTGCTGATTGCGCAGACGCCGGGAATGCTCATAGCGGTTGGCGGTAAGGGGCTGCGCCGGAAATACCGGCTCTGCCTCCGGGCTGTCCACCTCTGCATACACCCTGTCGAGAAAAGCCTTAACGGTATCCGCCAGCATGGCATGTCCTGCATCATTGGGATGGAGATAGTCGCTGGTGATCGTCTCCGCCACCAGTTCCCCGGCTGCGATCCGGGCATACATATTGTTTTTGATACTGACACAGGGCAGGTCATAATATCTGCCTACGGCAGTATGGATCTCCTCTGCGCTGGTGCCGTCATTGAAAAAAGAATTGTGGAGCAGTACTACCGCCGGCAGAGAATCTGCAGTATATACATGGCGCACCAATCCTTCATAGGTCTCCTGAAAATGGGGCACATTATCGTCATTGACACTGAACTCAATAAAAACCACATCCGGCTTCGCATACAGCAGATCCTCATCCGCTCTGGCTACGCCAAACTGGGAGGTAGTTGCGCCAATCCCGGCATTGCAGTATACGATCTCCGCCTGGGGAAATGTTTCCTTCCACCATTGACAGCTCAGGTATGCATAGCACTTTTCCGGTGTGGTTGCCACACTGCCCCGGGTAATAGAACCGCCCAGATACCCGATGGTCACCTGCTCACCGCTGCGGGCCCGCAGCATCACATTTTTCAGTCTCTTCTGATTGCCTCTGTTTACCACTATTGTATCCAGATATTGATCTGACATATTCTTTTTCTCCTCTCCGCTTTCCCGCTTCCGGTTATCGCCGTTCCCCGTAAACTCCGGTTCTGCAGACGGAATCCGCCGCAGCCCTGATTTTACGCCTTATTTCTCCCAGAATGCATAGGTTTCGTTCAGCTGCTCAATATAGCTGCTCAGCTCCTCTGCCATCTTTTCCGCCTCCGGCCTGCGGATATGTCCCTTGGTGCCCACACTGTTATTGCTGTAGGCAAAATAGTGAATCTGCTGATCCGCTTTTTCCGCCACTACCTGCTCTATGGCACGATCCCAGCTCTTATCATGCTCTAAAATCGTGGTCTTACAGATGATATGGGCCTTGGGATAAATCCCCCGAAGGGTATCCAGAAAGCTGCTGTATACCGCCCGCCAGCGCCGGGATGCCTCGCTGTCATAGTCCTCTGCCATATAGTCCTCGGGATGGTTATCATTCTGTCCAATGGCCAGAATGACCACCTGGGGCGTATACCGGGAAAAATCCCAGGTCTTCGGCTGGCAGAGATTCGGATGGTACTGAATCTTATCATACATCCACTCCATGCCCCGGGCATCAGGTTCATTAAAATATCCCGTATGCTCCAGCAGAGCCACACCGCCCTGGGCCACATCGTGCAGCTGCGCTCCCAGCCTTCTTGCCGTCAGCCAGGCATAGGAATAATAGCTGTTGGAATATTCGCCATTGTGCTCCGGATCCGGCTGTCCGCAATAGTCCACCGCCTCCGACACCTCCCCGGCAGATACAGAGTCCCCGTATACCTCAATCCGCCGCTGCGGCAAAGGCTCCGGTGCCAGCAGCTGCCCGTCTGCAGCCAGCAGAAAGCCGCGGAAGAGTGCCATATGGCAGGAGTCCATACGCTTAAACAGGCACAGCTCATGTACCCCTTCCTCCAGGTTTTCTCCCAACGTCAGAACCGTCTCTCCCTCATCCGCCAGATCTCCCCGGTACTGCTTCCCGTCCAGGATCCAGCCCATACAGCTGGTCCAATAGGAGCGGATATTGGTAAATACGGCCCGGATGCTGCTTCCGGTAAAACGGATCTGTACAAAGCTGGCCGGATATACCATTAGAGCTCCGTCCTCCCGATCCTGATCAATTCGCCCGCAGTACGCAAGCCGGGAATCCTGCCAGGAGATCAGCTGCTCCCCCGGGGCGGCATAACGCTGTAAATACTCTGTACTCATATTTTCCTTTCCATGCATATTGAAAACCGCACTTTTCTACTTTCTGAGCAGTTCCAGATTCTTTTCGATCAGCTCACAGCGCTGAGCTACACACTCTGCGCTGCGCAGCGGATCCTCCGGGGTTCGGAACACATAGTCGATCAGCTTATCGATCGTGGTGGTTGCCACGTGCATCCGGGTATCGCTGGAGGCGTAATAAATATACACATCACCGTTCTCCCGGGCAATGGCTCCGTTGGTGAACACCACATTGGATACATCCCCCACACGCTCACTGCCCCTGGGCCCGATCAGCAAGCCGGAGGGTTCGGCGATCACCCGGGAAGGATCGTCCAGAGCCGTTGCAAAGGCATAGATCACATAGCGCAGACCCGCCGCCGTATTACGCACGCCATGTGCAATATGGATCCATCCCCGGTCGGTCTTGATGGGCACCGCCCCGGCGCCGTTTTTCACCTCCGTGATGGTATGGTACTTTCTCCTGCTGGTAATGATCTCCTCATCAATCACGGCGTTTGTGATATCGTCGCACAGGCCAAAGCCGATACCGCCGCCGGAACCGGTGTCGATGAAATCATCCATGGGTCTGGTGTAAAATGCATACTTGCCGTTTACAAATTCCGGATACAGCACCACATTCCGCTGCTGGGGAGAGTTTAAGGTCTTTAAGTTCGGCAGGCGCTCCCACTTTTTCAGATCCTTGGTCCGCACAATCCCGGCTGCCGCCACTGCTGCGGACAGATCGTTTGCGGCGGTATCCTTGCTCTCAGAGCAGAACACACCGTAGATCCAGCCGTCCTCATGCCTGGTCAGACGCATATCGTATACATTGGTCTCCTCCGGGCAGGTATCCGGCAGCAGGATCGGATAATCCCAGAACCGGAAATTGTCGATGCCGTTATCGCTCTCAGCCACGGCAAAGAAGGACTTTCTGTCATTACCCTCCACTCTGGCCACCAGATAGAATTTCCCGTTCAGCTCAATGGCTCCGGAATTCATCACCGCATTGATGCCCAGTCTCTCCATAAAATAGGGATTGGTTTCCTTATTCACATCAAAACGCCAGTGGATCGGCGCATGCTCCCTGGTCAGCACCGGATATTTGTACCGCTCAAACAGACCGTTGTAAAAGGTCGTGTCCACTTCATTTTTCCTGGTCAGCAGCTTCTCCTGCTCCGCCGCCAGATCATAATATTTTTCATGTACCTCTGCCATATGTATTCTCCTTCTTTATATTCTTCCTATTTTGACGCCCGCTTCATGATCTCCATGCACATGCGTCCGTTGTGATAAGGACACTTCCAGGGCTCCACGATCGGCTTCTCCAGATCCGGCTTCCCGTTTTCATCGGTGCGCCAGTACCACTCGGATCCCTCCCGGGGATCGGTAACGCAGGTTTTGATAAAGTTCCAGATGTCTTCCGCTGCCTCCCGGAAATATTCCTTTTCCGGCGCCTTCTGCCAGGCATTGTAGAAGCCTACCACGCTCTCCGCCTGCACCCACCAGATCCGCCACTCGTTGTCCACGCCCCGCTCGCACTCATTTTTCAGAGAGTGACTGCGGTATGCAGTATCATAGATATTCTGCTCCAAATCCGCCGTAATAGGCGCCATCTTCTCTGCATATACCGGATCCCCCAATACCGCTGCGCCCCGGTCCACCAGCCACGCCGTCTCGATATCGTGCCCGTAGGAATGCAGATCAATCAGACTATTCATATCATTATCGAAAAATACCTCCTGCCGGTGCAGCGTCGGATTATAGATCTTATCGGCGATCAGATCCATCATCCAGCGCAGCTTAACGGCTGCGGTCTCATCTCCGGATACCCGCAGCAGCTCCGTATAAGCCTCAAACACATGCAACAGCGTATTCATGGTGCGATCCGCCATGACACCGTTCTCGGAGAGCTTGTCATTGTCCGCCGGCTGAAAATTGATATCCAGCGCCTCCTTATAGCCGTACTCGTCAAAGCATTTGGTCTCGATCACCTGCTGCAGCTCTTTGGCCATCTGCAGCGCCTCCTGACTGCCGGACGCTGCGTAATAGCTGGACAGAGCATAGATGGCAAATGCCTGATTATAGGTATGCTTGGTCGTATCCTCGGGGTGTCCGTCATAGGTTACGGACCAATAGACGCCGCCCTGCTTGCGGTCAAGACAATGCTCCTTCATAAAGGCGAAAGCATGATCGGCATACTCCTTCAAGCGCTCATCCTGCAGCGTCATCCAGGCATTGGAGAAAAACCACAAAATCCGGCTGTTTAAAATACAGCCCTTCACAGCCTGCTTATCCACCTTCAGCTGTGTATCCACCCAGCCATAATAGCCCCCATGCTCCTCGTCCTTTAAGTTTTCCCAGAAGGGCAGCAGCTTTTTTTCCAGATGCTCTCTCATCTCTTCCGCAATATTCAGCTCTCTTTTCTCCATCGCTTTTCCCTCTTTCTCCGATCCTCCGTGACCGGCTATCCATTTCGCCTCGTTACGCTTTCCCTGACTACGATATCCCCCTCTATGATCTGCATATCACTGCGGCTGTTTTCACCGCCGATCCTGCGCACCAGCAGCTCAATTCCCATCTCCGCCATTTTTGTCATATTCACGGAATAAGTGGTGATCCCCACATCGCACAGCCCGGGATATAACCAATCGTCGTATCCCACCAGGGAAATATCCTCCGGTACCCGGTATCCGGCCTCCTGCAGGGTCTTGACCATCTTGCTGGCCGTCAGATCACTGTTGCACACAAAGGCCGTGGGCAGTTCCCGAGGCAGAGGAATCGTATCGTAACAATAGATGTTTGATTCCCCTCTGTCATTGAGCACCCAATCCTCCCGCAGCTGCACGCCATGTTCCATCAGGGATTTCAGATAGCCCAGATATCTGTCCATAATACTTTCCGTGGACAGCACCGTGCCCACATATCCGATCTCCTTATGCCCCATCCGAAACAGATAATTGGTCATATGATAAGCCCCGTAAAAGCTGTTGCTGATTACACAGTCCTCCTGCAGCTGCTTGTCATAAAAATCCATATAGACCACGGGAACCCTGCACTTTTTTTTCAGCATCTGCAGATATTTGGTCTGGATACATCCCAGAATAATCAGGCCGTCAATCTTATTCTCCTGGACAATCTTCGGCTCCTCCAGCTCCTTTTCCCTGACACTGTCCAGCACCTCCAGGATCACATAGCAATTCTCCTGCACGGCGCAGGTATTGATCTTCTGGTAAAATTCCCAGTAGAACGTGGCATATTTTTCCGTATACACCTCACCCATGATCACGCCGATATTATAGCTGCGCTTTGTGTCCCCCCGGGCACTGGCCGGCGCTTTGTATCCCAGTTCCTCCGCCAGCGCCTTGATCCGCTCACGCATCTCCTCGCTGACTCCCTTTTGTCCCGCCAATGCCTTGGATACCGTCACGGTACTGACTCCAAGCTGCTGGGCTATATCCGACATTCTTACACCTTTTGCCATATTCCCTCTTGTCCTGCCCTCTCTCATTTGTTCCGCAGTCCCTCCGATCCGCATGGCCGATTGGGCTGCATATCGTTTCCTATACCGTCTTCAGCCAGACAAGCTTTGCACGGAAATCTCCCCACATCCGTTCCATGATCATGCCGCCGTTCATCAGCAGCTGCCCGCTGTATGTCTTCCCGGTATCCTTTACAATCTCCGGTGCGGGGCCGCCCTGCATCTCCACCTCACTGAGCCGGTACACTGCTGTCTCCTCCAAACCCTGCAGCTTCAGGATCCGGCTGTGCCGATTGGGTTCGCCCAGCACCTGTACATAAAATACCAGGCTCTCCTGCTTATCCTTGCTGACCACCTGGAAGCAGTCATACAGATGATTGTCCCCGTAGGAGGCGATCCGGTAATAATCTCCCTCTCTCACCAGATCGTTAAACTGATGGTACATGGCCACCTGCCTGCTGACCATCTGCTTATCTTCCCCGCTTAATTTGGTGATATCCAGCTCATAGCCAAAGGTGCCTGCCAGCGCCACATAGCCTCTGGTCTCAAAGGGCGTATTGCGGCCCACCGTATGGTTGGGACACACACTGACATGGGCGCCCATGGCGGACAGCGGGTACACCAGAGCCGTTCCCTCCTGGATCGCCAGCCGCTCGATGGCATCCGTATCGTCAGAGCACCAGATCTGCGGACTGTAATATAACATACCCGGATCAAAACGGGCGCCGCCGCCGGAGCAGTTCTCCAAAAGCAGATCCGGGAACTCCGCCAGCAGTCTCTCCTGCATCTCATACATGCCCAGCACATAGCGGTGATATAGCTCTCCCTGGCGGTCTTCAGGCAGCTTGGCGCTTCCCAGATCACTTAAGGGGCGGTTCATATCCCACTTGACATATTTGATATTGGCGCTGTGGAGCACTGCAAACATCTGCTCCAGGATATGGTCCCGCACTTCTCTGCGGCTGATATCCAGCACATACTGGTTCCGGGCCAGACCGGGCGTCCGTCCGGGGATCGCAATCGCCCAGTCCGGATGCTCCTGATAGAGCTTTGACTGCGGGGAGATCATCTCCGGCTCAAACCAGATGCCGAACTCCATTCCCAGGGCATTGACGCCGTCCACCAGCTTTTTCAGGCCCCCTTTCAGCTTCTCTTCGTTGACCTGCCAGTCTCCCAGCGCCCGGTTATCGTCACAGCGGTTGCCGAACCAGCCGTCGTCCATCACCAGCATCTCAATGCCCAGACCCGATGCCTCCCTGGCAATGTCCAGCAGCTTCTCCTCGTTAAAGTCAAAATACGTCGCCTCCCAGTTGTTGATCAGAATGGGACGCTTTTTATTCTTATAAGGACTGCGGATCAAATGCTTCCGGTACAGATCATGGTAAGCACGGCTCATGCCGCCCAGACCCTCTGCGGAATATACCATTGCCACCTCGGGCGCCTGGAAATACTCTCCGGAGCCTAATTTCCAGTTAAAATCTTCCGGTTCAATCCCCACCGTTACTCTGACGCTGTCAAACTGGTTCATCTCCGCCTGCATCCGGAAATTTCCCGAGTAAATAAAACTGAAACCATACACATCCCCTCTGGTCTGGGTAGCGGTATGCTCCAGCAGCGCCATGAAAGGATGCTCCTGATGTCCGGGCTCGCCCCGCAGACTGGACACCGCATGCTTGCCGTGGCTCACCCTGCGGCGATCCATGCGCCGCTCCCTTGCCCAGGAGCCATGCAGCGTAATCATATCAAAATCCCGATTGTCCATATCCAGGCAGGCGCTCATGGCCTTCTCCAGAAAAATCGGCTGATCGCTGTCATTATAGAAACGCACGCTTCTGGCGATGGCATCCGTATCCTCAAACACGCTGTACTCCAGCACAGCTCTGAGTCCCAGGGCCTCATCCTTACAGGTAATCGCCAGCGTGCTCACCTCGCTCTCACTGCCGAACGTGGCAGGTAGCCCCTCCAGCTGTCTCTTGCCCTGATAGATCTCGTGGGAAACATAGGTCAGCAGTACGCCGCTGTGTCCCGCTGCGCTCCGCACTCTGATGCTGCTCTCCCGGTAGTCGCCCACGCCATGGGCAGAGTACTCCGTAGGAAAGCTGTCCAGGAAAGAAAGCCTATCCCGGGCATTGGTCTGCGGCGTCATGGGATTCTCATAGATGCGCATCAGCGCAGCTGCTCCCCGGATATCCCGGATTTTCCTGCCATAGTAAGCATGGCCTAAAAAGCCCTCCTCATCAATGATTCCGATACAATAAGTGGTATTGGGAGTATCCAGCTGAAACAGCTTCTCCTCCGAGATGTAGGTAATACCCATAGTTGTACCTCCCCTTCATTTTTATAATTCTTACGCTTGGATTTAAGTTAAATTAACCCGTCTGTTACTTAATTGTTAGTTTGATCTTAGCAAATTTTGAAAGGGAATACAATGGGGATTTTAAAGATTTATTCGTTTCGTGGAGTTGCCCAAAATAGGGGGTGCGAACTTAGTCAAGATTACCTAATCGAAAAAAACCGGCCCGCAGATGCGGGCCGGGGCCTGATGCAAAGAAATCAGCTTTGGGGATGGATCGGTACTGCAGTCAGGGCATCCCTCTCCACCTGAATCTGAATGGTATCCCCCTGCTCCACCTGGTCGGACAGGATCAGTTTGGCAGACAGGGTCTCCACATACTTCTGGATATACCGCTTTAACGGACGAGCGCCGTAGACCGGATCATAGGCTTGGTCGATGATGAAACGCTCTGCCTCCGGGGTCAGGCTGATGGTCAGATCCCGGTCACTGAGACGCCGGTTCAGTCCTTGGATAATCAGCTTGATGATGCCGCCGATATTGTCCCTGGTCAGAGGCTTAAACAGGATCGTCTCATCCAGACGGTTCAAAAATTCCGGCCGGAAATGTGCCCGGAGTTCGTTCATCACCGCTTCCTGGGCCTTGGGGGAGATGGTGCCGTCCTCCTGGATCCCGTCCAGCAAATAAGGCGCCCCGATATTGGAGGTCATAATCAGGATCGTGTTTTTAAAGTCCACGGTACGACCCTGGGAATCCGTCACCCGGCCGTCATCCAGCACCTGCAGCAGCACGTTGAACACATCCGGGTGAGCCTTTTCCACCTCGTCAAAAAGCACCACCGAGTAGGGCTTCCTTCTGACTGCCTCGGTCAACTGTCCGCCCTCCTCATAGCCCACATATCCGGGAGGCGCTCCGATCAGGCGGGATACAGAGTATTTCTCCATATACTCACTCATGTCAATACGCACCATATTGTTTTCATCGTCAAACAGCGCTGCCGCCAGGGATTTGGCCAGCTCCGTCTTGCCCACGCCGGTGGG
>CAZFYD010000010.1:0-2488 GCA_964523315.1 uncultured Acetatifactor sp.
AAGCCGGACACGGAACAGACAAAGCTGATGAAGGAGAATTTTCAGATTTTCGGGTTGGCATCCTTTCTGTATGCCTTTCTGTATGCATTCTGTATGTACCGGAACAGCAGCGGAGTGACCTACCCTTTTTTCATCGCAGGAAGTCTCTTGTATATCTGCTTCTGCTTTGCAAAACTGGGGATTTCCTTAAAAAAAGGAAGCAGCTTTTATATGATCAGCATGATGCTGCTGGCCGTTTCCACCTTCTGCACAGACGACGGACGGATTATCAACCTGAATAAGCTGGGGATCTTCCTGCTGACGATCAGCTTTCTGCTGTCCGCAATATACGACACAAGGAAGTGGAATCTGGGCAAGTATCTGGGGGCCATCTGCCAGACGGTGTTCATGGCCGTTGGGGAGCTGGTTCGTCCCTTTGGGGATGCCCGCTGGTATGTGAAAAACAAGATGGATCGAAAAAACAGCAAGCTGGTATATATGCTGATGGGTCTGGTGATCGCCCTGCCCATTCTGGCGCTGGTCTTTTCCCTGCTGAACAGCGCGGACGCGGTATTCCGGGACATGACGAACCGGCTGCTGGAGCATTTTCATCTGGAAAACGTGCTGCTGGTGCTGTTCATGTGGGCCTTTATGTTTCTGGCGTCCTATTGTATCATCAGCTATCTGTGCAAAAAAGAGATCCGTCAGGAGGTGAAGGATCACCGTAAGGGAGAGCCTGTGCTCGCCATTACCATTGCGTCTCTGCTGACCCTGCTGTATCTGGTGTTCAGCGTGATCCAGATTGTTTATCTGTTTATGGGAAAAATGACGCTCCCGTCAGGATATACCTATGCGGCATATGCGAGAGAGGGATTCTTCCAGCTGCTGGCAGTCAGCATCCTGAATCTGATCTTTGTGCTGACCGGCCTGAGTTTTTTTAAGGAGAGCAAAATCCTGAAATGGATTCTGACAGTGATGTCACTGTGCACGTATATTATGATCGTCTCCAGCGCCATGCGTATGATCATCTACATCCGCTGGTATTACCTGACCTTTCTGCGGATTTTTGTACTGTGGAGTCTGGCGGTGCTGTTCCTGATCTTTACCGGCATCATCATCTCCATTTTAAAGCAGAGTTTTCCGCTGTTCCGTTACAGCATGGTGGTGGTGACCCTGTGTTACCTGGTGCTGTCCTTCAGCCACCCGGACTACTGGATCGCCAAGGTGAATCTGGCCGGCACGGATCCGGAGACCCGCAGTGAATTTTTTGAGGGGGATCCTTATGAGGACTACCGGTTCTTGAGCCGCCTCAGCGCAGATGCGGCCCCGGTAATTTTGGATGTGATGGGAGATACGGCGGCTGTTTATTATTTTACGGAGGATCTGTCGGAATATGCCTTTGACATGGGTTTTCACTCCAACAGCCGCATCGGGTTTGGCTTTTACTATCTGGACAGCCTGAAAGAAGGAAATGAAAACAGTTCATTCAGAACCTTCAATATCTCCCGCTATATGGCGGAGCAAAAGCTCCGGTTCATCACCTTTGGCAATCAGAGCTAACACGCACGGGTAATCTAAGAATAGTTTACAATACTTTATAATATATTTCCCGCAAAGCGGTTATACTATATAAAATATAGGATAAAAGTGATTTTTGTCACTTGTCACTTGCACTTAGCGGCAGAAAGGAGTATTATGAAAAAACTAAAAGTGTTTGTTTTAACAGCAGCGCTTTCCCTGAGTATTACCGGCTGCGGAGGCGGAAATAACGAAGGAAACGGCACTAATCAGGCCGAGAGCAGTCAGGAGACTTCCGCAGCAGAGTCACAGCCGGAGTCTGAGGCGCAGAGCAGCCAGCCGGAGACGGATGAGGGACAGGAAAATATCAGTGAGGAGATGAGCGCCATCCGTCAGGCGGTGGTGGATGTCATGGGGGAGAATTATTGGCCCAATACCCAGTTCCCGCCGGAGTATCTGGAGGGCTATGGCCTGACCGATGATATGTATACTGACTTTTTTGGCGAGTCCCCCATGATCAGTACCAATGTGGATACGCTGATCGTGATCAAAGCCGGCGAGGGGCAGATAGATGCGGTTGAGGAGGTCCTGAACAGCTATCGTGAGACGCTGGTGAATGATACCATGCAGTATCCCATGAATCGGGGGAAGATTCAGGCTTCCCGGATCGAGGTGATAGGCGATTATGCCTGTTTTGTACAGCTGGGGGCGGATGTAACGGATCTGCTGGATGCGGGTGATGAAGAGGTCATTCGGCATTGTCAGGAGCAGAATGAGTTGGCCCTGGAGGCGATCGGGAAAGCGGCGCTGCAATAGTGGAGAGATAGGCTATGGTATTCAGCAGTATTTCCTTTTTGTTCCGGTTTCTGCCGGTGTTTATGATACTGTATTTTTTGACTCCCCGGAGGATGCGAAATGTCATCCTCTTTTTGGGGAGTCTTGTTTTTTATGCCTGGGGAGAGCCGGTGTATGTGCTGCTGATGCTGTTTTC
>CAZFYD010000010.1:2588-3859 GCA_964523315.1 uncultured Acetatifactor sp.
ATCAACTACGGCTGCCGCAGATTCATCGTGGGGCTGGCCAAGAAAGTGCTGCTGGCCAATAATCTTGGACTTCTGTGGACGGAGATTTCCGGCGGCGGCCCGGAGACCATAACGGTATTGGGGGCATGGCTGGGGACGCTGGCTTTTGCGTTCCAGATCTACTTTGATTTTTCAGGATACTCGGATATGGCCATCGGTCTGGGAGCCATACTGGGCTTTCATTTTCCTGAGAATTTCAATTACCCCTACATGGCCGGATCGATTACGGACTTCTGGAAAAGATGGCATATTTCCCTGAGCAGCTGGTTTCGGGAATACGTGTATGTTCCCCTGGGGGGTAATCGCAAAGGGCTGCCCCGGCAGCTGCTGAACATTCTGATCGTGTGGATGCTGACGGGAATCTGGCATGGGGCGGGATGGAATTTCCTGCTCTGGGGATTATGGTTTGCCCTGTGGCTGATCCTGGAAAAGCTGGTGCTGCAGAGGGTTCTCAAAGCCCTGCCCCGCATGGCGGGACGTCTGTACACCTGGCTGATTGTGCTGGTAGGCTGGGTGTTGTTTGCAGTGGAAAGCGGCGGCAGCGCTTTGACTTATCTGCAGGCGATGTTCGGACAGGGGACCGCAGGGCTGTACGATGATGCGACTCTGTTTCGCCTGATAGAATACAGCGTGCCGCTGGTAATTGCGGCAGTGGCATCTACTCCCCTGGTACACAGGATTGCGGCGTATCTGTACCGATCCACGGACGCCGGCATGGTAGCGGCGCGCCGAGTTCTGGAAAAACTGCTGCCGTCCCTGCTGCTTCTGGCCTCCGTTGCCTATGTGGTGGAAGCCTCCTACAATCCTTTTCTTTATTTTCGATTCTGACAGGTGAGATACTTATTGGTTGCAGTATCACAAGCACAGCTTGCGATATGCGAGGGTATATTTATGAAGCTGGATAATGAAAAAATGCATGAGGGAATGACGGTGGCCCTGCTGGGATTAATCCTGCTGGTGCTGGCAATAGCAGACCTGGTGACAGGGGATCGTTTATTCTCGGAGACAGAAAACAGAATACTGGCGCAGAAACCGGAGTGGAGTCTAAAGAGCGTTCTGAGCGGGGACTATGAGGAAGCCTATGAAGCCTATGTGACGGATCAGTTTGTCCGCAGGGATACGTGGGTCATGCTGAAGACCCGGATGGATATCCTGTCTCAGAAAAAGCTGATCAACGGGGTCTATCTGGCGGAGGACGGTTACCTGATCCAGCAGCATCTGCCGGAGGATTA
>CAZFYD010000010.1:3959-7656 GCA_964523315.1 uncultured Acetatifactor sp.
ATCCGGATTTTCCCCCGGACTACCAGCCGGGAAGTGGAAATTATTTACGATTATGAGAAAACGGCGGACAGCTTTTATGAACCCTCCTATCTGGAGACAAAGAACCAGTACGGATATTTTCTGGATGACAACCATGGGATCGTGGAAATCACCACAGGTTATTCTGCAGGCGGAAAGGAACTGTTTTTGATCAGGGATTCCTATGCCAATACCATTATCCCGCTGCTGGCCCCTCACTATGAGAAGATCTACGCGCTGGACCTGCGGTACTATAACGGCAGTCTGTTTGATCTGATGGATCAGTATGTGACCCACAGCAAGGTGAGCGTGCTGGTGCTGTACAACTGCATTCATTTTCTGGAGGATTTTTCCTATCGCTGAGGGGATTATGATGATAAAAGCAATTATCTTTGATATGGATGGCGTGTTGTTTGATACGGAATGGCTGTGTATGGACAGCTGGATAGCCGTGGCCCGGGAGAAAGGGATCCCGGATATGGAGGATTTTTTCCCGAGATGTATCGGCAGGAACCAGACGGATACGGCTGCCCTGTTTCAGGAGTTTTACGGCGGGAGCTATGATTATGAGGGGTTCCGGCAGCAGGCGTCGGTAAAGTTTCGTGAGTATATAGAACAAAACGGAATGCCGGTGAAGAAAGGAGTCAGGGAGACTCTTGAATTCCTGCGCCGGGAAGGCTATCGGATCGGTCTGGCTTCTTCCAGCTCCCGTCACTCTGTGGAGAGTCATCTGCAGCTTTCCGGGCTTGGGGAGTATTTTCAGAGCCTGACGACGGGGGATATGGTGGAGCATTCCAAGCCCTGTCCGGACATCTATCTGATGGCCTGTGAGAGTCTGGGAGTACGGCCCGCAGAGGCCGTGGCAATCGAGGATTCCCCCAACGGGATCCGGGCGGCGTACGGCGCCGGCATGTTCCCGGTCATGGTGCCGGATCTGATTCCGCCGGATCAGGAGATGCAGGAGAAAAGTGTGCTGATCTGCCGGGATCTGTCGGAAGTGATGCAGTTTCTGGAAAAGTGAGAGAAAACGGCAGCGCTGACAGTGTCCGGAGAATTTACAGCTGCCAATGCGGCTGCAAACGGCTCAGCGGTTAATGGGATTTTCAGGCATGCGGCGGAAGGATAAATAAGGAGAGATAAATACATGGCAGATTTAGGCATTCCCCAGAATACCATAGCGGTATTACAGAAATATCATTTTATTTTTCAGAAAAAATTCGGACAAAATTTCCTGATCGATCCCCATGTGCTGGAGAAGATTGTGGATGCGGCCCAGATTACGGCGCAGGACTGCGTGCTGGAGATCGGTCCGGGGATCGGCACCATGACCCAGTATCTGGCGGAGAGCGCCGGGGAAGTGGTGGCGGTGGAGATCGACAGGGCGCTGATTCCGATTCTGCAGGATACGCTGTCGGCTTACGACAATGTGACGATCATTAACGAGGATATTCTGAAGGTGGATGTGCAGCAGATCGTGGAGGAGCGCAACCAGGGCAGGCCTATCAAGGTGGTGGCCAACCTGCCCTACTATATCACGACCCCCATTATCATGAGCCTGCTGGAGAACCATGTGCCGCTGCAGAGCATTACCATCATGGTGCAGAAAGAGGTGGCCGAGCGGATGCAGGTGGGGCCGGGAACCAAGGATTACGGTGCCCTGTCTCTGGCAGTGCAGTACTATGCCCGACCGGAAATCGTGGCCCATGTACCTGCCAACTGCTTTATGCCCCGGCCGAATGTGGACAGCACCGTGATCCGGCTGACCAGGTATGATGAGCCGCCGGTGGAGGTAAAGGATGAAAGGCATATGTTTGCACTGATTCGTGCTTCCTTTAATCAGCGGCGCAAGACGCTGGCCAATGGCCTGGCCAACGGCATGGGCATCTCCCGGGAGCAGGTGAACGCTGCCCTGGAGGAGATGGGACTGCCCGCCACCATCCGGGGGGAGGCGCTGACGCTGGAGCAGTTTGCCCGGCTCAGCAACCTGCTATGTTCAATAAAATGATCTGCTGCATGCTATCAGATTGTGATTTCGTGGCTTTTGCCTGAGAATTTATTAATGCTCGATAGTATGATCCGTTTGAATTTTGTATGCGAATTGTTGGAAGCCACAGCCTGAAACAGTGCATACATATGTACGCTTGTATAGGATTGTACGGATTACACAATTTTCGTTTTGGGTACAGCTGTCCTCTTTTATAGATACGATCTCCGTTTTTAACACAACTAAGTTGTGCGTATGCTCCTGCGCTGCGGCAAATGTTTCCTTCTGGCTGCAGGCAAGCAGACTAAGTACAAGAATAACGGCAAATAATTTTGACTTTTTACGCATTGGTGTTCTCCTTCATAATATGATAGTGTTGATGAATACAACAGTAGAATAGTAATATATTTATTGTACACTAAACCGCAGAGAAGTCAATAGCCGAATTACCCGAGTTCCTGCAGTTTTATCCACAGGAACCCGATCCTGTTACCATCTGTATATTGTTAGTACGCATACTTATTCAGTCGTTATCGGGAATTCTTTTGTTGCTGCGGTTAATCCAGGCAGAAGCGGCGTCCATGGCCGTGCGGCAGGCGTTGGTCTGATCCAGGGCATTCAGCATGACAAAATCATGGATCGTGGCCCGGACTTGTATGGCGGTCACATCTACACCGGCACAGAGGAGCTTTTCTCCGAAGGCTTCTCCCTCGCTGCGCAGCACGTCTGCCTGGCCGTTGATGAGCATGGTGGGCGGAAAATGCTGCAGGTCTTCTGTACTTGCCCGCAGGGGAGAGGCCGTGATCTGATTCCGGTCTGCCTCGCAGGCGGTATATTGCTGCCAGAACCACTGCATTCCCGCACGGTACAGGTAGTAATCCACAGCAAATTGGCAGTAGGACGGTGTGTTGAAACAGGCATTGGTAACCGGATAGAACAGAAGCAGCTTGTCGATCTTCGGGCCGGAGCGCTGCTTTGTCAGGAATTCCATGGCGATGGACATATTGCCGCCCACACTGTCACCGGCAACGGTCAGCGTGCGGAAATCAATATTGGGAAACAGCCCGTCAACGATTTTCGGCAGCCGGGAGAGCACAAAGTAGCATTGCTCGATGGCAGTGGGATATTTGGCCTCGGGGGAACGGGTATACTCGGGAAAAACCAGCAGGGAATTGGTTCGTACCGAAAGCTCCCTTACCAGCTTTTCGTGGGTGTGAAAGCTTCCGAATACCCAGCCTGCGCCATGGATGTAAAAGATAATATTTTCAATATGGACGATTCCCTGGGGAGAAACGAAATAGACAGGAATTTTTCCCCATTTTAACGTGTCGATTTCCCGGACGGATATATCCGCAGGATATTTATATACCGGTGTATCCTGCGCATCCTCCAATACCTTGCGCCCCTGCTCGGGCGGTAACTGGAAAATAAGCGGCAAAGCGGCGCTCTGATCACAGACGGCCTCCGCCGCTTTCTCTAATGGAACACATCGCTTCATAAAATGTCTCCTTGCATACAGAGCTTTCTGTGGTTAGCATATGCGGTGCGGGGGAGAAAGGTTCCAACCGATACATGTAAGGCAATAAAAATTTAGGGGGAAGAAGCGGAATTGCAGAAACGAATAGACAGGAAAAAATATTCAGTAAAAATATTTATCATTTTTCTGGCAGTGCTTCTGGCTGCTTGCGGTAAGGG
>CAZFYD010000010.1:7756-40481 GCA_964523315.1 uncultured Acetatifactor sp.
AGGGGTGTGCGTGGGGTATTACCACAGTGAAAGATGATTTTATTTATAAGATTACCTCACGCAGTGGGGCATCAGGACTGGAAGAGATAAAATGGCAGCCGGAAGAGGGAGATTGTTTTCTGATCAATATAGCAGAGCGGGATGGTACGCTTTATGCAGAATTTTATAATCGAAAGGAAGATGGTATTGAAATCCGAAAATATCCTGCTTATGGAGGATGGAGCGATGTCATGTCGTTAAAGCTGGAAGGCGAGGGCTGGTATACGATGGGGAGCGGTCTCTATGTAGACGACAGGGAAAAAGTATACCTTGTGAACGGACATACAGTGGCATGCTTTGACGGAGAAGGAAAAAGGACGGGTATATATGAACTGAAAGGGGAAATCTGTTCTTTTCAGGAAAACGAAAAAGGCGTTGTGGAATGTGTGACTGTGGGCACAAAAGGCGTTATACTGTATGCATTAGGAGAGAGTAAGGCAGAAGAAAAGTGGACGTGGAAGGACGCTGAAATGATCGGACAGGTGCGGGGCATCGAGAGCAATGAGGCGGATATGCTGTGCCTGGCGACGAATCAGGAACTTCTGTTTTTTGACAGAGTATCGGGAGTTTTATCGTCAAGAACGGATCTGGTGAAGCTGGGAATCTCATCTGTGCTGGCCGGATACTATGATGCAGAGGGGAAAATTCTCCGTTTATACGGTTCTGCCGGAAATGATGCAGAAGGTTTGCACTATAGTTTGTTAAGGGAAAGTGATTCTTTTACAGAACAGCGAGCGGAGCTTGTATATGGAATGGTGGGAGGCGTGAATGCGGATACATCTGCCAGCATATGGACTGCCATTACCGAGTTTAATCAGGAAAACAAAGATTATTATGTGTCAATCAGAAACTACGACAATAATCTGGAGAGGCTGTATGCAGACATGACGGCTGGAAACGGACCGGATATCATAGACATGACATATTCCGAATATTATGAGTCCTATGTGAAAAACGGTTATCTGGAAGATTTGTCACCTTATCTGGAGCAGTCGCAGTACAGGGATGATATCATATGGAACGCCCTGAACGCCTACAGAATAGACGGAGGACTATATGTTTTCGTGCCGCAGTTTCAATTAAGAGGGGTTTTGATTCATCCGGAGTATGATATTGATGAGTGGAATTTGGATACGTTCCTTGAGCTGGTGGAACAGAATCAATGGGAAAAGGATATCATGGGAGACACTGGATATCCGGAGAACTTGCTGAGATTCATGCTTTGCTGCAGACAGGAGGAATTTATTCCCGCGAGCAATGAGGAAAATAGCCATGCTTGCATTGTGCAGGGAATATGCGGATGCGGACTGGTCCAAGGCGGAGAAATGGACTTATAAAGAGCGGAAATGGAATTCTCTGTGTACGGAATGCGTACTGGGAGGAATGTTTTCCAGCTATCTGTCTAATACGGATATATATGGAAGGGAACATCCGATTTATGGTTATCCTACGTCTTCGGGGCAGACATATGGAATTATGGCATGTGCCGACAGCTGTGCCATTTATTCTGGAAGCAGCCGGAAGGAAGGCGCATGGGAATTTATTGAGAGTCTGCTGTCAGAATCCAATCAGAGGTGTCTGGGGATAGTTAACCCGGGATTTCCCATTCGGGATTCGATGTTGAAAAAAATGGCGGAAAATGCGGAAAGCGAAAATCTGCTCTCCGATGGAGAGATGCTGACAATGACCGAGAGGGAGATCGAGATTCAGGAGGATGTTATCTATAACGGTGATTTAAGCCGCATCCTGCTGGATCGGGACATCTGGTCTGTAATATATGAGGAAACAGCGCCTTACTTTGCCGGGGATAAAACTGCGGAGGATGTTGCGCATATTATACAGAGCAGAGTGGAGATTATTCTTCAGGAATAAGTATTTTCGCAGGGCCAAGTCTGTCTGTCGTGCCCCATTGTTGCAATTCACAGCCCTCCACGCCCCATTCCAATAACCTATCAATTTGTATTGACATGCGCAAAAAAAATCCGTATAATATCTATGAATATATTTGAAAATGTTCACAGGTGAGCATATGGCAAAGGCATTTACGGAAAAAGAGAAAGAAGAGATCCGAAATAAGTTAAAAGAGGAAGGACTGAAGCAGTTTAAGGAAAAGGGGCTGAAAAAGGTATCTATCCGGGAACTGACAAAAGCGGCGGGAATCGCACAGGGCGGTTTTTACACCTTTTACGACAGTAAGGAATCGCTGCTTTTAGATTGTGTGAACGGTAGAATTGCAGAGAAAATAGAGGCCTTTATGAGCATGCCCGTAGAGCAGTATCTGACCGAAATAAAGGATCCGCTTCGGTTTTTGGCAGAGAAATTCTATGTGACAGGAATGCATTTAAAGGATAATCTGGTTTTTAATAATCTGATCAGCGATTCGGTCAATATTCTGCTCGGTGATCATGAGAATCTGGAGCAGAACAGTGTCCGGGCAACCAAAGAGCTTCTGATCCGGCTGATTGATTTCTGGGAAAAGCATGGTTTGCAGGTGGAAGTGGATACCGGAGGATTACGGGCCTTTCTGAAGTCTGCCGCCGTATTGTTCATGAATGAAGAAATCATAGGAAAACAATATTTTCCGGAAATATACCGCTCCTTTGTAGAAGAAAACACAAAGCGCTATTTTAAAGTGACAGGCACATTTAAACCCTGATTACAGTCAGGGTTTTTTATCAGAGTTGCAATGAACAATTTTTAAAAAGTTCATAGATAGGAGAAAACCATGTATATTCAAAAATTCGAAACGATCACCAAAGGAGATATTGGGACAGCAGGGGGGAAGGGTGCAAACCTGGGAGAAATGACCCAAGCAGGAATTCCCGTTCCGCCGGGAGCAGTGCTGACCACAGAGGCGTATGAGCGGTTTATAGAGTTTAACGGAATCGTTCTGTCCGGCGAACCCGGCAGGATCCGTAAGGATATTTTGGCAGGAGCTATCCCCGGGAATGTGAAGTCGGAAATACTGGACTATTACAGAGGAATGGGAGAAAATGCCCGGGTGGCGGTGCGCTCCTCGGCTACGGCAGAGGATCTTGAGGATGCCAGCTTCGCAGGTCAGCAGGAGACTTATCTCAATATACAGGGAGAGGATATGCTGCTGGACAGCATCAAGGCATGCTATGCTTCCCTATGGGGAGAACGGGCTGTCAGTTATCGAAAGGAAAAGGGATATGAAAGGCTGCCGGTAGCTCTGGCAGTGGTAATACAGCTTATGGTGGAGAGCGAGGCAGCAGGAGTGCTTTTCACACAAAACCCGGCCAACGGCAACAAGGAGGAGATGCTGATCAATGCATCTTACGGTCTGGGCGAAGCCGTGGTTTCCGGAGCCGTCAGTCCAGACGAACTGGTCTGCTTAAAGGGCGGACAAATCCTCAGACAGGCAATAGGCAGTAAGGAAACCATGGTGGTTTACGGAAAAGAACAGACTGTGACGGTGCCGGTAAAGCAGGAAGACAGAGCGAAGCTTTCGCTCACACCCCTGCAGATTAAAAAATTAGCGGCAATGGGGGAGAAAATCGAAAATCACTATCAGACGCCCATGGACATAGAATGGGCATTTGTACAGAATGAGCTGTATATATTGCAGGCCAGAGCCATTACAGCTAAGGCTGACAGGGTTTTTCATGAATCACAGATGCCACCGATAAAACCGATAAACAAAAAAATGAAAGAATCTCTGCTGTTCATGCTGGAAAAGGAGCCTATGCCCTATTACCCGTTAGATTATGATTTCTCCATGATTCTCGGCAGACAAAAGGCTGTTATTTTTGCAGAGGGCGGGATTAAGATAGACAATGAATGCGGTATGGATAAAAACGGCTTCATGACACTTCCCACGGAAAAATTCGGTTTGGGCAAGGGTATCCTTCATCTACCGGCCATTTTGAACGGCATGGGAAAACATTCTGAAAATATCAGAAAAGCAGGCAGCGTACTTCAAAGAATAAGACCTGAGGCAGAACGATATGCAGAGACGGATTATACGAACGCCAAAATGCAGGATTGTCTGGATGCATTTACGCATTTGTATCAGCTCATCACAGATTCGGCCTATGCGCGGTTCCGGTATGCGGTTTTTCCGGGGTTCCTCATGAACCGAAAGCTGGAGAAATATTTGAAAAGGGTGGACGAAAACCTTACTGCTTATAATCTGCTGTCGGGGCTTTCTTACAGGACGGCAGATATGAACCGTGACTTAATAGAACTGGCGGAACAGATTGTCCGGCAGGATGCGGTAAAGGAAGCTGTACTTTCAGGGAAAAAATATGAAGAGATAACGGCTTTGTTCCCGCAGGCCGGAGAATGGTTCGCAGCTTTTTTAAGAAAGCATGGCAATAAATCTGATTTTAACTGTTATTGCTTTGTCTCGAGAACCTGGAGGGAAGATAAGGAAAGGCTTCTGCAGGTGCTCCGCCCGCTGCTCACAGCGGAAAGGTCGAAGGAGATGTCTCTCAGTGAGGGATTGAATTATCATCAGAAGCTTCTGGAGAAAATGACGGAAGGATTCAAGGAAAAGCAGAAAAAAGAACTGTTACAGGAGATTGATTCCTACCGGTTCTACCATGCATACAGGGAGGAAACCCAGTATCTTTGGGAAACAGCATTTTATGTCTGCAGAAAGGTGTTAAAACGCACAGCAGAGTTGTTTGGAGTGACGGATCAGGAGCTTCTATTTCTGTTTTGGGAAGAACTGAGGAATGCCATGGCACAGGAAAAGCTGTCAGAAGAAGCTCTGGATCACATCAGGAAGCGAAGAGAGCTGCGTGCTGCGGCTGAAGAATATTGGAGAAGACAACAGTGGGAAGCCCTAAAGGCAGACGGAGACATGATAAAAGGAATCAGCGGAAGCGTGGGTGAGGCCATCGGAGAGGTCTGTATTGTGAAAACGCCTGCGGAATTTGGCAGACTGAAAAAAGGGGACATTCTTGTATGTCCTTATACGGATCCGGAGTGGACCCCGTTGTTTACGCTGGCAGCAGCGGTTGTTTCCGATACCGGAGGAGCTCTGTCCCATGCTGCGATTGTTGCAAGGGAATACAATATCCCTGCGGTTCTCGCTACCGGCTGCGGGACCACAAGATTAAAAGATCATGACAGGGTCTTTGTCAATGGTACGACAGGGGAGGTACGCCGGCTGTGAATCAAAGAAGAGAGGAGATGCTCACAGCGCCTGTTGAAAAGCTGATTTGCCGTCTGGCACTGCCGACGATTCTGGGAATGCTGGCAACTGCCGTATACAGTATGACAGATACCTTTTTCATCGGACTGTTAAAAAGCGCTGCTTTGACGGCAGCAGTAGGGATTGTCTTCTGTTTTATGTCTCTGGTGCAGGCGGTGGGATTTCTATTTGGTTATGGTTCCGGAAATTATATTGCCAGATGCATCGGGCGGGGGGATAATGAGAACGCTGAAAGAATGGCAGCGACAGGCTGCCTGTTTGCGATCGGCGCCGGCGTTTTGATTATGGTAGCAGGCTATGCTTTTCTGCCAGAATTGATAACAATTCTGGGAGGTGATACCTCTCAGGAGTTGAAGAAAGCGTCAGGTGAAATGCTCAGGGTGTTTCTGACAGGAGTTCCGGGTATGACGGGAGCGCTCTGTCTGTACAATCAACTGCGTCTGGAAGGCAGTGCGATTGTGGGAATGGGAGTCGGAATGCTCCTTAATATGGTGCTGGATCCGGTTTTTATTCTTGGGCTTCACATGGGTGTTTCCGGTGCGGCGCTTGCAACGGTAATCGGCCAATATGCAGGACTTATCACTTTGTGGAGAATTTTTTTCAGAGGAGAACATATTGCGGTAAAACCTGCATGCTTTACGGTCCGTAAGGCATTGCTGCGGGAATTGTTCAGTGGCGGATCTCCGAATTTTCTACGGCAGAGTATTACAACCGTCTCGGGAATTCTGCTTAACCATGTGGCAGGAAAATATGGGGAAGAGGCGATTGCTGCATTTACCGTTGCCAATCGCATTTTATCCATGCTTACAGCCGGCGTAATTGGTTTTGGACAGGGATATCAGAGTGTATGCGCCATCAATTACGGAGCAGGAAGGTATGAACGGGTAAACAGAGGATTTCGCTTTTGTGTAAGGATATCGACAATCCTATTGACTTTAACAGCGATAAGTGCAGCGGTCTTTGCCCCGGAGCTGGTTGGAGCCTTTTCCGATCGGGAGGCAGTATGTACAATGGGGATAAAAATTCTTCGTTATGAATGCTTGACGTTTCCTTTTATGGGGTATACGACACTTGCGGGAATGTTCCTGCAAAATATCGGACAGTTCCGAAAAGCGGCAACTGTTACTTCTCTCAGGCAGGGAATTCTTTTTATCCCTCTGCTGGTAATATTACCCCGCTTTTGGGAACTTACGGGAATCATGCTGGTGCAGCCGGCAGCAGATTTGCTGGCATTTCCTATCGCTTTGGCGATTGGGGAAAGACAGATAAAGCTAATGGAGGAGAAAATATATAAATTATAGTCTGTCCCGAACCATCATCAGGGTGTAACCAAGTAAATTCTGGCCCTGCCATTTCGCTGGGTCAAGCTTTTCAGGGTTGGTCATTGATAATCCGATGCCCCAATTCCTTGATTTGTGCAATGTCTTCCGTGTCAAGAATTTGTGCAGCAGTCCTTCAATGCTCTTCCTTGTCTTGCTTGTCATGCAGGTTATGGCTAAACTGTTACGATATATAGTCGGCCCTTAGGAGAGATTGGCACAATATCTTGTATTTTTTCTCTTTTTTTCAACATTTAATTTTGACATCCCCTATCTACTATGATACACTTAATGTAACTGTTTATCCCTTTTGGCTTTTGCCGGATAACAGGGATCTGAAGATGTAGAAGGCGTTGCGGATAAGGGAGCGAATAACCTTGGATAAATATGAATATAAAATAAAGGCAGATGAGATAAAGGCGCTGATTGCACAGGGAGAGTACCAGCAGGCGGCGGAGATCGCCGACAGTATCGACTGGCGCCGGGTAAAGAGCGTGATGATGCTGTGCACCATCAGTGATCTGTATAAGATTAACCGCAGATATGAGGACAGCAGGGATATTTTGCTGCTGGCCTACGACCGGCATCCGGGAGGACGCACGATTGTATATTCCTTATGCGAGCTGTCCATCAAGATAGAAGATTATGTGATGGCTATAGAATATTATAAGGAGTTTGTGCAGATTGCACCCAAGGACTCGGGGCGGTATATTCTGCAGTACAAGCTGTACCAGGCACAGGATGTGAGTCTGGAGGAACGCATTGCAGTGTTGGAGGAGCTTAAGAGCAAGGAGTATCGGGAGAAGTGGGCCTATGAACTGGCGTACCTGTACCACCGGGTAGGGTTGGCTACGAAATGCGTGGAAGAGTGTGATGAGCTGATCCTGTGGTTCGGCGAGGGAAAATATGTGGTGAAGGCCATGGAGCTGAAAATGCTACATCAGCCCCTTACGCCCCAGCAGCAGGAAAAATATGACAGCCGTTTCCAGCCGGAGCAGACCGGCGGATATCAGGAACAGGGTGCGGAGGAGCAGGATTTTCAGGGCGAGGATCCGGGTAATACGGTCTGGGCAGAGACGGAGCCGGAACAGAGTGCGGCGGAGGAGGCCGCAGAGGCAGTGCAGCCGGCGGACGTGCTGAGTGCCCCCACGATACGAATCCCCTCCGAGGAGATTGACATTCAGGTTAAGACCATGGATGTGGGTCAGTATAATACGATTAACCTGCAGAAGGAACTGGCAGAGGGTCTGCGGGAGGTGCTGGAGGAAGAACAGCCCCGCAGCGAAGTGGAGACAGAGGTCTTTTTCGGCACCACCGGAGAGATCGGTGACGGGATGCAGGAACAGACCTTCCGGGAACAGCAGGATATGGAACCGGGGGAAACTATTGAGTTTGTCTCAGAAGAGCTGCTCGGTGAGGATGCATTGTCTGTAGAGGAAGAAATGCTTCCGGAAGAAGAGGTATATGCAGAGACGGAAGCAGAACTGCCTGCGGAAGAGGAGCTGCCCGCAGAGACGGAAGTCCCGACGGAAGAAGAAATGCAGCAGTCCACAGAGGAGGCGCTGCCCGCAAAACCTGCGGAGGAGCCTGTGCAGGCAGCGGAACCGGAGGATCATACCGCCGCTGTGGTGATGGAACAGCTGCGAATCCAGAATCTGGGCATTGAACCTCCCAAGGAGATGGCGAGCGTGCTTTCCATGGAATCCGACGGTCAGATCAGTCTGGTGGTTCCCGAATCAGAGAAGGTAGAGAAGCAGATCACCGGGCAGATGAGTATTCAGGATATTCTAGCTGAGTGGGAGCGGATGAAGAAGGAAAACGAAGAGAAGCGAAAGGAAGACATTCATCAGAGAGTACTGCAGCAGACAGGCCCTCTGTTTACGGCCTTTGAAGAATCCATTCGGGACGGCCTTCTGGAGCAGCTGGAACAGGGCGCAGAACCTGAGGGTATTGTGGATCCGGCTGAAGACGGGGAACTCATCGGAGCAGAAGACGAGGTAGAGGAGCTGGCGGAGATTGAAGAGTTGACGCTGGAAGATTCCGAAGAAGACTTCAGTGAAGTTTCCGAAGAGGAACTTGCCGAAGAAGGGATTTTTGAGGATGGGGAAACTTCGGAGGAAATCTCCGAAGAGGAATACATTGAGGAAGAAGCGGCGGAGGAAGGCATAGAAGAAGCGGAAATTTTTGAAGAAGAAATTGCAGCGGACGAAACCGCAGTGGAAGCTTCTGAAGAAGAATATGCAGAGGAAGCAGTCACAGAGGAACTGAAAGAAGAGGAAGCTTCCCCCGTATCCCGGGAAAAAGCCAGGGCGCGGGCGCTGACCAAGGAGGAAAAAGAACTCTACGGCACCTTTATTCAGAGTAAATCCTCCAAGGAAAAGCTGATTGCCGCAATCGATTCCATCAGCATGGCATCCTATACCGGCAATGTGGTAATCACCGGGGATGAGGGAATGGATACGCTGTCCCTTGCGAAAAATATGATCCGGGAAGTACAGCTCACGGACAGTAATTTTTCCGGTAAGATCGCCAAGATCTCCGGCAGTTCCCTGAACCAGCGGGATGTGGCAAATACCCTGGATGGCCTGGCAAACGGCGCCCTGATTATCCAGAAGGCCTCTGAGATGAATAAAAATACGGTGGATACCCTGTATAAGAAGCTGCAGCAGGAACAGTACGGCCTGATCGTCATCATGGAGGATACCCATAAGGCCATGAATAAGTTCCTGGGGGTATACACCAAGCTGGCGGAATGCTTTAATGCCCGGGTGGACATGGAAGCGCTGAGCAATGATGCATTGGTGGCTTTCGGCAAAAAATATGCCAAAGAGATGGAATATTCCATTGACGAACTGGGAGTACTGGCGTTACACACCCGGATCGCGGAGATGCAGACCAGCGACCATGCAGTGACGATCATGGATGTTAAGGGAATCATGGATGAGGCGATTCGGCATGCCAACCACAAGTCCGTGGGACATTTTATGGACATTCTGTTTGCAAAGCGTTATGATGAAGAAGACATGATTATTCTGAGAGAAAATGATTTTATCTAATTATACATGAACGGTGCGGCCAGGTGATGGCTGTCCGGCAGAATCTATATCTGGGAGGTAAGTGTATGGCAACGGCGAAAACAAAGGGGAAGGAAGCGCCTGAGAAGGAAACGGCAAAGCAGCAGAGCGGCCGGAGCACCGTATTTATATCAGAAGCGGATCAGTATCTGTTTGCCCAGGGTACCCATTATGACATTTACAAAAAGCTGGGCGCCCATCCGTCAGTGGAAGACGGCGTGGAGGGTGTATTTTTCGGGGTGTGGGCTCCCAATGCGGCCGCCGTGCATGTGATTGGGGAGTTCAATGGCTGGAACGAGGAAAGCCATCCCATGGAGAAGCTTGGCCCGGGCGGTATCCATAAGCTCTTTGTTCCCGGCGTGCAGGAGGGCTGCATGTACAAATTCCTGATCACTGCTCAGGATGGTCAGAAATTGTACAAGGCCGATCCCTTTGCCAATTATGCGGAGTATCGCCCGGGCACGGCCTCCAAGGTGACAGATCTGTCAGGATTTGCCTGGGAGGATGAAAAATGGATGTCAGAGCGGGATCAGAAGGATGTCCAGAAGCAGCCCCTGGCGATCTATGAGTGTCATATCGGCTCCTTTATGAAGCATCCTGACGGCACCAAGGAGGGCTTTTATAATTATCGGGAGTTTGCAGACCGCATCGTGGAATATCTGAAAGAGATGCGCTACACCCACATCGAGCTGATGGGGATTGCGGAGCATCCCTTTGACGGTTCCTGGGGATACCAGGTGACGGGCTATTATGCGCCCACCTCCCGCTACGGCGCCCCCAAGGATTTTATGTATCTGGTCAACAAGCTGCATAAGCATAAGATCGGCGTGATTTTGGACTGGGTACCGGCCCATTTTGCCATGGATGCCCATGGCCTGGGCTGCTTTGACGGCCAGTGTATTTTCGAGCATCCCGATCCCCGCCGGGGCGAGCACCCTGACTGGGGCACCAAGATTTTTAACTATGGAAAAAATGAGGTCAGAAATTTCCTGATTGCCAATGCCCTGTTTTGGCTGAAGGAATTTCATGTGGACGGTATCCGTGTGGACGCCGTGGCGTCCATGCTGTATCTGGACTACGGGAAAAAGGAAGGCCAGTGGCTGCCCAATAAATACGGCGACAATAAGAATCTGGATGCTATCGTGTTCTTCCAGCATCTGAATTCGGTGGTCAGAGGGACCTACCCCGGATTTCTTACCATTGCGGAGGAGTCCACGGCGTGGCCCAATGTGACGGGAGATATCGGCGGTGAGAGTCTGGGCTTTACCTTTAAATGGAACATGGGCTGGATGCATGATTTCTGCGAATATATGAAGCTGGATCCCCTGTACCGCAAGGGGAACCACTACGCTATGTCCTTTGCCATGAGCTATAATGAGAGCGAGAACTATATCCTGCCTCTGTCCCATGATGAGGTGGTGCATCTGAAATGCTCCATGGTCAACAAGATGCCCGGGTATCCGGTGGATAAGTACGCCAATCTGCGGGTGGGCTATACCTTTATGTTCGGCCACTGCGGCAAAAAGCTGCTGTTTATGGGACAGGATTTCGGACAGGAGAGGGAATGGAGCGAGGAGCGGGAGCTGGACTGGTTCCTTCTGCAGCAGAAAAATAATCTGGGTATGCAGCATTATGTGCGGGATCTGCTGAATCTGTACCGCAAATATCCCTGCCTGTACGAGAATGACAATTCCTGGAAGGGCTTTGAGTGGATGAATGCGGATGATGCGGACAAAAGCACCTACTCCTTTGTCAGAAAGTCCGAAAGCGGCCGCAACAATCTGCTTTTTGTGATAAATATGACGCCCATGCGTTGGGAGGATTATGTGGCGGCTGTGCCGAAAAAGAAAAAGTACAAGCTGGTGCTTAACAGTGATGATGTCTGCTACGGCGGAAACGGCAATGCGATCCCGGAGGAGCTGACCGCTGCGGCTGTGCCCTGCCATTACCATGACTATTCGATCTGCTTTGATCTGCCGCCCTATACGGCAGCAGTATTCCAGTTCTGAATCTCTTAAGAAAACAGAAAAATGGCCGAAATAATAGGTGAGTGTTTTTGCGCTCACCTGTTTTTCGTATGGGAAAGAGAAGGGAATGCGGATGAAAATACATTTTAATCAGGCGGCACAGGCGGATACGGCAGTATCCGCAGAAACAGCACGGGAATCAGGACAGCATCAGGTACGGCGGCAGCAGGCCGGGAAATCCGGCGGTTATGCAGTCTGTTTTGACGGCAGGGACAGAGTGCATCCCGGCAATGCCGTGGATGGCTTTGCCCGGGCGGGCCGGAGCGCCTCCGTCAACCGGGGGAAAACGATGGCTCAGCTTCAGGCCCAGGCGGAAGGGGCGGATATTCAGCTGATGCAGGACCAGATGACCGTCGTATCCCATACCATGTCCGATGAGGATTATGCGCAGATGTGTGAAGAGGGCTACGATCCTGGCCGGATGGATCCCCGGGATGCGGTAACCATACTCGATAAGATCAAGTCCGAGCTGGTGAAGGGCGGCTGCCAGGTCGTAGGTTATACCGACACGCTGGATCTGGAGACTTTGACTGCGGCAGTGGGGGATCCGGGACTGGCACGGACGCTGCAGGAGAGCTTTGCGGCAGAGGATATTCCCCTTACTGCGGAAAATGTGGAAAAGACGCTGCAGGCGCTGGAGCTGGCGGACAGTCTGGAGCTGCCGGATGAGGGAGATTACTACTATATGGTCCGCAGCGGTCTGGAGGCGTCTGTAAAGGGATATTATCTGGCGCAGGCCAGCGGTTCTGCCATGGGCCGGGAGCAGCAGGCGGAATATTTTGACGCCGGAGTCAGAGGCTATGTGACCAGGAATATTGCGCAGCCCTCCGGCGGCAGGACGGACGCCGGGCAGACCCCGGAGAACGGGGAGACGGTCAGCTGCGAGGAAATCGACAGACTGCTGACTTCCCTGGGCTGTTCCGGTACTCAGCAGGAGCGGGAGGCGGCTTCCTGGCTGATTCAGAGAGGGCTCCAGGTGGATCGGGACAGCTTAAGGAGAACCATGGAGATCCGCAGCGTACCTTTTCCTCTGCAGCAGGAGCGTGTGGTGCAGGCCGCTGCCGGGGCGATTGCGGACGGATATGAGCCCATGGAGGGCAATCTGGCGGCCCCCGGATCTATCCGTCAGAAGGCCCGGGAGCTGGTTTCCTGTTATCAGAGCAGTGATGCCAAGCTGCGGATTACCGATCACAGGCTGCTGGAGGAGGTCCGGCTGCGTATGACGGTGGAGACCAATATCCGGCTGCTGGAAAGCGGTTTTTCCATTGATACCCGACCCATCGAGGAGACCATTGAGGCGCTGAAACAGGCTCAGCAGGAGCTGGCCCGGGAATTTTTCCCGCAGACGGAGATTACGGACGGGGAGGCGCTGGAGCGCTATCAGGTACTGGAAACTGCCTGGAAGACGGTGAAGGAGCTGCCCGTGCTGCCCGTGGATACCGTGGGACAGTGGCAGGAGAGCGTACAGGAGGCGGGGGAGGGGACTCTGGAAGAGTTCCATCATCTGGGCAAGGCCCTGCAGGCGGAGTATGAGAAAGCCGGGCAGCGCTATGAGGCGATCTGGACCTCCCCCCGGGCGGATATGGGCGACAATATCCGCAAGGCTTTTGCCAATGTGGATGAGATTCTGCAGGATATGGGCTACGAACCGACGGAGGAGAACCGCCGGGCAGTGCGGGTTCTGGGTTATAACCGAATGGAAATCACGCCGGAGCATGTGGAGGAGATCAAGTCTGCCTGCACCACTGTGGATGAGGTTACCAGACGGATGACGCCGGCAGCGGTGCTGCAGATGATCCGGGACGGCGTGAATCCGCTGGAGAAGAGCCTGCCTCAGCTGCAGGAATATTTTGAGAGACAGGAGCAGGATCCGGAGCGGGAGACCGAGCGGTACAGCCGCTTTTTATATAAGCTGGAGAAAAAGGGGGATATTACCGCCGAAGAAAAGAGTGCTTTTATCGGCTGCTAC
Source organism: uncultured Acetatifactor sp. (assembly GCA_964523315.1). Lineage (GTDB taxonomy): Bacteria > Bacillota > Clostridia > Lachnospirales > Lachnospiraceae > Acetatifactor. The sequence goes on from CAZFYD010000010.1 coordinate 21,367, forward strand.
CGGCTGCTGCGCCAGATTGAAAAGGGTGACAGCGCCGCCATTGGCAGCGTGGTCAATATGGGAGCGGAGATGAATTTTTCCACATTGCTGTCGGCGGTCAGGAGCCGCCGGGCCGGTCATATGAATACCCGGGTGGATGATGCAGTGGGAAGCTTAAGCCGCCTTGAGGAGACCGGCGTCCGAATTGATGAACAGATCCGTTTGGGATATGCACAGGAGTGGAATCAGATATTAAACGAGGCGGTGGAAGCGGATGCGGATGCGGGGGAGACCGGGACTGCGGCACAAGAGGGCGGACAGCTGCGTCAGGCATACGCACAGGCTGCCTCAGCTTCCGGGGAGCTCTGCCGAGAGCTGGAGCGTGCGGGAGAATCCCCTGCGGCGGCCAATGTGCTGGCGGCTCAGGGCATGGAGACTAAGATCCGGGAGATCCTGGGTCGCTGGAATACCGCAAACCGCCGTGAGAAACCGGCCAGGCTGTGGGAGCAGCTGCAGCGCCCCGAGACGTTTCAGGATCTTTATCAGAAAGCGGTGGAAGAGCAGGAGGGACAGCTCCGGGAGCAAATTCTGGAGGAGACGGACAGCCTGGTGGATGTACGGTCCCTGCAGCTTCTGTCCAAGCAGCTGCATCTGATGGGGAACCTGTCTTGCTCTGAGGAATACTATTTCCCTATGGAGATGGGCGGAGAAACAGCGGCGATCCATCTGCAGATCTGCCATGGAGAGCAGGAAAAGGGCCTGGTGCGCATCGAGCTGACCAGTGACTGTATGGGCAGCCTGAAAGGAGAATTTCAGGTAAAGGACGGCGTGGTAAACGGTTATTTTGCGGGAAATCAGAGTGAAGCGGTTATAAATCTGCGCCGCTCGGCCGATATATTTGATAGTTATCTGACTGAGGAACTGCAGCTTGGTCAGGTGGAATATGTATATAATGCGTCAGGGAAGACGACCATGTCCTGGGACAAAACCGGCGAGGAGGCGGCAAAGCAGAGCAGCCTGTACGACACGGCCAAAGCCTTTTTGCAGACCGTCCGGGATGTGGAAAAACAGATGGAAGGGAATCCGGCATAAGAAACAGAATGGGAGGATTCACATGAGAATCAATTACAACGTATCAGCGATGCTTTCTAACAATGCACTGGCAAATAATGACAATGCGCTGGCTGCATCCCTGGAGAGGCTTTCCTCCGGGCTGAAGATCAATCATGCCAAGGATAATCCGGCGGGATTGGCCATGGCAAAGCGCATGAACGCCCAGATTGAGGGCGTGGGTGTGGCCAACCAGAACTCCAGCGACGGCATATCTGTTATCGAGACAGCGGACGGCGCCATGGCTGAGGTCAGCGATATGCTGCAGCGTATCAACGAGCTGTCCGTAAAGGCTGCCAACGGCACGGCTACCGATGCAGACAGAGAGATCATTCAGGAGGAGATCACCCAGCTGAAGGAGGAGATTGAGCGTGTCTCGGAGACCATACAGTTTAACGGACAGAACCTGCTGGACGGCAGCTTTGACGTCAAGGGATATACCAATGACGAGAAAATCAAGGTAAATACCTTCAGCAGTGAGACTCCTGCCGGAACCTACACCATAGATTCCATTACGATTGAGGACGAGCTGGATGCGGACGGCAATCCCACCGGAGGCAAGCTGGTGACAAATGTGACGCTGGGAGATGATTTTCCGGACGGCGTGGACGAGATCGAGACAGAGGACGGCTTTGTGACGATCAAGGGCAGCAATGGTTTTGAATTGAAGCTGGATGTAATTAATGCGGATGCGGGTACGGTGACGGATCTAAGTGTGGAAGTCACCGATGTGGGACCCATGAGGCTGCAGATCGGCGCCAATGAGGGGCAGGTTCTGGCTGTGGAGATTCCGGCTATCTCCCTGCGGAATATGGGGATCGACCGAATTGACGTGAGCACCAGCGAAGGGGCAGCTGACGCGTTAGACCGGATGGACGGCGCCATCGGTTTTGTTTCCAGAGTCAGAGGTAAGCTGGGCGCTTATCAGAATCGTCTGGAATCTACGGTCAACAGTCTGGATGTGACCAGTGAAAATATGACCGCCGCTTATTCCCGGATTATGGATGTGGATATGGCGGAGGAAATGACGGAGTATACCACCTACCAGGTGCTGACCCAGGCGGGTACTTCCATGCTGGCTCAGGCCAATGAACGTCCTTCTCAGGTGCTGCAGCTGCTGCAGTAATCCATAGAGAAAGGAAAACAGCGGAAGTATGAAACTGACGTTTCATATACGGATTTGTGCAGTATCGCAAGCACGGCTTGCGATATGCATGCAGAGGAAACCCAGAATAAGGAGCATATCTATGACTACGGAGACCAAGAAGCAGTTTACATTCCGTATCTCGCAGGCTAACGCCACCGAGATGATTGTGATTTTATATGATATGACACTGCAGTATCTGGAGGAGGCTGGAAAACTGGCGGAAGAAGACTTCGCCGGATATCAGGCAGCCGTCCGCAGGGCCGGGGCCTGTATCCGTGAGCTGCTCCGTTCCCTGCATATGGAGTATGAACCGGCGGGGGCCCTGCGGCAGCTGTATCTGTTCTGCATCCGCAGACTTTCTCAGGCGCAGGCGCACAGGCATCCCGAGCTGCTGGAAGAGGTATCCCGAGTCCTTATCCCGCTGCGGGATGCCTACGGGCAGATTGCGGGACGGAACACGGCCGGGCCGGTGATGCAGAATGCGCAGACTGTATATGCAGGCCTGACCTATGGGAAAAATACCTTAACTGAGAACATGGCTGACCAGGGAACGAATCGGGGAATGCTCGTATAACAGCCGCAGGCGGCTGGCAGGAGCGGTATCTTCCTGAGCAGCGAATTCCTCAGCGGAGAGCGCTGACAGATGCTTGTATCGCTTTAAGAGTGCATTAATTTCATAAATATAGCAGTCGATCATATCCGGTTCGACAGCGTTATCGAAGCCCGCATAGGCGATCTCCAGCGCAATGCGGGTTTTTTCCAGGTCCTCCCGCAGGGAAGGCTTCGAAAAGTGAATATCCATATCATTGGCTGCAGCATAGCTCTGATGATAAAATGTTTTCATAATTTTCCTTTATTCTCCATTTTGCTGACAGTTACTATTCACAGCCGATTTGGACAGATACACAGATTCGTCGAGCTTGCTCGTAAGAAGCTGTATATCTGTTCCAAATCTGACTGCGAAGCAAAAGCCTCCACCCAATAAGCAAAACACGGCTGCGATAGCAGACGTAAGAGCTGCGCAGCAGCGGGTTTTGCGAATGCAGCGTGGAGAAGCTGTGAATAGTAACTGCTGACAATATCAGGTTGGTATAAGTATAGACAGGGAATTTGAAAATTATTCCAGCAAATTCTTTTTTACAGGTCTATTTTTTCAGGCGTTTCATATGATGATAAAAAGATCTGCATGGAGAGGAAAAATGAATCAACAGGTAATATTGCTGGCGCTGGGGATCTGCGTAGTATTGCTGCTGATCGGGGCATGGAGAAAAAAGCTGGAGTGGCTGCTGAATCTTCTGCTGCGGGGCGTATTGGGAACGGTGTCTATCTATTTTATCAATCTGGCGTTGGCAGGACAGGGATATGCGGCGCTGGTGGGGATCAATCCCACCACGGTTTTGACATGCACAGTGCTGGGATTTCCTGGGCTTGCGGCACTTTACGGTCTTCAGCTTTTTTATTTGTTGTGAAATATTAACAAAAATGTTTTTTTCTTTGCTTTTGCTATTTACTTTTATAAAAATAGCGGATATAATGCATTTCAACAGGAGACAATTCGAGTCTCCTATGATCTGATTTTCAGTTTTTTGATTGTGACTCACAAAATTTACCACTGTTTAATGCGTTGCATACACATTTTGACCGGTAAAGCCAGGCGTGGGTATTTGCCCGGCTGACTGCTATGAATGTCGGATGAGACCAATGGGAAAGGAGAGGAGTATTTGGAACGTAGAATATTGGCGCTTTGCGATCCTGAGGCGGATTACGCAGGGCATCTGTCTGCTTTCCTGCAGCGGGACAGGGATTTTCCCTGGGAGGTGGCAGTGTACACCGGGATACAGGAACTGGCAGAGTTGGGCGCAGCGGAAGCGATTGATCTGCTTCTGGTGGCAGAGTCTGTGTATGCCCCGGAGATGCCGGTGGAGGCCAATGTGACAGTGCTGCTGAATGAAAGCGGTCTGGTCAAATGGCCTGTTCTGAAAAATGTGGACAAGTATCAGCCTGCGGAAGCGGTACGAAAGGAGCTTCTGGAGATCTATACGGAGAGGGCGGAGAGCTTCTACCCACGGCTGGATGCGGCTGAGGGCGCCAGGATCATCGGCATGTATTCTCCTGTCAGAAGATGTCTGCAGACCACCTTCGCGCTGACCTATGGACAGCTTCTGGCGGAAAAGTACCGGACACTGTACCTGAATTTTGAGCATTATGCGGGGATACCGGAGCTGCTGCCGGGAGAAAAGGGCAATGACCTTTCCACACTTCTCTATTATATGAAAGCGGATGAAGACCGATTTTTGCTGCGGTTGAAGCTTCTGCTCCGGAAGAAGGGGAAAATGGATTATGTGGCTCCGGCATATATGGGGCAGAATCTGGTCTATATTACGGCGGCGGAGTGGCAGCAACTGATCGGGATGCTCCGGGAAAGCGGCGAATATGATTATATCATTCTGGATCTGTCAGAAAGTATGCAGGGACTCATGGAGATTCTGAGAAAATGCTGCCGGGTTTATACTCTGATAAAGGAGGACGCAGTCGCCAAATGCAAAATCGAGCAGTATGAACAGATTTTGTCCCTGTATGAATATGAGGATGTGAGAGAAAAGACCAGGAAACACAGGCTGCCTCTGTTCCACTGCCTGCCGGAGCAGATAGAACAGTATACCCGTGGGGATCTGGCGGATTATGTCAGGAAGCTGATCGAGGAAGAGCAGGGGCAGGCATTGCTGCAGGAGAAAGGGAAGGGATCATGGTGAAGGACTACGGAGAACTGAAGCAGGAGCTGCGCTGCAGGGTGCTGGAACGTCTGGATTACAGCAGGGAGCAGTCAGATGAAGAAATCCTGGAAATAATCGATGCGGTAATACTGGAAGGCCAGGTTCTGCGGCAGCTGCCGGTAGGAGAGAGCCATTGTCTGCGGACGGAGCTGTTCTGTGCCCTGAGACGTCTGGATATCCTGCAGAGCCTGATCGAGGATCCGGGTATCACAGAGATCATGGTTAACGGACCGGACAGCATTTTCATTGAACGCGACGGACAGCTTGCGGAGCTTGACATGCATTTTGAATCGAAGGAGAAGCTCCAGGATGTGATTCAGCAGATCGTAGCAGGCTGCAACAGAGCGGTAAATGAGGCGTCACCCATTACGGACGCCAGATTATTCAACGGCGCCAGAGTAAATATCGTTATGAATCCCGTTGCTTTAAATGGCCCCATCGTTACCATTCGCCGTTTCCCCGACACACCTATTACTATGGAAGAACTGATCCGCCGGGAGTCTGTCTCCCGGGAGGCGGCGGAGCTTCTGCAGCAGCTGGTGCGGGCAGGCTACAATATTTTTATCAGCGGCGGTACGGGCAGCGGGAAGACCACGTTTCTCAATGTACTGTCGGGATTTATTCCGCCATGGGAGCGGGTAATTACCATAGAGGACAGCGCCGAACTGCAGCTTCAGGGACTCCGCAACCTGGTGCGGATGGAGACCCGAAGCAGCACGGAGGGCTGTCGGGAGATTTCCCTGCGGGACCTGATCCGTACCAGTCTGCGTATGCGGCCGGACCGGATCATTGTAGGCGAGGTCAGGGGAGGCGAGACGGTGGACATGATGCAGTGTCTGAATACGGGGCATGACGGCTCCATGTCCACCGGCCATGCCAACAGTGCCCGGGATATGCTCTCAAGATTGGAAAACATGTTTCTGATGGGGATGGAAATCCCACTGACGGCCATCAGAAAACAGATTGTGTCAGGAATTGATATCATAGTACATCTGGGCAGACTCCGGGACAGGACAAGGAAAGTGCTGGAGGTAACAGAGGTGGTGGGCTGTGAAGGAGAGAATATCTGTTTAAATCCGCTCTATCAGTTCGAAGAATCGGGAGAGGATACAGAGGGCCGGGTGATCGGAACGCTGGTTCGGAAAGGAGGACTGCTACATGATCAGAAGCTTAAAGCGGCGGGACTGCGGCTCTAGTCTGAGGGAGTGGCTGCAGGATCTGGGGAAAGCCGCCTTGATGACAGGATTGTTTGCTTTCTTCTTTTACCGCAGCATTTGGGCTTTGCTGCCTATGGCGCCGGTGGGATGGCTGTATCTGCGCAGAAGCAGGTCTCACAGAAAACGCAGAAAAAATAAGGAACTGCTGATCCAGTTTAGGGAATGTATCCAGGCGGCAGCCGCTTCCATGAGAGCAGGATATGCGGTGGAAAATGCTTTTGTGGAAAGTATTTCGGATATCCGAAGCATGTTTGGGGAGGGAAGCGCTATGCAGCGGGAGCTGCTGCTGCTGCGGCAGGGCCTGGGCAACAATGTGACTCTGGAGATTCTGCTGCAGGAGATGGGGCTGCGCTGCGGTCTGGAAGAAATACAGGAGTTTGCGGAGGTATTTGCCATCGCCAAACGCAGCGGCGGGAGTATTCCCGTGATTATCGATGCGGCAAGCGACTCCATCAGACGCAGGATGGAGGTGGAGGAGGAAATGGAGACCCTGCTGTCTGCCCGGAAGCTGGAGCAGAAAGTGATGAATGCCATGCCGTTTATGATCGTCTGGTATGTGGAGGTCAGCAATCCCGGATATTTTGACAGATTATACGGGAATCTGACGGGTGCGGCGCTGATGACAATATGTCTGGGAATCTACCTGACGGCGTATGTCCTGTCGGAGCGAATTTTTGAAAAGGCCTTTGACAGGGGTTAAGGAAAAGGAGGAAGGGAATGTATATCGTGGGAAGCGTAATCGGCATCGGCCTGGCGGCGCTGGCCTGGCTGTCCAGACGGGAAGAGGGGAAACTGCTGCTGCGGATAGCGGTCTGGCTGTACAAAAAGGGCTGTATTTACAAAGTTCCTTTCCTGAATACCAGACAAGTGCAAAAGGAACTGGAAAGCCTGCATCCCGGACAGTCAGGACTGCTTCTGCAGGGAGATTATTATACCCGGAAAATCCGGCTGGCGCTGGCGGTTTTGGGAATGGGAACGCTGTTGGGCGTCCTGGTCCGGGTCAGGACCGGCATGGACGGAAATCTTACAGCCCAGGGGGAATTGCTGCGGCCCCAGCCGGGAGAAGGGGATAAGCAGGTGGAGCTGCAGGCTTTTCTGGAGGGGGAAGCGCTGGGGAGTCTGACTGTGACAGTGCCCCAGCGGCAGTTGACGGAGCAGGAGGTCCAGAAGCTATATAAGGAGTTTAGAGAGGAGCTGTACAGGGAAGCATTGGGGGATAATCCCTCCTGGCAGCAGGTTTACAGCCCCCTGGAGCTGGTGGAGGCGCTGGAGGGGTATCCCTTTACCGTTTCCTGGAAAAGCGGCAATTATGAGGTATTGAGCAGCAGCGGAAAGGTTTATTGCCCGGAAACGCCGACAGAGGTAACGCTGACGGCGGTGATTCAATATCTGGACTATATCTGGCAGGAACAGCTGACGCTGCTGGCAGTGCCCGAGCCGTTGACGGAGACGGAGCAGCTGGTCAGGCAGGCAGAGGAGGCCTATGAACGTGTCCAGGAGGCGGATGCCGAGAAGCCGCAGATCCGACTGCCATCTAAACTGCAGGAGGGGAGGCTGACATGGAAGGAGGTCAGGGAGGATCGCAGCTTGTTGTTGTTTGCTTTGACCATGGCTGCCGCCGCTGCAGTGTTTCTGCTTCAGGACCGGGATCTGCATCAGCAGGTGCTTAAGCGGCGTGAGGAGATGAAAGCGGCTTATCCGGTGGTGCTGAACAAGCTGATCCTGTATCTGGGAGCGGGCATGACCATACGAGGGGCTTTTCAGAAGATTGCTGCGAACTACCGCAAACGACAGGCAGGGGACAAGCAGAAGCCTCTCTATGAGGAGATGCTGTATGCCTGTAACCAGCTGCAGTCGGGGATTTCGGAGAGCCGGGTTTACGAGCTGTGGGCCGCCAGAACCGGTCTGCAGGACTGTGCCAGACTTAGTACCATGCTGACACAAAATCTGAAAAAGGGAAATGCGGCGCTGCTCTCCCGATTAAAGGAGGAGGAGAATAAGGCGTTGCAGGAGGAACTGAATCTGCGCAGAAAAAAAGGGGAGGAAGCAGGAACCAAACTGCTGGTGCCCATGGTAATGATGATGGCTATCGTGCTGGTGCTGGTTATGATTCCGGCATTTCAAAGCTTTGGCCTGTAAAATATCGGAAAGGTAGGAAAAATAGATGAAAATATGGAAAAGAGCAAGAAACTGGATGGACGAAAAACTGATCGGCTGGAGAAATTTTATGGCTCGGGAAAATGCCGGTATGGGAACGGTGGAGGTGATTCTGATCATTGTGGTTCTCGTGGGCGTTGTTATTATTTTCAAGTCCCAGATCACGGAGCTGGTGGAGTCCATTTTTTCCAAGATCACGAAACAGGTCAATAAGGTCTGAAAATTATGCGGATACGGAGAGAAAAGGGAGGAATCAAAACTGACTGCGCAGGCTATCTGACAGTATATGCGGCATTGTCTCTGACGGTCATGATATCCCTGTGCCTGGTACTGATTGAGGGAGTACGGCGAAATACCATCGCCTTTGAGACAGAATGTGTGATGGATATCGGGATGGACAGCGTGCTGGCGGAGTATCACCGGGAGCTGCTGCAGAGGTATGGACTGCTGATGGTGGACAGCTCCTATGGAACGGATTATCCTTCCTATTACAATACCCAGCAGCATCTGGAGGCGTATCTGACCCGGAATCTTTCCTATGAGGATTGTATTCAGCTGTCATTTCTGTATTGGGATCTGCTGGGAATGGAGCTGGAGGAGGTTCAGGTGCAGAAGGTATCTCTGGCAACGGACGATGATGGGCGGGTATTTCAGCATCGGGCGGCGGAGTGTATGCGGAGCCGACTGGGACTGGAAGCAGTTTCCGAGGTGCTGGATTGGCTGGAGACGGTGGAAGGATACGGTCTGCTGGATCAAGATGTGGAAGGGCAGATGGATCAGGTCAGTTCCCAGCTGAAGCAGTATGACGGCATGGAAAAACAGATTGCAGAGGAAGAATGGATAAAGATAGAGATTTCGGATCCCACAGATGCTGTGGGGCAGATGCGCAGGGAGGGAATCCTGAAATGGGTGGTGGAGGATGTGTCCCAGCTATCCACCGCAGCCATCGATCCCGGCCAGTATGTCAGTGCAAGAGCAGCCAGAGGGGAGATTAATCACGGCAATTATCCGGAGACGGAGCCGCTGGAGCTGTCGGACAATCTCTTTCTGCTGGAATATTTTATGACCTATGCCGGTCACTATGGAGCGGTGAGGGAGGATAGCCAGCTCCAATACCAGATAGAATATCTGCTGTGCGGAGAGGACTGTGACAGGGATAATCTGCATCAGGTGGTCAGTACGCTCTGCGGGATCCGGGAGGCGGCGAATGCTGCGTATTTGATGAGCAGCACAGCCAAGCGGGCGGAGGTGGAAGCCCTGGCCGCAGCCTTATCCGGTCTGATTTCAATGCCCCAGCTGCAGCCGGTATTTGAGACGGCTCTGATACTGACATGGGCTTATCTGGAAAGTCTGTATGATGTGAAGACATTGCTGGCAGGGGGCAGGGTGGATCTGCTGAAAACGGATGAGAGCTGGCATTATTCCCTGACCAATATCTGGAATCCCCGGGTGGAATCCCGGGAGGGAGAAGGGGAAGGGCTTTCGTACCGGGACTATCTGCGGATTCTGCTGTATTTGCAGCCGACGGATGTCCTGTCCCTGCGTTTTATGGATCTGATGGAAATGGATATCCGCAGAACGCCCGGTAACAAATATTTCCGCATGGATGGCTGCATGGACGGACTTGAAGCGGAGGCGGTGATTCGTTCAGGATATGGCTATCGCTTTACGATCAGAAGACAGAAGAACTATTAGGAGGTGAGCAGATACGTCTTCTCTATGGATGTGCAGAAGAAAAAGTAAAACGGCAACCAATCAACCATATACAAATCTAAAGGTCAAGCCTTCTCCCATATATGACTTCCTACGATGCAGAAATGCCATACAGCCATGCATAGAGAAGATATATCTGCTGATCTCTGCAAGAACGGAAAAGCGTTCTTGCATCAGGGGAAGTATGACAGTGGAAGCTGCCGTGATCCTGCCGCTTGTACTGCTGTTTTTTCTCCATCTGGGCAGCTGCATGGAGATGCTGCGTCTGCATGGACGCCTGGCGTTTGCCTTATGGCAGACGGGAAGGGAACTGACTGTATATGGGGCAGCAATGGAGGGAACAGAGGACAGCAGCGGTATCCCGGATCTGGCCGTTTCCTATTTATATGTAGACAGCCGGGTGGAGCAGATCCTGGGCGGAGACTATCTGGACAATTCTCCGCTGACCTATGGCAGACAGGGACTGAATTACCTGGCATCGGAATATCTGGAGGATGAGGATGCTGTCAATATTGTCATTACTTATCAGGTAAGTCCGAAGATTACCATGTTTCCATTTCCCTATTTACGCATGGTCAGCAGGTACTATGGAAGGGCATGGACCGGCTATGAGGTAAACGGAGGAAAGGAGCGGACTGTCTATGTGTATGTGACGGATGAGGGAGAGGTGTGGCATAGCCGGGCGGATTGCTCTTACCTGAAACTGAGCGTATATGAAGCGGCTCCGGAGACCGTCTGGATGCTGCGCAACAAGGCCGGTGAGCGCTACCGGGCCTGCAGCCGGTGCCAAGATTGGCCCGTGTGCAGTCTGGTGTATCTGACAGAGGAGGGAAACTGCTATCATACTGTCAGAAGCTGTCCGGCTCTGCTGCGGCATATCCGGGCCATTGAATGGCAGGAAAATATCCCCTACCGGCCCTGCAGCCGCTGCGGAACACTTCCATAGGATAAGGAAAAGGAACGATTATGTGGGAATGGATGGGGTATTTATTTGCGGTGGCGTTGCTGGCATATCACAGTGTGTCTGACATCAGAAGACAGTTTATACCGGCAAAATCCCTTGGCGCCGGGGTAGTGATTTCCGTCTGCTGGGCCATGGGGAAAGCTCTGCTGGAAGATCAGCCGTGGATGGCAGTCATTCTGGAGCTGGCGCCGGGAATTGCGGTGCTGCTTCTGGCAAAGGCCACCCGGGAAGAGGTGGGCTGCGGAGACGGCTGGGAACTGGTGATTATGGGCAGCCTGCTGGGCTGGGAGGATTGTCTGCTGGGACTGGGAATCGCACTGTCCGGCATTTTTGCAGTCAGCGTGATTTTGCTGGCGTTTCGAAAAGTCAGAGGAAACACCCGGATCCCCTTTGTCCCTTTTCTCTGTATGGGGACGGTGATCACGGGGATGATTCACCTGACAGGATAGGAGAGATGAGGTTGAAAATTCGAGAACGAAAAAGAGCTACCGAAGGGTATTTCACGGTGGAGGCGGCGCTGGTACTGCCCATCGTTATGAGTGTCTATGTGTTTCTGATCACCATGCTTTTTCTGCGGTATGACAGATGCCAGCTGGAACAGGATATGGCAGCAATGCTGCTGAAAGCCGGCGGCAATTCGGGTACGCCCCGGCAGCAATTAGAATATCTGCAGAATCTGACAGCTGGGTGGGACAGGGAAAAATATCTGTGGCTGCAGCCCCAGCCCCCTCATTTTACCGTACAGGGGCAGCAGATCCGGCTGGATGCGGAGGGCCTGTATACGGTGCCGATGTATGACAGCTTAGGCAATGCGAGCGGGGAACACCGACTGGAGGTGGCATACTGTATAAATACATGGGACCGGGCCGCATTGGTACGCATGCTGGCCGGACGGCGCGCACAGGAAGAAGAGGAGGAACAGAACGGAATTGCAGGAGACAAATAATGTGTTGGAAACGGAATATGTGAGAAATCTGAATTGTAATTATGTACGGGTTCTGCTGCGGGAAAAGCCGGAGGGAAACCGTTATCAGTACTGCATCTTAAACCGGGGCGGTATTCGGTATCTGCTGCCCTGCAGTCTGCGCTACATCAACGGGGAGGCTTTCTTATACTATGATATTTCGTCGACCCAGAGCATGTCCCAGCTGTTTGAGACACATACAATCAAACGGGACTGGATGGAAGACTTTCTGTGGGGGATGGAGCGGATGCAGCAGGAACTGGGAAGATATCTGTTGGAAAAAAACAATATAATCTGGAATCCTGAGCACATTTATCAGGATCTGGAAAAAAATGATTTCTGCTTTCTGTATGTACCCTATTATCAGGGAGAGACGGGACTTAAGCGGCTGCTGGATTTCTGGGCGGATCATATTGATTATGAGGATGAGGCGCTGGTGGAATTCGTGTATGGCTTGCATGAACAGTATGACACGGCAGGCGATATGTGCCTTGAAGGGCGGATCCTGGAAAAATTCAGAGAGGTGGAGGAAAAGTATCTGCAGATTACGGCGTCGAAGGCAGAAGGCATACCGGAGCCGGAGCCTCCTGTTTCCCGGGAGACTCCGGCTTTGCCGAAATCGGAAGCCGCGGTAAAGAGGAAAGGCATTCTGTCCTTTCTGGAAGAGCGCCGGAGAAAACGGGAGATTCCATCCTATCAGGAAATTCTGCAGCGACAGGTGAGCATGCAGACATTGGGGGCGGTCTGCGAGGAGATTGCCTATGATACCGGGCAGGGGGAAGAGTACGGCAAAACCATATATATGGAGGAGCAGCGGGAACAGATCCGAGGGCTTTATCTGGAAAACGGGGAGCTTGCTGCGCGGATTGAAAAGCTTCCCTTTGTGATCGGCAAGAAGAAGGAGGAAGCGGATTATGTGTTGGAAGACCGCTCCGTCAGCCGGCTTCATGCAAGGATTCTGGAGGAGAACGGCAGCATCTATCTAGAGGATCTGAACTCCACCAACGGTACCTTCAAGAATGGTCTGCGAATGCAGCCATATGAAAAGCGCCGGCTGGAAAAAGATGACGAACTAAGGTTTGGCAGGGTGGAATTTGTATTCAGATAGGTTTTCCAATATGTTTTCGTTGACGAACATGGGCAAAGAGTGGTACAGTTTTTTATATGGATAAACAGAGGAATATCTATGGATATCAATATCAGAAAACTGAAGGAAATGCCATTTATAAGCGTTGCGCTGGTAGCGGCCAATGTGATCGTTTTCCTGCTTTGCCGGCTGCCGGGAAATACACTGTATGACCGGGGATGCCTGAGCGCGTATGAAATCATTATGCACGGAGAATATGCCAGAATTATCCGGTCCATGTTTCTGCATGCAGATGCAAACCATCTGTTCAGTAATATGATTATTCTGCTTTTTATGGGAGCTATGATCGAAAAGGAGATTGGGCATATTCCGTATGTGGTAATCTATCTGATCTCCGGTATCGGCGGTAATCTGCTCTCTCTGGCGGGCAAGGTGTTAAACAATGACTGGGCCGTTTCCCTGGGAGCCAGCGGTGCAATTTTCGGCCTGGATGGGCTGTTGCTGGCATTGGTCCTGTTTTCTCATAGAAAAATGAATCATGTAACCCCGGCGAGAGTGGTGCTGATGATCTGTTTATCCCTGTACAGCGGCTTTACCGGAGGCAATGTGGACAATCTGGCCCATATTGGCGGCCTGCTGGTTGGTTTTGTGCTGGGTATGATTTTATGCATATGCAGACGCATTCTCAGAAAATAGAGAGGGATGCGGGTTACGGAGGAAAAGGTGAATATTAATATCTATTATGGCGGTCGGGGCTTAATTGATGATCCTACCTTATATGTGATTAACAAAATGCGGGAGGTGCTGGAGGAACTGCGTGTAAAGGTGACACAGTACAATCTGCATGAAAGTAAAAATACCATTGCGACATTGCCTCAGACATTAAAGGATGCGGACGGCATCATTCTGGCCAGCACGGTGGAGTGGTACGGCATCGGCGGCTATATGTATCAGTTTCTGGATGCCTGCTGGCTTTACGGAGACAAGGAAAAGATTTCCAGGCTGTATATGTGTCCGGTTGTGATGTCTACCACCTATGGAGAGCGGGAGGGAAAGCTGCAGCTTTCCACTGCCTGGGAGGTGCTGGGAGGGCAGCCTTGCAGCGGTATATGCGGCTATATCGCCAATACGGCTATGCTGGAGATGAATCAGGAGTATCTGACCATCATTGAAAAGAAAGCAGAGAATCTGTACCGTACCATTAATCAAAGGCTTCCCAGTTTTCCCGCCAGCAATCTGGCGGTAAAAAAGACAGTGGCGATCACCCGGAATGTGGATCTGACGCCTCAGGAATCGGAACAGCTGTCCCAGTATGTATCGGATGACAATTATGTACAGCGCCAGAAGGAGGATATTCAGGAACTGGCCAGTATGTTCCGGGATATGCTGAGCGTCAAGGATGGCGGTCAGCAGGATGTATATCCCCGGCAATTCCACAAAGCCTTTAAGCCACAGCCGGGTTTTGCGGCAGCCTATGCACTGAATTTGGATGAAAAAGCGGATTCCCTGATCATTCAGGTGGACGGCCCCGATCTGGAATGTTATTATGGCACGTTGGAGGAGCCGGATGTGGAGGTGACTGCCGCATCGGATCTGATCGATGAGATCATAGAGGGCCGCATGACCTTTCAGAGAGCATTTATGTCAGGCTCCATGAAGATGAAGGGTAATTTCCGGGTGCTGCGGATGCTGGATAATCTGTTTGTGTTCAGTGAATAAGGTAAAAAACAGTGCCTGTGTTGCTCAAATAGCAGGCACAGGAAAGGATGGTTCTGTTAAAGATGAAAAAAGAGAATTGTATTTTCTGTAAACTTGCTAATGGAGAAATTCCCACCAGAAGTATTTATGAGGATGAGAATTTTAAGGTGATTCTGGACGCCGCCCCGGCTACCAGAGGACATGCATTGATTCTGCCAAAGGAGCATGCGGATAATCTGTATCAGCTGCCGGAGGAAACGGCAGGCAAGGCTTTTGCGCTGGCTAAAAGGCTGATGGCATCCATGACGGAGAAATTGGGCTGCCAGGGCTTTAATATTGTGCAGAATAATGGTGAGGTCGCAGGACAGACTGTACTGCATTTCCATATCCATCTGATTCCCCGTTATACTGATGATGGTCAGAGTATTTTATGGGAGCAGCGGCATTATGCGGATGAGGTAATGGACGAGATTCGCAGTCAGCTGTCACAATAGCCGATGCACGGACAGCGCCGGGGATATTTCATGGCTGCGCAGACGGACAGGTAATATTCTGTGGGCATAGTACCGGTGGAATTTGCGGAACTCAGAACCAGGAAGGAACGGCTATAGCATGAGAACGATAGAGGTAGGTACGGTTACAGAGCAGATTAAGGAAATGTGCATTGAAGCTAATCATTTTCTGACCAAGGATATGGAACAGGTTTTGGATGGAGCGGTGCAGACAGAAAAATCTCCCCTGGGAAGACAGATCCTTCAGCAGCTGCAGGAAAATTTGCAGATTGCAGGAGAGGATATGATTCCGATCTGTCAGGATACGGGTATGGCTGTGATCTTTATGGAGATAGGGCAGGAGGTGCACTTTGCAGGCGGCAGCCTGGAGGAAGCCATTCATGAAGGGGTGCGCAGGGGATATGTGGATGGATATCTGCGTAAATCTGTGGTAAAGGATCCTCTGATCCGGGAGAACACCAAGGACAATACCCCGGCTGTTATCCATTATGAAATAAAACCGGGAGATCAGGTGAAGATTACAGTCGCTCCTAAAGGGTTTGGCAGTGAAAATATGAGCAGAGTATTTATGCTGAAACCGGCTGATGGTATTGAGGGGGTAAAGAATGCAATTCTGACAGCGGTAAAGGATGCGGGCCCCAATGCGTGCCCGCCCATGGTAGTAGGGGTGGGAATCGGCGGCACTTTTGAAAAGTGCGCCCTTATGGCAAAGCGCGCGCTGACAAGAGAGGCGGGTAAGCATTCGGCCATTCCCCATGTGAAAGAGATGGAGGAAGAGCTGCTGGAGATGATCAATAAGTCAGGGATCGGACCGGGAGGACTGGGAGGCTCTACCACTGCTCTGGCAGTGAATATTGATACCTATCCTACCCATATTGCCGGTCTGCCGGTGGCTGTAAATATTTGCTGTCATGTGAATCGCCATGCAGTAAGGGTGATATAAGCGGAACGTGATTTATGCGGGGCTTAAGGAAATGAAAAACGAGATGAATAAGCATTTGAATGTACCCTTTGACAGGGACGAGGCAGAAAAGCTGAAGGCCGGAGATTATGTTTATTTGACCGGTACAATATATACGGCCAGGGATGCGGCCCATAAGAGAATGTACGAAGCACTTCAGAACGGTGAGGAGCTTCCTGTTGCAATGCAGAATAATGTGATTTATTATATGGGGCCGTCTCCTGCAAGGGAGGGAAGGCCTATTGGTTCCGCCGGTCCTACAACGGCGAGCCGCATGGACAAGTATACTCCTTCCCTGCTGGATCTGGGATTACGGGGAATGATCGGCAAGGGAAAACGTAATGCCGATGTCATAGAGGCAATAGTCAGGAATCGGTCGGTATATTTTGCTGCCGTGGGCGGTGCAGGCGCCTTGCTCTCCCGATCCATTGTTTCCTCGGAGGTTATTGCCTATGATGATCTGGGGACGGAGGCAATCCGCAGGTTGGAGATAAGGGATTTTCCGGTAATCGTGGTCATTGACTGTGAGGGGAATAATCTGTATGAAACTGCTATTTTGCAATATGCAGAAAAATAAGAATTAATTTCGATGTCGGAAACCATTGAAAATGAAGGACTGCCAGACAGGGGTAAAAATAAATCGCCAGCACATATAACGAAAATATGCGGTTTTTGAAGAGTGGATATTTACTAGGGCTGAAAATGCGACTATGGCCCCTCCCACCCAAAATGATCCCCGAAAATAACAGAAATAAAAAAGGAAAACCAAGCTTTTCACTCCAAAATGGAGTATAATGTAAGTATCGCCAAACATTAAAGAAAAGAGGTTTTCCCATGAACATTATACCACAAATGAAACTGTTTGAGGAGAGTGAATTTGAAAATCTTGGAGATTTGGAGCGGCTGCAGATGGTGCTGGGTGCACTGGACGATGGAGCCCTGATTCATAAACTGTACAGGATACGGGGAAAGGGAAGGAATGACTGGCCGTGCGAGGCGATGTGGAACTCCTTTGTGGCAAGTTTCCTGTTTGAGCATGAGACGGTAGAAAGCCTGCTGAGGGAACTGCGCAGGAATAAACAGCTGCGAACTCTCTGCGGCTTTGAACCCAAAGCGGTAAGGCAGATGGATGGGAGCATAAAGGTGTATGTTGCCCCGTCTCCAAGTGCGTACTCCAACTTCCTGAAAAACCTTATGGAATGCCAGGAGGAACTGGATGAGATGTTCACGGGAATGGTACTGTTCATGTATGAAAATCTGGAACACTTCGGAGAGACACTCATGGTGGACGGTAAAGCCATACAAAGCTTTGGAACCAAGCTAAGCGCAAATCCAAAAAGCGGGCGGCGCGGGGAGCATGATGCGGACTGGTGCAAAAAGAAGTATACAGCCAGCGGCCCCAAAGGGGAAACGGTTGTGAAAACAAAGAAATGGTTTGGGTTCCGGCTGCATCTGATTGCGGATGCCACATATGAGATTCCGGTGTCGTTCAGTGTGACGAAAGCATCTAACAGTGAAAAGACGGAGACTCAAAAGCTGCTGGAAGAAACAGAGAAGAATCATAAGGAATGGCTGGAAGGCTGTAAATATTTTCTTGGCGACAAGGGATATGACAGCACGAAGCTCATAACATGGCTGGAGGGGAAAGGGATCGCACCAATCATAGACATCAGGAACTGTTGGAAGGACGGGGAAGAGACGCACCAGTACCGGGATACGCAGCTTGTGTATAATTACAAGGGGGACGTGTGGTATGTGGAAGAAGACGGGAAAAAGACAGAACTGATCTATAAAGGGTATGATAAAAGTACAGACAGCCTGAGGTACGGTTTTAAGCCGCAGAAGCATGACAAAAGAATTTTCCGGATCAAATGTGGGGAAGACAGGAGGATATTTACCCCGGTGGCAAGAAGCAGCCATAAGTGGAAGCGGATGTATAAAAAGCGTACGGGAGTGGAGCGGATCAATGGACGTATAGACCGGGATTACAAATTTGAGAAGCATACCATTCGGAACCTGGAAAAGATGACAATGTTTATCACGGTGACATTTCTGGTATATATGGGGATGGCAAAAGCAAAGATACAGGCGGGGGAAAGGGAACATCTCTGCAGGCTGTATGCATAAAGATCGGAGTCTCCTGTCAGCCAGATCAGGTGAACCAAGGGGGAAGTGCGCCCATTTATAAGGGAACCGAAACTTCGGATCTGGCGGAGGGGCTGGCCGGGAGGGAAATGCCATCGGAAGGTCAGCCAGATGGTCTGAAAACAGTTAAATTTCTGAACTGAAAACCTTACATCGAAATTAATTCAATAAAAAAACCGATTGACAAACGGAAAGAGCTTATGTATAATAACTTTTGCGTTACATTGAGAGGCGCATAATAGCATATTGGTAGAGGTGTAATTCAGATTTGGAGAAATACTCAAGAGGCTGAAGAGGCGCCCCTGCTAAGGGTGTAGGTCGCTAACGCGGCGCGAGGGTTCAAATCCCTCTTTCTCCGTTTTCTACCAGTGCTACAAAGCAGTGGGCTACTATTTATAGTTCCTCCATGCTGCATTCGCGAAACCCGCTGCTGCGCAGCTATTTGTGTCTGTTATCGCAGCTGTGTTTTGCTCATTGGGCGGAGGCCCTTGCTTCGCAGCTATTATGTCTGCTTCGCAGCCGTGTTTTGCTCATTGGGTGGAGGTTCCTGCTACGCAGTCAGATTTGGAACAGATATACAGCTTCTTACGAGCAAGCTCGACGAATCTGTGTATCTGTCCAAATCGGCTGTGAATAGTAACCAGCGGTGGAAAAAATAATTAAAAAAGTTGTTGACAAGTTGGAACT
>CAZFYD010000011.1:0-39349 GCA_964523315.1 uncultured Acetatifactor sp.
ATTTTTATTATACTACTTTTTACCGTCTTGTACAATTATCAGTAACCACCAAATAAATGCACCTGTTTTCTTACATTTTTCTGAAAAGGAATCGCCATGCCTGTCATACCGCAGGATATTCTCCCAAAAATCAGATCCGCGCCAGCTCCCGGCAGCGGTTCACCGCCGCATACAATTCCTGGGGACGGGGCATGGCCAGATTGCCGGGCAGACTCTCCCGCCCCGGGCAGAAAGCGGCAAATCCCTTTTCCGCCGTCTCCTCCTGCAGAGCCTCCACAGCCTGCTGCAGCGTTTTCTTTCCGTCAAAGCTGCGGCATTTCATATCCTTAATCATATAGGCCAGGGCTGTCAGCTGCTCGCTGTCCACCAGCTGTTCCACATAACGCATATCCACCGTCTCCCGGTTAATGGAAAAACCGTCCAGCCCCATCGTCTTCATTTTGATCCTCTCATCCTTTGCAAAAGCCTGATCAGCCCGGATGATCCTGCAAAAATCCGGCTTTTCCGCTGTCGGGGCATCTCCCAGCGTATAGGGGAACTGCTCTGCTTCCTTTTTGGCAAATGCGGTGATCTCCACCGGCCGGTACAGATTCATCTGCAGGATACAGTCCGCCTTGTGAAAATAGGAGCCGCAGCTGCCCGCCACCAGAATGGTGGAAATGCCGTACTTCTCATAAAGCTCCCGCACCCGGTCAATAAAGGGAATAATGGGCTCCACCTCCCGGCTGACCACCCGCTGCATCAATTCGTCCCGGATCATAAAATTGGTAGCGCTGGTATCCTCATCGATCAGGAACACCTTTGCTCCCATTTCCATGGCCTCCACCGTACATGCCGCCTGAGAGGTGCTGCCGCTGGCATCCTCGGTATAAAAGTGCTGCGTATCCTTGCCGCCGGGCAGATTGCGGATAAACATGGAAATATCCACCCGCTGGATACTCCGGCCATCCTCCGCCCGCAGCTTCATGGCACTGTCATCGGTCAGCACATACTCCCGCCCGTCCCCGGCGATATGGTTATAGACACCCTTTTCCAGGGCTTCTAACAAGGTGGATTTCCCGTGATAGCCTCCGCCAACGATCAATGTTACCCCCTTGCGGATGCCCATGCCCCGAAGCGCCCCCTTATGGGGCAGCTGCAGCGTCACGGCCATCTCCCGGGGGCTGACAAACGCCACCGCATCCTTCATGGGCAGGGAGGATACCCCGGATCTGCGGGGCAGAATGGCGCCGTCTGCCACAAAGGCTACCAGCTCCTGCTCCTGCAGCTGCCGGCGGATATAGCGCTGGTCATCCGCCAGATAAAGCACCTGCTCCAGACTCTCCTTAGGACAGGAAGCCGCCAGCAGGGTCTGCCTTACACATACGGGCAGAAAATCAAACAGGATCTTAATCAGTTCTCCCGCATTGATGGTACGTCCATTGGCAGGGAAACCGATCTCCATGCGAATCGTAATCCCACCGTCCCGGGGGCTCACCGTGCAGGCGCTGCGCTCTAAGATTTCCTGCCCCGGCTGGCTGATGCCTAAGAGACCGCTTTTCCCGGACCCCTTTGCCTTAAAGGAATACTCCCGGATCTTTGCCGCCATCCGCCGCAGCAGATAATCCTGAAAGGCAATCCGTCTGTGCTTTTCCGCATAGCAGCCCTTGTCAAAGCCTGCCACCCTGCCCGGCACGATCAGGCTCACCTTGGAGGGCGCTGCAAAGGGATCCCCCTGCACATGATCTATTGACAGCACATATTGCTGGAACTGGTACTGCCCCCGGGTGTCCTTGTAGGCCGGATAGCCCTTATGGTCAATCTGTCTTAGTAAATTCTGTAATTCTGCTGCTGATTTCATATGATCCCTCTTTCTACAATTCATACTCCAGCACCTGACAGTTGCGGATGCCGAAAGCTGCAAATTCTATGACTTCTTTATTCTACATGGTAATCGGGGTTCCTGCAAGGAAAAAATGCCTATGCCCGGCTCCGTCAAATGAAGAGCCACATTTTCCGGCAGTCAAGCGTAACAGCCAAAAGAAAAACCCGGCAGAAAGTACTCTGCCGGGTTCTGTTGCTTCCCTATTCCTGTCTCTTCACATTGGTCTGAAAGCTTTTCTTGCAAATTTTCCTTAGCATGCATATCGCAAGCCGTGCTTGCGATACTGCACAAATCCGTATAGGAAACGTCAGTTTCATACTTAACGCCGCATTGCCTCCTGCGGGCAAATCTGCGGGCAGCAGCTTACATCATGCCACCCATGCCGCCTCCTGCGGGCATTGCAGGTGTATCCTCCTTAATGTTTGCCACTACGGACTCGGTGGTCAGCAGGGTGCTGGCAACACTGGTTGCATTCTGCAGAGCGCTTCTGGTTACCTTGGCAGGATCAAGAATACCTGCGCTGACCATATCCACATATTCCTCCTTCAGGGCATCGAAGCCTACGCCCACTGCGGATTCTCTTACCTTATTAATGATAACACTGCCCTCCAGGCCTGCATTGGCAACAATGTGATACAGAGGTGCCTCAAGGGCTTTCAGTACGATCTGGGCGCCGGTCTTTTCATCGCCTTCCAGATTCTCTGCCAGCTCGCTCACTTTCTTAGCCGCATGGATATAAGCGGAACCGCCGCCGCAGATAATGCCTTCCTCTACAGCAGCTCTGGTTGCAGCCAGCGCATCCTCCATACGCAGCTTCGCTTCCTTCATCTCGGTCTCGGTAGCGGCGCCCACACGGATTACTGCCACACCGCCGGCCAGCTTAGCCAGTCTCTCCTGCAGCTTCTCCTTATCAAATTCAGAGGTGGTCTCCTCAATCTGCTTCTTGATCTGTGCAATACGGCTCTGGATTGCTTTCTTGTCTCCCTCACCGTCAACGATAACGGTATTCTCCTTCTGTACCTTTACGGACTTTGCACGGCCCAGCATGGATATATTGGTGTCCTTCAGCTCGTAGCCCAGCTCGGAGCTGATCACGGTGCCGCCGGTCAGGATCGCGATATCCTCCAGCATAGCCTTTCTTCTGTCACCATAACCGGGAGCCTTTACAGCCACCACATTGAAAGTGCCTCGCAGCTTGTTGACGATCAGGGTGGTCAGCGCCTCGCCTTCCACATCCTCAGCAATAATCAGCAGCTTGGCGCCGGACTGAACGATCTGCTCCAGCAGAGGCAGGATCTCCTGAATATTAGAGATCTTCTTATCGGTAATCAGGATATAGGGGTTCTCCAGGGTTGCCTCCATCTTATCCATATCGGTTGCCATATAAGCGGAGATATATCCTCTGTCAAACTGCATACCTTCTACCAGATCCAGCTCGGTCTGCATGGTCTTGGACTCCTCGATGGTAATTACGCCGTCTCCGCTGACCTTTTCCATGGCGTCCGCCACCAGCTGCCCTACTTCCTCATCTCCGGCGGAAATGGCTGCTACTCTGGCAATATGCTCCTTGCCGTTGACCTTCTGGCTCATACCGGCAATCGCCTCTACTGCACAGTCGGTTGCTTTCTTCATACCCTTTCTCAGGATGATGGGGTTAGCGCCTGCTGCCAGGTTCTTCATACCCGCATTTACCATAGCCTGTGCCAGAACCGTTGCGGTGGTGGTACCGTCACCGGCCACATCATTGGTCTTGGTCGCTACTTCCTTTACCAGCTGTGCGCCCATGTTCTCAAAGGCATCCTCCAGCTCGATCTCCTTGGCGATGGTCACACCATCGTTGGTGATCAGGGGAGTGCCGAAGGACTTATCCAGCACAACATTTCTTCCTTTCGGCCCTAACGTTACTCTTACAGTATCAGCCAGCTGGTTCACGCCGGACTCCAGGGCTGCACGTGCCTCTGCACCATATTTAATCTCTTTTGCCATAATGATTACGCCTCCATTTTCATTGTGATCTGCAGTCACCGGGAATTGTTTTCTCCCGAAGCCGCGTCAAAATCCATTGTCATTTCCGAATCTGTCTTACTGAATAATTGCCAGGATATCATTCTGCTTTACAATGATATACTCATCCTCGTCCACCTTTACTTCTGTGCCGGCATATTTGGAGTAAATGACCTGATCGCCGATCTTAACCTCCATCTTTACTTCCTTGCCGTCCACCACGCCTCCGGGGCCTACTGCAATGACCTCTGCCTGCTGGGGCTTCTCCTTGTTCTGTCCGGGCAATACAATGCCGGATTTGGTGGTTTCCTCAGCCACCAGCTGCTTCAATACGACTCTGTCGCCTAAAGGTACTAATTTCATACTGTTTTGCCTCCTTATATCGATTTGTTTCTCTTTTTTTGTTAGCACTCTTTTGTATCGAGTGCTAATTTCTAGAACATATATTAGTTTTATATGCGTCGGTTTGCAACTGCATGCAAAGGCATTGTGCACGTCCAAATCAATCATTTCCTCTTTTTTTCTCTTATTTTCTCTTGTTTGCTCATTTTCCCCTTTTAAAGACGATTTAATATTTATTTTAGATTTTAACAGCCTGTTTTATACGCCAGCTCCACCCCGTTAATCATTTGACCGCTCACACTATAAAGCTCCCATACAGAGCGGTTCTCACCAGAAAAAAAATAAAGCGAAAAAAAGGGACTGCTGCACGCAGTCCCCTTTCTGTACCGTCTTCTTTATCAACACTTGATCTCCAGATATCCCAGAAGCTTGCTCATATCGTACTCCTCCAGCACGCCCAAGTTGGAATCATAGAATTTACCGTCATAATGTACCAGATAATGGCAGAAACGTCCCATCTTCTCCATCAGGATACAGCACTTGGGCAGCACTGCGGGACGGCCCTCGGTATACACAATAATATCCGTATGATCGATACCGTAATAATTCAGAGCGGAAATCACCCTGCCCATGGTAGCCTGCCACTCCCTGCAGTCCATGACACTGATTACCTCAGCGATCGTCACACCGGCCAGCATCGCCACACAGGACTGGCCGCACAGACCGTCCTCCGGCTGAATAATCACATTCATGCTGTCGATCTTCCGAATGGGCTTCTCAAAGCTGTAGGGACTGTTCTGATCCATCTTAATCAGACTGCCGGTAACATGCAGCAGGATCTTATGGGACTGCCCCAGATCCACCTTCACCGCATCCTCGTCCTCAATATGAATCTGATAATTGCCCTTCTCCAAAGGAATCAGCTCACAGTCGATGATCGCATTGTCCAGCACCACATCCGCCTTGATCACATCCCTCTGTTTACATACCTCCCAGATATTGAAAGGAATCTGAATCATATACCCCTTTTCCTTCTTCTCAATCCTGGCTTCAAAAAAATATCTCATCTCTGCAACCTCCACCGTACATTTGAAAATTGTAACTGCTTACACCTTCTATTTTACCAGAATTCCCTCCACATGCAATAGCTGTACCGGGAAAAATACAACTCGTTATTTTTCTGTCAATCTCCACCCTTGCGGATCCTGGACGGCGCCTGCCCGTAATATTTTTTGAATAGCTTGCTGAAATGATACGCATCGACATATCCTACAGCTGCAGCCACTTCCTGGATGGACATCTCCTTCTCCTTAACCAGCAGTTCCCGGGCTTTCTCCAGCCTGATGTGGATCAGATGCCGAATCGGCGTATCGCCGGTCTCGCTCTTAAATATCTTGGAAATATAAAAGGGGCTCAGATACATGTTTTCCGCAATAGTATCCAGTGAAATCTTTTCATTATAATGATCTTCAAAATAGCTGACGATCTGTTCCACCACATACTTCTTGTTTACCGACTCGAAGGAATAGCCCTTCATCGACTCGGGAAGCTGGGCCTGCTCTTTCAGAACCAGCAGCAGTAGCTGCATCAGGTAGGCCTTCAGCATATGATACCGCCCCTGCCAGCATATGGCGCTCTCCGCTTCCATGGAAGAACAGATGTGGAAAATCCGCTGGCGCAATTCCCCGCTGGTGTGCAGGATATATCCCCCGCCGGGAAGCGGCACTTCCCCCGGCTCCCGTCCTGTCAGCTGCACATCACAGAACCCCACAAAGAATTCCGTAGCGGGCACCTCTGCCTCTGGCACGTACAGTGCCTGATGATGGACACCGGGCTTAAAAATCAGCAGGTCTCCTTCGCTGACTTCATAGATCTGCCCTTCAATATGATATTTTCCTGTACCAGACATAACAAAAGCCAGTTCTGTGATATCGTGGCAGTGATAGGGCTCCTCTTCCGCAGTCCGGGTTCCCTTCCAGGTATACAGAAACGTGGGATTCATCTCCTCAAACCCTATCTGGTTTTCCTCACAGGCGCAATATTTAGTCATCTGTACCTCTCTTTGCTGTTCTTTGAATTATACCTCTATTCTATATGCTCCTGTCCAAAATGTAAAAGCTTTTTTCCTCTGCTATATTCCCAGCATAAGCGCTGCAATGCGGAAATAGATCAGCAGCGACAAAGCATCCACGATGGTCGTAATAAAGGGGCTGGCCATCACCGCCGGGTCAAAGCCGATACGCTTGGCCGCCATGGGCAGAAGGCACCCTACCAGCATCGCCATCATCACTGCTGACACCAGAGTCAGGCACACCACCGCCGACACTGCCAGACCCACACGGTCAAACAGCATCAGCTTGGCAAAATTAGCCACCGCCAGCGTCCCTCCGCACAGAAGCGCCGTGCGAAGCTCCTTCCACATGATTCTGGGCACATCCCGGTACTCGATCTCACCCAGGGAAAGCCCGCGGATAATCGTCACACTGGTCTGTCCGCCTGCATTGCCCCCGGTATCCATCAGCATGGGGATAAAGGCCGTCAGCGCCACATAAACGCTTAAGGCATCCTCAAAACGAGTAATGATGCTGCCGGTAAAGGTTGCGGATACCATCAGCAGCAGCAGCCAGGGAATCCTCTTTTTAAAGGTCTCCCATACGGAAGTACGCATATAGGGCTTGTCGCTGGGAACCAGCGCCGCCATCTTTTCCATATCCTCCGTGGCTTCTTCTTCGATGACGTCCACGATATCGTCCACCGTGATAATTCCCACCAGGCGGTTCTCATTATCCACCACCGGCATGGCGGTAAATCCATATTTCTGAAATTGTCTGGCTACTTCCTCCTGGTCGGTCTGGGTACGCACAGACACCACATTCTCATGCATGATCTCCCCGATAGTCTCATCGGGCTCACTGAGCAGCAGATAGCGCAGCGCCACCGTTCCCAAAAGCCTGCGCTGGGCATCCAGCACATAACAGATATTAATGGTCTCACTGTCCAGACCCACCTTGCGAATCCGGGCGATGGCTTCCTCCACCGTCAGACTCTCCTTCAGATCCACATACTCCACGGTCATGATGCTGCCCGCAGAATCCTCGGGGTAGCGCAGCAGATGATTGATGTCCCGGCGTGTCTCCGGGCTGGCGCTCTCCAGCAGTCGCTTAACCACATTGGCCGGCATCTCCTCCAGCAGATCCACCGCATCATCGGCCATCAGATTGTCAATAATGCTGGCCGCCTCCCGATCCGTCATGGAAGTAATGATGGTCTGCTGCAGATCCACATCCAAATAGGAAAAGATATCCGCCGCCAGATCCTTAGGCAGGATCCGAAATGCCTTCACCATGCTCTGTACCGGCAGTTCCTCCATACATGCGGCAATATCCGCGTCATTCAGATCAATCAGCAGCTGGCGAAGCTTTGTATACTGCTGCGTCTGCAGCAGCTCCTGTATTGTCTCAAATTCCTTTAACTGCTCCATAGCATTTCTCCTTATGATGTTTTTTTATGGTACTGCAACTTCGCCCGGGAGCGGGATCACTGCTGCTTTTACTGCTCTTCATAAAAAACCACCACCTTTCTGAGAAACACTTTTTACCCGTTGATTCGCAACCGCTCAGTTCTCTGCGTTATGTCTGTTTTCTTAATACCTGAACTGATACGACTATTTTACGATTTAGTTCCGTTTTTGTCAATAAAGCTTACTTCCTTTTTACATTCCCAGACGATCCTGCCGCAGGTAGCCTCCACCAGCTCCTCCTGCAGCCGACGGGCCTGATCCTTCCGAATCCGCAGAGTCAACCGGACATCCTGACCATACCGACTGTCCGCCGGCTCCAATCCCTGCTCCCTCAGTATGTAAAGCACCTTGCCCACACCGTTATAATCTGTCTGCAGCTCGATCTCCAGACCCTGGCGCATAACACCCGTCATGCTTTCTGCCAGCCCTGCCTTGACCGCCTGGGTATATGCCCTTACCAGACCGCCGGTTCCCAGCAGCGTACCCCCGAAATACCGGGTCACCACCACCGCCACATTGCGGATTCCCTCCGCCAGAAGCACCTCCAGCATGGGTCTCCCCGCAGTCCCGCTGGGTTCCCCGTCATCGCTGCACCGGGTCAGCTGCCCCCTGCTGCCGATCACAAAAGCACTGCAGTTATGCCTGGCATCCCAGTATTTCTTTTTCATTTCCTCTATAAAAGCCGCCGCCTCCTGCTCCGTCTCCACTCTGCGCACCGTAGCGATAAAACGGGATCTCTTCTCCACAATCTCCCCCTGACCGCCCCGAATCAGCACACGATAGTCTTCACTCTGCTCTGATACCATCTGCTCCGCATTCCTTTCCGACAGGCTCATCCTGCACTGATAACAGTATATCCCAAAACCTCCGCCTAAACCAATACTTTCTGATTAAAATATGATTTTTTCGTGAACAATTCTTAATATCTTCAAGAAAACCTTTATTTACCAAAAAATATTTGGTATAATGTGCGGAAAGAGCAGAGTCCCTTTTCGCAGTTCTGCCCTGGCAATACCCGTCTTACTTAACGAGGAGGAAGTCATTCTATGGATTATAGTAAAAAAGGCGTCCGTGCCCGTCAAAAGGCCCTGAACGCCAAATCACAGAAAATAGGAAGAAAAGCCGCTCTTCTGGTGTTAAAAATCTTCCTGATTGCCATTGTAGGCACAGGCATCATCGGCGCCTCTGCCGGCATCGGCATGTACAAGGGCATACTGGCCTCCACCCCGGAGATTTCGCCCAGTGACGTAGCGCCCGTTGGCGCTGCTACCTTTGTATACGATTGCGAGGGCAATAAGCTGGACGAGCTCATCGCCGTCAACTCCAACCGTATCATCGTCACCCAGGACAAGATCCCTGAAAATCTGGCCCACGCCTTTGTGGCCATTGAGGATGAGCGTTTTTACCAGCACAACGGTATCGACTACAAGTCCCTGCTCCGATCAGCCTACCAGTTTATCAAGACATTCGGCGATGAGACCCAGGGCGCCAGCACCATCACCCAGCAGCTGCTGAAAAACACGATTTTTACGGATTGGACCTCTGAGGGAAAAAACTACATTAAAAAGATCAAGCGAAAGCTCCAGGAGCAGTACCTGGCCATCGAACTGACTAAAACCCTGAGCAAGGATGAGATTCTGGTGCGATATATGAACACTATCAACCTGGGACAGAATACTCTGGGCGTGGAGGCTGCCGCACAGCGTTATTTCGGAAAGTCCTGCAGTGAGCTGACCCTGTCCGAATGCGCAGTCATCGCTGCCATTACCCAGAATCCTTCCCGCTATAACCCCATCAGTCATCCGGAAAATAATGTGGAACGCCGCAAAGCCTGTCTCGATAAAATGTTGGAGCTTGGGTTCATCAGCCATGCCGAATATGACGAAGCCATAGCGGATAATGTCTACGAGCGCATCGAAAGCCATAACATTAACTATCTGGCCAACAGCTCTTCCAGCTCCTATTTTACGGATGCAGTGCAGAAGCAGGTCAAGGAGGATCTGCTGGCGGCAGGCTACAACGAAACTCAGGCGGAATTCCTGCTGTACTCCGGCGGTCTGCGGATCATGACCACGATGGATCCCAAGATTCAGGCCATTGCCGATGCGGAAGTGGCGAACCCGGACAACTATCCGGCCGACGTAAAATGGTTGCTGGATTATGCGCTGACCATCACTCATGCGGACGACACCCATACCAATTACAGCAAGGAAATGATGACCGAATACTTCCAAGAAAATGTGGATAAGAACTTTAACCTGATCTTCACTTCCCAGGAGGCCGCCTTGGAGGCTATCGAGCAGTACCGAAACGCTCTGTTGCAGGAGGGGGATGAATATGACGAGAATTACAGTCTGACTCCCCAGCCCCAGACCGCTCTGGCAGTCATTGAGCAGGAAACCGGTTATGTGCGCGCTCTTGTAGGGGGCCGAGGAGCCAAGGAAGGCCGTCTGACCTTTAATCGTGCCACCGATGCGACCCGGCAGCCAGGCTCCACCTTTAAAGTACTGGCTTCCTATGCTCCCGCCCTGGACAGCTGCGGCATCACGCTGGCCTCGGTATATATTGATGCGCCGTTTCTCTATGCGGATGGCACGCCCGTGCGGAACTGGTACGGTGAAGCCTACAAGGGACCTGTGACGGTGCGCTATGCCATTGAGCAGTCCCTCAATATCATTGCCGTAAAAACCATTACCCAGATCACGCCAAAGCTGTCCTACGATTATCTGATCAATTTCGGCTTCACCACCCTGACCACCGGCAAAGTGATCGGTAATCAGGTGTTGGGAGATGTAAATCAGGCTACCGCACTGGGCGGCCTGACCGACGGCGTTACCCCTCTGGAACTGACGGCAGCCTATGCTACCATTGCCAACGGCGGCGTGTACAACACACCGAAGCTGTACACCCAGGTATTGGATGCTGACGGCAATGTGATTCTGGACAATACCGGATATGAAGACAGCCGCCGAGTACTGCAGGAATCCACTGCTTTTCTGCTGACGGACGCCATGGTGGATGTGGTAACAAAGGGAACCGGCACCGCTGCCAACTTCTCCGGCATGGCTGTTGCCGGTAAGACCGGTACGACCTCCAACAATGTAGATGTATGGTTTGCGGGCTTTACGCCTTATTATACCTGCGCCACCTGGGTGGGCTACGATAACAATGTCCATATGAACAGCAGCAAGAGCGCTTCAAACGAGACCAATATCGCCAAGAAGCTCTGGCACAACATTATGCAGCAGATCCATGCCGATCTGCCCAGCCAATCCTTCTATGTGCCCACCGGAGTGATCCAGTACAGCATCTGTAAGGATTCCGGCAAGCTTGCCAATCCCGGCGTGTGTCCGGAAACTTCCATCGGTACGGAATATTTTGCAGAGGGAACGATTCCTACGGAGATATGTGACGTACATTACAGCGGTCTGATCTGCGAATACGATCAACTGCCGGCAAGTGCAGAATGTCCTTTCAGCTACCAGGGTGTAATCACACAGCTGCCGGCCGAAGATGCTTCTCTGGCACAGGGTTCCACAGTACCTACCACGCTTCCTGACGGCACGGTAACATATACCAATCCGAATGTACAGAGTACCTGCCAGCATGATGCGAATTTCTACCTGAATCCTGACTATGAGACGATCCTCAATCAGCAGAGCTATGAAATCCAACTGCGCCGCCAGCAGCACCAGCAGATGCTGGAACAACAACAGCTCCAGCAGAATGCCGATGGCTGATATATACGCTTTTAAAAGGTCTGCCGCACAGTTTAATCCTGTGCGGCAGACCCTTTCCTATTATAAGTTTCCCCTTTTACATTAAAAATGATATATTGTTTCTACAATTATGTAAATAGCATTATTTCGTAAAATGGGAACATAAAGTGTTGAATTTTGCTAATTTGATCTGCCGGAATCCTAAATGCCCAAAATCACCGTCCAAAATCAAGCTGTAACAGTTCAGCGTTATATTTCGTAAGACTTGAAATAATTCCCATTTTGTGCTATACTCGTATCAGTCTGTAAACAAGCAGGCGGTAATTGCAGGAATATGGGGAAGAGATAGATGCAGCAGACACTATACAGCATGGTTAAAGTGAATAATGAAATTGAACTGTGTGAGGTTGGCGATTTGAACTGTAAACAGGCCATTGAAAGAGAACTATTGCGTAATCGGATCTCTTATTTCATTCGCTGGAATAAGGGAGGGATTTTCCGTCTGGGCCGTAAGAAGAACTATTGTATCATCTGTGTCAACAGCAGCGCCGTAGAGGAAGCGGAGTCGGTGATCAACACGCTGTGTGAACAGCAGGGCTACCGTGTACGGTTCCTGATGCGGAAAGCAAAAAACAACTATCTGTAAGTCAAAAATTGTAGGCAAAAATTGTTTCAAAAATTTAGGCAATTTGTGTTGACAAATGCAGATTCTTTTGATAGAATAGCATTTGTGGTTGAGGGAGTATTACAGCCTGCTGCTGTGGCTCAGTCGGTAGAGCGTCGCATTGGTAGTGCGGAGGTCACGGGTCCGATTCCCGTCAGCAGCTTATTAAAAAAGCGGAAACCTTGATTTTACTGGGTTTCCCTTTTTTTGCGTCCATCAATCATTCCGTCCGTAATGTATCCAAGAGGCAGACCGGACCGCATTTCACCCGCCTCTATTCCCTCTCGGATTATCTCGGTCAGCATTGTTGTGGGCCTCTCCCGGCCGTCCATGGCCTCCTGCATTTCCTTCTGCACGCACAGCATTTCATGCAGGATGGCACTGACGGTGATCTCCTCACGGGTGGAACTGCAGCACCTTGGCCGGAATCTGTTCCTGCGGTTCAAATCTGTTATATTTACCCATAATTCTGTATCAATCCTCCTCAAGCAGCTCTGTTTTTTTCGCCTTATGGGAACGTTTCCCGCTCCCTTTCGCAGCCTTTGGCTTCTTTTCCCGGCTGAACAGAGCATAGATACAGGGCACTACCACCAGGGTCAACAGCGTACCGTACAGCAGACCGCCAATGGTAGTGATTGCCATAGGCTTTGACATCTCCGAACCCATATCGTCCGAAAATACCATGGTAGACAGTGCCAGAATCGTAGTCAGGGCCGTCATCAGCACCGGACGCAGTCTGGTACGCCCTGCCGTCAGGATTGCCTCCCGCTTTTCCATTCCCTGCTCCCGCAGCTGATTCATATAGTCAATCAGCACAATACCGTTATTTACGATGATACCTGCCAGCATGACAAATCCGATCAGAGCGATCACACTGATCTCACTGCCGCTGATAAAGAGTCCCAGCAGGCCGCCGGTAAATGCCAGCGGGATCGTAAACATGATGATAAAGGGCAGCTTCAGTGACTGGAACTGCGCCACCATGATCAGATACATAAGGATAATCGCCAGAACCAACATCAGCAGAATCTGGCTTGTCGCATCATTAATCATCTCATTTTCACCGGAAAATACCAGACTGTAGCCCTCGGGCAGCTGGTAATCCGCCAGCTTCGCCTCCACCCCGGCAGACACCTTACCTACATTATAACCATCAGCAATAGCCGCAGATACTTCAATATACCGATTCTGATCCGCACGACTAATGGAATCCAGGGACTGCGCCGCAGAAAGCCCTGCGATTTCAGACAGAGGGATCTCGATCTCCTTGCCTTCTTCATCGGTTCCTTTAATCAGCAGATCTGCCATCATGGCCCGGGTCAGCGCCATATCGCTTTCATTGGACACATATACCACATAGTCCTTTTGGGCTGCCTCCAGCGTTGTGGCATTGCTGGCATCTGCCAATTTGGACATGATCTGGGTATATACCTGAGCCACTGTCAATCCATACTGCACAGCTTTTTCCTTATCCACGGTGATCCGCAGCTCTTCGCTGCTTTCTTCCATACCATCGGACACCTGACAGGTACCCTCCACAGACTCCACGACTGCCGCTACTTCCTCGGCGATCCGCTGCAGCGTATCCAGATCCCTGCCCCGCACCTGTATGGAAATACCACTGCCTCCCAGAGCGCTCATGTCCATACTGGAGGTATCCACAGTAATCTCCGCATCCAGATCTGCGGTATTCTCCAGAATGATCCGGGCGATCTCTTCATTGCTCATTTTCTTATCTTCACGAGCCACCACATAAATATCCGTACTGTTGGTACTGCTGTTCCCGCCGCCGGTGAGCAGGGATAAGGAGGAAGTGCTGGCCATAGCGCCCACATCCGTCACATCCTCGATCTCCATGATCCTTTCCACCACAGTGTCCGTCAGTTCTCCCGTCTCTTCCAGGGTGGCATCCTCTGCCAGCTGTACGCTGACAGTCATCTGGGTAGAATCCATATCCGACATAAATGCCGTGCCATTGGTCCATGCCAGAGCAAAACTGATTACCAGCATCGCAAGAGAGAAAATCAATACCAGGCTCTTTGCTTTCAGCGCGCCGTCCAGAACCTTCACATAGCCCTTCGTCAGAGCGTTAAAGAAACGTCCCTCCTTCTGCTCTTTCGTCTTCGTCAGCATTTTGGAGGACATAGCCGGTACCACTGTCAATGCGATAATCAGACTGGCCAGAAGGGAGTAAGCGATCGTCAATCCCATATCCACAAAAAGTTGCCTTGTGATACCCTCGGTAAATACGATGGGTGCAAACACACATACCGTGGTCAGAGTGGAAGCAAAAATAGCACCGGTCACTTCTCGGCTTCCCTCAATAGCCGCCTCACGGATAGGCAAACCCTCGCTGCGCATCCGATAGATATTTTCAATCACGACGATGGAGTTATCCACCAGCATACCGATACCCAGGGCCAGTCCGGACAGTGAGATGATATTCAGGGTCACTCCGCTGAAATACATGCACACGATGGCCGTCACCAGACTGATCGGGATGGAGCATGCCACGACCAGGGTGGGCCGGATATCCTTTAGGAACAGCAGCAGGATCAGGATCGCCAGCAGGCCCCCCCACAGAATATTGCTCAGAATGGAGTCCATCACCAGATCAATATAGATTCCCTGATCCATCAAAGTGATGACCTGCAGGCTCTCGTCCTCCTCCATCATATCTGCAAACTTTTCCTTCAGCAGATCGGATACCTCACCGGTGGAATACCCCGTCTGCTTCTGGATGGACAGCATACAGCCGGGATTGCCGTTGACATTGGTGTAAATCTCCGCCGAGTTGTCCGCATAGAACACATCCGCCACATCTCCCAGCGTGATCACAGGCACGCCGTCCATATGCAAATCCATCAGGGGCAATGCCTCCAGCTCCTCCAATGTGGACGGCTTATCCCCCACTCGCACCAGATAGTCAACGCCATCCTCCGTAACATAGCCCGCCGGCATGGAAAAGTTCTGAGCCGTCAGCAGGCTCTTAATCATATCCACAGTCAGAATCTCGGTCATATCGGCGCTGTCATAGGCTTCTTGACGGGCCTCCTCCAGCTGCTCTTCCCCCTCCTGCAGCTGTTTCTCAGCCTCCGTCAACTGTTCCTCGCCGGTCTTGATCTGTTCCTGAGCAGCATCCAGCTGGGTCTGCGCCAGTTCCATCTGATATTCGCCCAGATTGATCTGGGAGGTGGCATTGGCAAATTCCACCGCCGCTTTCAGCTCGCCCTTTTCTACTTCGATCAATCCGTTGTTGACCTGTTTCAGATTCTCCTCTATGGTGGCCATGGTCTGGTTCACAGTTGCCTCATAGGCAGCCACTCCCATACCGTTGGTCAGAGCATTCAGAGACTGCTCCAGATTGCTGCGCTGGGCCATAATCTGCGTGGATACCCCGGCAGTAAGAACGTCCAGATTGGCGTATACGGTCTGAAAATTCTCCGGATCAGCCCAGTCCAGTCCAGTCAGTTTATCAATCATGGGCGCAGCCTGCTCATCGGTGCCCATCTGTCCGACAATATCACTGCTCAAAAATTCACTCTTTAACTGATTGATCTGCTCCCTGGTCTGATCGTCTATATCCACATCCGAACCGGACACCGACACATTCACAATCAATTTGCCATACTCACTTATGTAATGAGCCGTGTCCTCTGTTATCTTATCCATCTCCTCTATACCGGCCTGCAATGTCTTTGCCGTAGCGAGATTGGCAGTCAACGTAGTCTTGGCGGAATCAAGGCTGGTTTTCGCTGTCAACAGCTGGTTCTTTGTCTCCGCCAGCTTTGCGGCAGTCTCATCCTGGGTATTATTTAGCTCCTCCTTTCCCTCCTGGAGCTCCGTCCTGCCGCTGTTGATCTCCTTGATTCCGTCCGAAATCTCTTTTTTCCCATCCTTCAGCTCCTGCCGGCTGTCCGCAACCGTCTGTCTTCCTTCTTCCAGTTCCTCCTCGGCTTCCCGCATCTTTTCATCGATGGCCGCATAGATCTGCTCGTTCAGCGCATCCACCTTTTCCCGGCGGATAATCACATTGACGCTCTCCTCCAGCAATCCTACGGCACTGGCGCTGGCCACTCCCTCCAGACTTTCCACCTCCGGCATCAGCGTATCATTGACATAGGCGCTGACCTGGGCATATTCCATATTATCCACACCCACTGCCACCATCATCACAGGCAGCATATCCGGATTCAGCTTCATGATAATCGGATTCCCCACGCTGTCATCCCAATAGGACTTGATCTGATCCAGATTCTCCCGGATCTCCAGAGACACGGCATTCATATCCGCCGACTGTGCAAACTCCAATACCACCATGGAGTAATTCTCCGAGGATACGGAACTGATACTTTCAATATTGCTGACCGTAGCCATGGAAGATTCCACCGGCTTGGTCACCACAGTCTCCACGGTCTCCGGGCTTGCCCCCACATATGTGGTCATGACGATCACATAGGGCAGGCTGATGTCCGGCAGCAGATCCGTGGTCATTCGGGTAAGCGATACAATACCCAGCACAATAACCAGCACCACCCCTACCAGTACGCTATATGGTTTTTTTACACTGAATTTTGAGATCATAACGGACTTCCCTTCCCATAGAAATTTAAACTGCAGATTCTGTAAAACAAATTTCCTGACCGACCAGCCAGTCGCTATGTTCCAAATTATATGCCGCAGAAATGGGGAAGTCAATAAAGAGGGACTGGTATTATTATTAAAAAAAAATAAAGAAGATCCTATAGCATCTTCTTTATCTTTCCCTTTAAACGCTGCAGCGCATTGTCCGTAGATTTTTCCTCCCGGCCCAGCACCCTGGCGATCTGGCTGTAGCTCATCCCGGTCAGATACAAGTCAAGCACCTGCTTTTCGAAACTGCTGAGTTCCCGGTCGATCTGGTTTTCCAGATATTCCACCCGTTCCCGGTCAATAAACAGGGTCTCCGGGTTCAGATCATGATCCGGCGGCAGCGCCTCCGCCAGCTCCAATTCCTCGTTTTCCCCCTGACTGCGGCTATTGCCGCTCAGGGATACATAGGTATTTAAGGGCCAGTGCTTCTGCCGATGGGAGGTCTGCACTGCCGTGTACATCTGACGGCTGATGCACAAATCCGCAAAGGTATAAAAGCTGGCATCCCGTCCGCAGTCGTAATCCCGTATGGCCTTAAACAGGCCGATCATACCCTCCTGGATCAGATCCTCATTATCTCCGCCCAGAATATACATGGACTTGGCCTTGCTGCGCACCAGATTCTTATATTTTTCCATAATATAGTCCATGATGCGGTCTTCACCGTTTCGCAGACGGTCTATCAGCTCCTCATCACTGATCTGGCTGTATTTCTGTTCCATGCTGCTCCTTCCGCTTTTCTCCCGGGAATTTCTTACTGCAGGCGCTGTCTGACAATCTCATAGGCCAGCACGCCGGCGGCCACGGAGGCATTCAGGGAGTCGATATCCCCTTTCATGGGGATGGAGGCCACCATATCGCATTTCTCTCTGACCAGACGGCCTACTCCCTCCCCCTCATTGCCGATCACCAGGCCGATGGGCCCTCTCAGATCCAGCTCATACATCCGAGTGCCCCCCATATCGGCGCACACAAACCATATGCCCTCTTTTTTCAGATCCTCTATGGTTTTGGACAGATTGGTTACCCGGGCCACAGGGGTATAGTTCAGAGCGCCTGCGGAAGTGCGGGCCACTGTAGCTGTCAGGCCCACTGCCCGGTTTTTGGGGATAATGACCCCATGGGCGCCTGCCAGATTAGCCGTGCGGATGATGGCTCCCAGATTATGGGGATCCTCAATGTTATCCAGCAAAAACAGAAAGGGCGGCTCGTCCTTCACCCGTGCTGCTGCCAGAATATCCTCCAACCGGGCATACTCATAGGCCCCTGCCACGGCAATGACTCCCTGGTGCCTGCCCGTCTCAGACATCTGATCCAGACGCTCTCTGGTCACATATTTCACCAACGTGTCGCACTTCTTCGCCTCCCGCTTGATGGTCATGATCGGGCCGTCCTGACAGCCGTCCTGAATATAGATCTTATCAATGGGCTTTCCGCTGCGGTAGGCCTCGATCACCGCATTTCTTCCCTCGATTGTCTGCTCCTGATATCCCATATTCTACTCTCCTGTTTCCCAGTCCTGCACAGCACCGCTGTGTCCTGCGATATCCCTGCCTACAGCTGCATACCGAGCCGACTGATTCCCTCCCGCACCAGTTCGATCATTCTCTCCGTCCTGCCGGTGAGGTACAAATAGCCCATCAGCGTTTCCAGCCCGGTAGCTTTATGATACTCCTGCAGGGTGGCATTCTTCGCCTTGGTATAGGGCTTGGCGTTGCGCCCTCTGCGGCAGACATCCGCCTCCTCCTCGGTCAGCATATCGGCCAGAGCCTCTATCATAGCCGCCTGGGTCCCGGCTTTCACATATTGTGTGGTCATCCGGTGCAGATGATTGACCGGGCGGTTGCCCCGCCTGACTGCCACGCTGCGGATCACCAGCTCATATACCGCATCCCCGATATAGGCCAGCGTCAGCGGCGAGTAGGTGCGGATATCCACGTCCCTGCACTGAAAACTGCCGCATATCTGCTCCAGCAAACTTATGCTCTCTTCCATTTTACACCCTCTCGTGTATCCTCCAGAACAATCCCCTGTGCAAGCAGTTCTGCCCGGATCGCATCCGCTTTCGCAAAATCCTTCTCCTTCTTGGCGGCCCTGCGCTCCTCGATTTTGGCCAGAATATAACTCTCCAGCTCAGCATCCACATGATTCTCCGCCGCTTTTGCCGCATGGGCCGCGGTCAGATTCAGGGAAAGCACCTGGTCAAAGCTCTCTGCCAGCGCATACTTGGTAGCATCGGAAATATCCGCTTTCAGCATATCATATAATACCGTAATCGCCATGGAAGAATTCAGGTCGTCACAGAGCGCCGCCTCGAATTTTTCCCGATAAACACGGTACTGCTCCCGATCCGCCTCACCGTCTTGCTGCAGGGAGCCGATACGCTTTACCAGCTTCTCATAGGCGGCGCTCATATTGTCCAGCACCTCATAGGAAAATTCCAGAGGCTTACGGTAATGGGACTGCAGGCAAAACATCCGGTACACCACCGGATTGTAGCCCTTGCTCTCCAGCAGGGAAACCGTCAGAAAATCCCCCTTGGATTTGCTCATCTTGCCGGATTTATCGTTTAGGTGATGTACATGGAACCAGTAGTTGCACCATTTATGTCCCAGGTAGGACTCACTCTGGGCAATCTCATTGGTATGATGGGGGAAAATATTGTCCACGCCGCCGCAGTGAATGTCCATATACTCTCCCAGATGCTTCATACTGATGCAAGAGCACTCAATATGCCAGCCCGGATAGCCCAAGCCCCAGGGGCTCTCCCATTTCAGCTCCTGATCGTCAAATTTGGACTTGGTAAACCACAGCACGAAGTCGCTCTTATTTCGCTTGTTCGTATCCTCATCCACATCGTCACGCACCCCCACCAGCAGCTCCTGCTCGCTCTGATTGGAAAACACATAATACTCCTTCAGCTTCGAGGTGTCGAAATAGATATTGCCCCCCTGCTCATAGGCATATCCCTTCTCCAGCAGGGTCTCGATCATATGAATAAACTCGGGAATGCAGTTGGTGGCAGGCTCCACCACATCGGGGGTCTTGATATTCAGCTTCGCACAGTCCCGGAAAAAGGCGTCGGTATAGAATTCTGCAATTTCCATCACGGTCTTGTGCTCCCTCTTTGCCCCCTTCAGCATCTTGTCCTCTCCGGTATCCGCATCACTGGACAGATGTCCCACATCCGTGATGTTCATGACACGCTTCACATCATAGCCGATATAGCGCAGGGTCTTCTCCAGCAGATCCTCCATAATATAGCTGCGCAGATTGCCGATATGCGCATAATGATACACAGTGGGGCCACAGGTATACATGGCCACTTTGCCGTCTGTATTCGGGACAAACAGTTCGACCCTTCTGGTCAATGTGTTATAAAAACGTAACTTGTTCTCCATCTTCTTATGCCCTCTCTTTGCTCTAACGTCTATGTCACAGCCCTGCTGCGACTCCAATCCGAATAGAGGATGCCTCTTTCCAGGCATTCTCTGCATGTGAGACTTAGAAGTTCTTTGCTGTGAGCATTAGAACTTCTTCTCACATTATATGCCCTGGCCCTTAAACTCGATCGTCACATCCTCCGGCCTTCTTCTGCTCACCTGCTCCTGCAGCATCCTGAGCTCCTGCTCCATGCTCAGCAGCCGGTTAGTCAGCTCCGTATTGGCCTTCTGCAGGCCGGTGATATCCTCCCTGACCGGATCCGGCAGCGCCTGATCCAGATCCTCCTGGGGTAACTTCTGATTGTTGCGCTTGACCACACGTCCCGGCACACCCACCACCGTGGATCCCGGCGGCACCTCTGACAGCACCACGCTTCCCGCGCCGATCTTGGAATTGGCGCCGATGGTAAAGGAACCCAGCACCTTGGCACCGGCGCTGATCATCACGTTGTCCTCCACAGTAGGATGTCGCTTGCCATGCTCCTTACCGGTACCACCCAATGTCACGCCCTGATAGATGGTCACATTGTCCCCGATAATGGCGGTCTCCCCGATGATGACCCCATTACCGTGATCGATAAACAGACCCTTTCCGATTCGGGCGCCGGGATGGATCTCAATGCCCGTCTTCCGTACCCCTCTCTGGGACACATATCTGGCCAGGAAAAAATGTTTTTTCAGATACAGCTTATGGGCTATGCGGTAGTGCATCATGACCTTAAAGCTGGGATATAAAAATACTTCCATGGAGGAATGTATTGCCGGATCCCGCTCCTTGATGATACGAAGCTCCTCCCGGATATTCTGAATCAAACCCATCTCCTTACTTCCTTCCCATATAAAAACGGATAAACTCATCTTTTGAGACGAATCTATCCGCCTGTCACCTTTGCTATCTATTATTCAGCATATGCAAAAATTGGGGATTTGTCAACTGTTTTTTCTAAATGAAAAGTTCGGCTGAGTAACAGTTCAGCCCTCCGCATTCATAAAAGCGTCTGCTGCGCAGCCGACACCGCCAAGGCGGCTCACCTTTTATTTCATTTGAGGGCGCTCCGCTCATAAGAGAATAACCACTGTGCATTGTTTGCAAGCACCCATGCCCAATGGTTATCCTCTTATGGCTGAACTGTTAGTTCAGCGATATTCCTCCTGCAGTTCCACTGCCTCAAGACGGCAGGCCCGGCCGTCCTGCAGTTCGGGCCATTTTTCAATAAAAACCGGCGTTTCCCGGTACAGGGCCTTTATTCGCAGCGTCAGCTTTTCCGGGAAGTCAAAATAGCCGAGACTGATAGGAACCCTCTGCCCGGTGTAGAAGTGGTCGTTAATCTTCTCGCCGTCAAGCATTACGTCCATTCCAAAGCCCGCATAGGATATCCAGAGCAGCGTGTCCCGGCCCGTAAGCCTGCATTTCCGATCAAAGTCCGCAGGATAGGTGACGGAAATCTCATATAAAGCGCTTTCCTCCTCCTCTGCCAGCTTTACGGCAGAGACAAAAGCAGTTCCTCCGCCGCTTTGCCGCTGATAGGCGGTAAAGCGGCCCTCCCCGCCCTGCCGGACAAAACCTGCAGGTACATCCTTCAGCTCCGGATAGGACAGGATACGGGTCAAGGCCCCGCCCGTTACTGCCAGTCTCCCGTCTTC
Source organism: uncultured Acetatifactor sp. (assembly GCA_964523315.1). GTDB lineage: Bacteria > Bacillota > Clostridia > Lachnospirales > Lachnospiraceae > Acetatifactor. The sequence continues at coordinate 21,833 of CAZFYD010000011.1, forward strand.
CTCCCAGACATAATTCTCACTCAATATCAGATAATCCCTATCCAGCGTGACTTTCCAGGCATTCAGCGCCTGCTCTCTGGTCAGATGAAGGATATCCGCCGCTTCCCTTTTCCAGCTGTACTGCGGTTCGCAGTCCCCATAGAACACAAAGGTATCCTGCCCGTCTCCCGAGAGTCTGCACAGGGGGGTGGCCAGGGCCGAAATAAGCTCCGCCTCTCCCAGTTTCATATGATAAGGAAAGAAACCATATGCGCCGCTCTTCACATCCACTGCCGGAAAGCTTACCCTTCCGCTGCCGCAGATTCCCTCCAATACAACGCCGGGGTGCGCATCCATGGTACGGTGTCGCTGATAATTATTAAAAAAAACATACCCGTGGGTGTCATCATGACGGCAGGAACAGCGCAAAGAATGCATATCCTCCGGCTTTATGGTTTCGTCAAAAATTTCTGCCGGCAGCGCCGCCATATCTTCCCCGAAATCCTTCAGAAAAAGCCCTAAAAGCTTGATTTCCCTGTAATTCTCCGATATTGTGCCGTACTGCCGCACAGGAGCGTTGAAATCATAATTGATTTCCGGCAGGTCATTGGCATAGCCCGTGTCCCTGCTCTCCTGCAGAGTGGAAAGTTTTCCCTTCGGGTTACTCCCCCCGTGGTACATATAATACCCCAAGAGCGCCACACCGCTGGCCAGCTTCGTAGTGGACATAGCACCGATATCGGGGCCCTCCGCCACAGGACGTCTGTGTCCGGTCACCTGCAGTCCTCCGCCCAGCTCGGCCGTCAAATAGGGGAACTTCGACTCGTCAAAGGTAATGGCATCCTCCACATGATGGTCGCAGGCAATCAGGGCATCGTTGCGCGCATGGCTGATCACATAATTAGTGTTGGCGGAAAGCTCTCTCAGGCTCTGGTCCCACGGCGCCTCGCAGTAGCCTCCCATAACGGGAAGACAGTCTCCGATGCATGCACCGCCCCAGCCGGTGGCCGTGTACAGGGAGACTTCAAAGCCGATCTCCTTCGCCAGCGCCAGGAGGCTCCGCATATGGGCTTCCCCCTTCGCCCCTCTGTGGCCGCCCACATGGCCATATTCGTTCTCCAGCTGGATGCCGATGACCGGTCCCCCGTCCTTTTCCAGCAATCCCCGGGTCTGCTGATAGACCTGTTCCCAGAAGCGCCTCACATAGCCCATATATCGCTCGTCATTGCTTCTCAGATCGACTCCATTTTTTCCAAGCGCCTCCAGCCAGTCCGGGAAACCGCCGTTGCGCACCTCGCCGTGCACCCAGGGGCCGAGCCGCAAAAATACCTTCAGTCCCGTCCTCTGGCAGGTCTCCAGAAATTTCCGCAGATTCCTGCAACCGGAAAAATCGAAGATTCCCTCCTCTTCCTCGTGATGGATCCAGATCAGATAGGTGGATACGATCGTTACGCCCCCGGCCTTCATCTTGCGCAGGGATTCCTCCCAGAGCTCCTCCCTGTATCTTGTGTAATGCATTTCTCCCATCACGGGAAACCAGGGGTTCCCATCCTTCCATAAACAGCGTTCGTTATAGGTGTATTCTGTACGCATTCTTTCCTCTCATTCTTTCCTCTCATTCTTTCCTTCTGATCCATCTGCGATATTCTCTACGCTTCCTGCTTTCCGCTGGCAGATCTGCGCATCAGAATTTCGTAATCCATAATCGTTTTTTGCTGATACTCTCTTCCCTCCAGGAAACCGATCATCTGTCTGCTGATCATATTTCCCACCTGCTTTGCCGACACGTTGACAGCGGTGACAGCCGGGGAAAAACAGTCCAGATTGGGACTGTTGTACAGAGACGCCACAGCCACATCCTTGGGGATCCTGTACCCTTCTGCCTGCAGGGAGGACATGATGCGCGTGCAGATGATATCATCCCCGCAGATAATACATTCCACCTTCTGGGCGATCAGACTCTCTATAATGGAGTCCAGCATATCCACTCTCAAGGGACCCGAATAAATCTTCTGGCGTTCCTGCGGGATTCCATTTTTACAGAGCGCATCGCAGAAGCCCTTGTATCTGCTCTTGTTCACCACATATTCCATGTCGTCAATAACAAGGGCAAACTCTCGATATCCCCTCCCAATCAGAAGGGATGTCAGATTCTCGGCCGCAGCCTCGTTGTCCACATCCACCTGTATGACCTGATTGCTGCTGCAGATTCCGGTCAATCCCACCGGGAAACGGATCTCCGTCAGATACTGCAGCGCCCTGTCATCCTCAATGGTTCTGGTCAGAATGATACCATCCACTTTATCTTTTTCCACCAGTTTCCGAATACCGGATACATCATTGGCCGTCCCTGTGGCAATTAACACATCATAATCCAGAAAGGACGCCGTCTCGCAGATCCCCAGAATACATTCCTGGAAATACGGGCCTCCGTTTAAGTACACATCGGCAGGCAGAATCACACCCAGATTCCTGGTGGCGTCAGTTCTGCGTTTTACGCTGCCGGGAATACTTTTCTGCAGTCCTGCATATTCCAATATTTTTTCTCTTGTCTGTTCTCCGATTCTTCCTTTCCCGGAAAGCGCCCTGGAAACAGTGCTTTTAGATACTCCTAGGCTTTTCGCTATTTCATCCTGCGTCATGCCGTCCATCCCTTTCAAAGCAACGGGAACCTCCGCATTTTGCGGCGGTTCCCGAAATATTGCTATTCTTTATTTCTACTTGCTGGCAACATAAGCTTCAGCCTGAGCCTCAAGCTCCGCAATAATATCACGGATACCGGCGCTTTCCATTGCTGCTCTGAACTGCTCCAGAGATGCGTCCACATCGTCAACCAGACCATTGATCAGCGGATCATAGTAGGTAGCCATTGCCGCCTCAACTGCCGCCACCTGTGTCGCTACATTGGTGGAATCGAAGTTAAAGCCGTCGTATACATGCTCGCCCTTAACATTGTTGTTCCACGTTTCCAGCATCTCATCATGTGTGTCATCCAGAGCAGTTCTGTCCTCGATATACTCAGTTCTCTTGATCGTCTCATTCATCCAGCCCCAGTTGCAGTTGGAGTCAACGCCGAAGTTACTTTCATCAATCACCTTGTACTGATCATCACCGACTGCTTCCCAATGCTTGCCTTCAATACCGAATCTTGTCATATCATTGATCGTAGGATTGGTATACAGCTCATTTAATACCATCATTGCTCTTTCCGGATTGCTGCTGTTCGCATTGATCGCCACACCGTTATTGATGTAGGAATTCACCTTTTTCGCCTGATCGGAAACCGGGTCAACCAGTGTCACATTCCAATCCGAATTCTCTGTATTCGCCTGCTTTGCATAGGTGGTACAGCTGCCCAGATTCCAGACCATGCTTGCGGTTCTGCCGGTCAGAAGACCTGTCTGTCTCTCATCACTGGAGCTCAGTACATCGGAAGACCAGCAGCCCATATCCGCCAGTTCCTTCATCTGCCTGCAGTAGTCAACGAAGCCGGCCCAATCCAGAATATAGGTAAATTCCAGATCAGAGGGATCCTGGGTATTATAGAGAATCAGTTCGCCGGATTTGGGAGCGCCGCCGGTGGTGGTCAGACCCTGCGCCTGGAAATACTGGTACCAGGGACCGCCCTGACTTGCATACATGCCATGCTCTGCGCAGGCCTTGTAGAATGCCACCAGTTCATCCCAGTTGGTGATCTGGGTGATACCGTATTCTTCCATCAGATCTCCTCTGACTGCCAGTACATCCTGCCCGAACTCATTCTGATAATTCGGCACCATATAGATCTTATTATCAATCTTAGCCTGACTCCACGCAAGCTCCGGAACTGTCTCCCAGATTTCAGGAGCATAGGTCTGAATGAAATCCTCCGTCAGCTCGTAGAAGCCCCCAAGCGCCACGGTCTGCTCATAATGGCCCCAGCTGGACGCTGTAAAGATCAGGTCAAAATCTTCGCCGCCGGAAAACAGAAGGGAATACTTGGTATCATGCTCACCCCAGGAGAGAAACTCCACATTGATGGAGCAGTTTAGCTTCTCTTCCAGAATCTTATTGATTTCCCCATAGACCTCATCAAAGTCCGCCGTTCTTTCACCCAGCAGATACATTTTCAGCTCCACATGCTCAGAAAGATCGATTTCCGACTCGCTTCCGCTGCCCGCTGTAGATTCACTTTCAGAAACTGCGCTGTCAGAGGAACGGTCTGCGGACCCCCCGTTTTCAGAGGAGCCGCACCCAGCCAGAAGACCGGCTGTCATTACGGCACTCAGTGTAAGTGCTGCTGCCTTTTTCATGTTCTTTCTCATAAAAACCTCCTTCATCATAAAAGCTTTGTTTGCTCTATCTCCCTGATCCGGATATACCGAAATCAGAATTTACCCTTTAACCGCACCGATTGTAATACCCTGCACAAAATACTTCTGTACGAAGGGATACGCCAGTACAATGGGGCCTGTTACCACAATCGTTAGTGCCATCTTCAATGTCTGCGTAGGCAGCGATACCGAGCTAACCACGGCGCTGCTGACTGTTCCGTTGGCAATCAGCTTCTTGTAGCTCTCGATATTGTTAATCTGCTGATACAGGAAATACTGCAGCGGATATTTTTCCTCGGAATTGATGTACAGCATTGCATTGTACCAGTCGTTCCAATAGGCCAAAGCAATGAACAGACCCACCGTTGCCAGCGCCGGCTTGATCAGCGGCAGAACTACCTGAACCAATGTCCTGAACTCACCGCAGCCGTCAATCTTAGCGGCATCAATCAGAGAGTCCGGAATTCCCAGTATGTAACTCTTCATAATCAGAAGGTTATACACACTGAACAGCAGGGGCAGAAGCAATGCCAGATAAGAATCCGTCAGATGCAGCGTCTGTCTGATCAACAGATAGTAAGGAACCAGACCGCCGCTGAACAGCGTTGTAAAGTAAAAAAAGAAAGAGAAGACATTGCGCCACTCAAACTCTTTTCTTGCCAGAACATAGGCTGTCATGGTCTGCAGAGCCAACCCCAGCAGCGTTCCCGCAATGGTCAGACAGATCGTCGTTGCATATGCTCTGATCACCACCAGCGGTTCACGGAATACTGTCTTATATGCCTCCAGCGAGAAATTCTGAGGAAACAGGCTGAAGCCGTTTTTCATGATGGCCGTCTCCGAGGAAAAAGAACCGGCCAGAATCATCAGAAAAGGAACCAGGCAGATCAGCGCCATCAATCCGCAGAAGCAATATGCGATAATATTTAAGGCAATCACATCCTTGCCCCGTTTCACTTTTCCCAAGTGATTTGTTTGTGCCTCCATTCTCTTCTCCTTTCTTAAAACAATGTGTAGTCCCGGTCATAAAGACCCACCAGCTTATTCACAATGATTACCGTGATAAAGCAGAGTACCGACTGGAAGAGACCGATTGCCGCCGACATGCCGAAATTATTGCTGGAAATCAGCGCCCTGAATGCAAGAGTGTCAATCACATCCGTGTAGTTGTACAGCAGACCATTGGTTCCTACCAGATTATAGAACATATCAAAATTGCCCTTGAAAATGCCGCCGATGGAGAGCAGGAAGAGAATGATCGTAGTCGGCATAATCATCGGAATTGTGACCTTGAAAATTCTCTGGAATACATTTGCCCCGTCAATCGCTGCCGCCTCATAAATAGAGGTGTCAATTCCCATGATGGCCGCCAGATACATAACGGAACCGTATCCGACGCTCTTCCAGAGATTAAAAAATACCAGAATAAAGGGCCATACCTTGGGGTTTGTATAAAAGGTGATTTTCTCTCCCCCTAAGGAGGTAATCAACCGGTTCATAAAACCATAGTCGGAGCTGAAAATATTGAATGCCATAACTCCTACAATAACCCATGAGATAAAGTACGGGAGAAACATAATGGACTGCGTTGCCTTTTGGTACCACTTGTTATGTATCTCTGTCAGCAGAACTGCCACTGCAATCTGAACCACTGTGTTGATTACAATGAACGCCATATTGTACAGCACGGTATTTCTGGTCACCAGACCCGCCTGACCAGACTTGAAAAAGAACTTAAAGTTTTCCAGTCCGTTCCACGCACTTCCCCAGATTCCTCCGGCGTAGGTGTATTTCTTAAATGCCAGTACGATTCCGGTCATCGGATAGTACGCAAAGATCAGCGTATAGATCACTGCCGGTAAGAGCATCAGCAGAAATGCACGATACTTATATACCTTTTTGAAAAATCCTCTGACGCCGCCCTTTTTCCTGACTGCAGCTTTGTTGCCCATGGCCTCTCCTTTCCATCAGTTGCACAGCAAGTTGCGCACTTTATTTCCCTTTATTATCCTGCGATTTGTTATTAATTACTATATTTAAATTATAATCTCTATTGTTTTTGTCGTCAATGCACTGTATTTCCAAAATAGAAACCGTCCAAATGCACAATAATTATTCAAAAGCGCAAAAAAAGTGCGCAACTTTGTGTAATATGAGTTGCGCACTTTCTTTGTAACATTTCAAAGCCTCTGACATCCGCTGCAGCCCCGGCATCTGTTGCTCTCAGCATCCTCCAGCGCCAGATTGAACGGACTAGTCAACAGGCAAATGGCCTGGGAGGAAATCCCCTCTCCCTGTCCTGTGAAACCGAGCCCCTCCTCCGTGGTGGCTTTGATGTTCACCTGCTCCACGGTGATTCCCAGGGTATCGGCTATCTTTTCCCGCATGGTATCAATATAGGGACGCATCTTCGGCGCCTGAGCAATGATCGTGGCATCAATATTTTCGATCAGAAAGCTCTGCTCCTCCAGCAATTCTCCGACTTTACGCAGCAGCTCCAGAGAAGAGATCCCTTTGTAAGCCGGGTCCGTATCCGGGAAATGCTTTCCGATATCTCCCAGAGCAGCAGCGCCCAGCAGAGCATCCATAATCGCATGCAGAAGCACGTCCGCATCCGAGTGTCCCAGCAGTCCCTTTTCATAAGGTATCCTTACTCCGCCGATAATCAGCTCCCTGCCCTCTGTCAGCCGATGTACATCATATCCCATTCCAATTCTCATCTATCCTATATCCTTTCAAACTTCATTTTTCTTTTAACTGAAAAACTGGAGATACCATCAGTATCCCCAGTTTCTGTTCAGAATTATCATTCACAGTAATTAATAACCAAACTCCTGTGCAAAATAGAATGTACCGTTGCTCTCATATACTGCAATGCTGCAGGTAGCCAGCTCGCCGTCCAGAATGTTGGCTGCATGTGCAGGAGAGTTCATCCATGCTGCAACCAGACTGCTGGCATCAGCATAACCCTTTGCCACATTCTCCGCCCACATCAGATCGCTGTTTACGGTATAATAATCTGTGCCGTTGGGTCTTGTATGGGAGAAAGAAGATACAAGCTCTGCTGCACGGACCTGCGCACAGGATTCCAGCTCTGCATCCCAGGTGTATGCTGCCAAGCCTCTTGCGGCTCTCTCCTCGTTCACCAGATCGAAAGCAACCACTGCAATAGCCCGAAGTTCATCAGCTCTCTGCTGCTCCTCCTCCGTCATAGTTACGGTTTTCACAGATCCCACCAGAGCTATGGCTTCGTCATCAATATAGGCGATTCCATCTCTCACTGATGCATCACGGGTTGCCGCAGACATCTCTGTCTGCGCAGACCCACATGCGATCATGCTGATACCCATTACTGCCGCTAATATAACTGCCGCCAACTTCTTTTTCATTATGCTTTATCCTCCTGAGAGCTTATCTCTTCCATCCCTTCAAAATCCATGCTGCCAATGCGGATACAGCTGCAAGGAACATCATCGTCCATGCATCGGACTCATCGCCGGTCTGAGGACGTCTTCTTGCGCCCAGTACCATCGCATCGGATAAAGGTATCTCATCATCATCAATCCGAACGGTATAGCGTCTTGCTCCCAACACAACGGGCTCATCCGAGGTTTCCGTGTTCTCTACGGTCTCCGGATTTTCCGGCGTTGCAGGTGTCTCCGTTGTCGCCGGAGGATTTGTCGTCTGAGGAGGCTCTGTAACCGTAGGTGTCGGCGTCGGTACCGGTGTATTATCCGGAGTAGGCATCGGCGTCGGCTCAGGAACCACTACAGGTGTCGGTGTCGGCTCTGGCGTCTCTTCAGGTGCAGGAGTCTCAGTCGGTACTGGCGTTGCAGTCGGTGCCGGGGTTTCGGTAGGTACTGGCGTTGCAGTTGGCGCCGGAGTCTCGGTGGGTACCGGTGTCGCAGTCGGTGCCGGAGTCTCGGTAGGTACTGGTGTTGCAGTCGGTGCCGGAGTCTCGGTAGGTACTGGTGTTGCAGTCGGTGCCGGAGTCTCGGTAGGTACCGGTGTTGCAGTCGGTGCCGGGGTCTTCCCAGGCGCAGGTGTCTCAGTCGGTGCCGGGGTCTTCGTAGGTACCGGTGTCGCAGTCGGTGCCGGAGTTTCGGTAGGTACCGGTGTTGCAGTCGGTGCCGGAGTCTCAGTCGGTTCAGGTGTCTCAGTCGGTACTGGCGTTGCATTCGGTACCGGAGTCTCAGTCGGTTCAGGCGTCGCAGTCGGTGCTGGGGTCTTCGTAGGCACTGGCGTCTCAGTCGGTGCCGGAGTCTCAGTCGGTACTGGTGTTTCAGTCGGTGCCGGGGTCTCAGTCGGTACCGGGGTTGCAGTCGGTGCCGGAGTCTCAGTCGGTACTGGTGTTTCAGTCGGTGCCGGGGTCTCGGTCGGTTCAGGTGTCGGGATTACCCCAATCCAATATACCTGATGTACCTCACCGTTCTGTTCGAAGCTGTTAGCAATCACACCGCCGATAATATTATTTCCATTATAGACAACTCCATTGGGTGCAAGAACAAACCCAAATAATCTTCCGGTACTTACCTTACTTGCTTTCCCAAAATTCCAGAGGATTCTTCCTGCCCATTCTTCATACTCTCCGATGTGATTTACCATACTTACATTCATATGAGGCGCAGACACTTCACCCTCGCTGGTGACATTCACGATTACGGTTTTCCCGCTCATCGCTGCCGCAACGATCTTGCTTTCATAATTTTCGCCGGAGGTAAAGGCATTGTTCAACTCCTCTGCGGAAACATTCAATACATACGCAGTGTCAGTGTCCATATCCGGCAAGCCGTACAATTCACCGGACCAGCCTGCTTTTTCAGAAATCGTACTGGCAATAACCGCTGCCGTATCATTCTGATAGGAGAAGCCCTTCAGAAGATTGCCCGTACAAAAGCTTCCGGTTTCCACATTGTCACTGTTAATCTTATGTAAGAAATATCCCTGACCATCGGCCACAACCAGTTTGTTGGCAGTACCGTCCGCATTGTACTCCGGAAGCACAACATAGGAGATGCCGTTTGCCGTACATCCGAAGCTGCCCGTTGAGAGATCGCCGATATAACTCACACCGCCCTCTCCAATCGCTACGTTGCCGCCATAAATGCTCAGGTAACTGGGCAATACGCCGATAGCTACATTACCCTCTATATGGTCGGTTCTCGTCATCACATTGGTATAAACTGAAAACAAGAACGGGTTCTTCAGATCCGGCTTGGCAAAATTATCTGTTGCCGATGCATATTCGTAAAGCGGCACAGGATCTGCCACTCCTAAATTATCACCGCCCGATGTCGTCAGCATCTCTGTCGTGGACGGGTCCTGCTCATTTGCATGTGTTGCAAATCCCAGATCAGTAAACATACTGCTGATGACCAACGCAGAAGCCATAGTCACTACCACAAACTTGCTTACCTTTTCTTTCAGTCCCAATACTTTCATAATCTAATCCTCTTATTACAAAACAAACAGGTTTACGGGTTACGGGGATCCGCTTTCTGCCTTTTACGCTTTTTCCGCCAAACTAAATTATGTCAAATGGTAAAATGGCCCAAAAACCTACTCTCATAAAATCATTTACTTACTTTATACCATAAGGTTCCTCCGCTGTCAAGACCCCATGGATCAAAATTCTTCGAGAAGTTCCCGCAGAGCCATAGCAGGTGGACAGGGATACAATGTTGGGTCGATCCGTCAGATCCACATCTGAGACATAGCTGGAGTTTTCCACCGCCCACTGTGTATATAAGTCATAGTTTTCATCCGATGTGAAAACCATATATCTATTGCTGTCCGACTTTGTCATATAATAGGAAAAAATCTCGTAGGTATACACTGTATCTTCCGTGTAAATGTAGAAACGTGGATTGGCATCCAGCAGAGCAGGGTCATCCACCAGCTTTTTGAATGTACCGAACATGCTCCCGTCCCGCATATTATGTCCAAACACAAATGTATTCCTGTCGCTCCAGTCAGTCGAAGCACCGCAGTCCATGAAAATGCTGCCGGAATTGCTCTTTTCATCCTCAAAGGAATGCTTCAGATAATAGTCATTATCCTCCCCCTGTACCACCGGATAGCTAACCTCCAGCGCCGGGAAGTAAAACCATCCCCGGAAATCACCATTGATCTCCTTCAGCTGTTCCATATCAATAGCCAGCGGCGGATACTGCGGCGGCGGGATCTCCACTATCTGACCATCTTCATCTATATCCGTTGTAACAGAAGAAGGCAGTTCCAGCCCCCCAACAACTACTGACTCCAGCAGACGCTGATGTTCTTCCTCCGCCCGTCTGTCCGAAATCTTGGAGGCCGCCAGTTTGTAGCCGGTAAACAGCACCACTCCGGACAGAATCAGGATCCCTGCGGCATACTGCAGTTTTTTCAGATTTTCCTTTTTCAAGGGAATCCCCTCCATTTCGTTTTTCTATATTAAGTATATCATATTTCTCCAAATCTGTCATCTTTTATTTGATATTGCAGAGTATCTTTGTTATAATTATTCATATAGTTTACTGCGATAGCCAGAGAAATATGAATAACCTGGCAGAGGGGAGATTTACTTATGTTACCCATTCACTTTGTTTCAGCCTTTTTTGTAGCTCTGATGTATTTTTTCATCTATCAGATGGATAAAAAGCCCCAATATGATCCGAAGAAGGTGCTCATGATCCTGCTTGCGGCGGCTTTTCTGCTGCGCTGCGTCTTTGCCGGGAGTTCTGAGGGCTTTGCTTCCGACACGGCCTGCTTTGCCAGCTGGGCCAATCTCGCATTCGAGGGAGGCATCAGGAATTTCTATGCTTCCGGTGTGTTTGCCGATTATCCTCCGGGATTCGTCTATATATTATATGCAATCGGAGCGATTTTTTCTATATTTAATATCCCCTATCTGTCGGCCCCCTGCCTGCTGCTGTTAAAGCTGCCCGCCATCCTGTGCGATATGGCTACCGCTCTGCTGTTCTATAAAATTGCCTCCAAAAGGCTTCCTTCCCAGCAGGTGATCATGCTGGTGGGATTGTATCTGCTGAATCCCGCCATCATCCTGAACTCTTCCATCTGGGGACAGGTGGACTCTGTATTTACACTGACCGTTCTGCTGATGTGCTGGTTTTTGACGGAAAACAGGATGACTCCCGCTTATATTGTATTCGGTATCGGCGTACTTTTAAAGCCCCAGACCCTGATCTTTACCCCTGTGCTGATCTACGGCATCATTGATCGGGTGATCCTGTATGATTTCAGCTGGAGAAACTTCTTTCACAACCTTTTTACCGGCCTGACTGTCATCTGCTTCATGGTTTTGGCCTGTATGCCCTTTGGACTGGATCTGGTACTGATGCAGTATACCTCTACCTTGGGATCCTACCCCTATGTAGCGGTCAATGCCTTCAATCTGTGGGGACTTTTCGGCCTGAACTGGGTTTCTCAGGAGACAAGGCTGCTGTTTTTCAGCTTCAGGACCTGGGGTACGATTATCATTATCCTGATCGTGCTGCTCTCCGCCCTGTTTTTCTTCCGCGCCCAGAACCGGGAAAGCCGCTATTTTACCACCGCCGGCTTTCTGATCATCTCCATGTTCCTGTTCTCCGTTCGTATGCATGAGCGTTACCTGTATCCGGCGCTGGCGCTGATCCTGTTTGCCTACGCAGTACGGCCCTTGAAGGAATTTTTGGAGTGTTATCTGGTATTTACCATTATCCATCTGTATAATACGGCATACATCCTATATTTCTACGATCCGCAGAATTATAACGGAAAGGCGCCCTTGATCCTGACGGTATCCGCCTGCATGGTCATCTGCGGCATTTCCTATTATTATACGCTGTACCGCTACGATATCCGGCAGGTATCCGATACGGAATCCACCTTTACCTATCTGGTTGCTTTCAAGTTCCGAAAGCGCAGGAAAAAGACGCCGACGGTTCATTTTTCCTATGCCCCCGCTTCCAGCGAGAGCAGGATTCCGTTCCTGAAGCAGGATGCTATCCTCCTGTTTGCTATTATGAGCCTGTACAGTATTTTTGCCTTTGCAGATCTGGGCAGCCTGAAAGCACCCCAGTCGGAGGCCCTGCTGACACAGGGGGATACCGTAACGCTGTATACCGGGGAGAATCAGACTGCCTCCTATCTGTACTGGTATCTGGGATATTATGAAAACAGAGTTTTTTCTCTGGAGTATAAGACGGCCGAAACTGATGCCTGGCAGCCCGTAGGAGATACCGGACAGATTACCATGAGCAGTGTCTTTGCCTGGTCCCGGGTCAGCCTGCCGGAGAATTGCCGTTATCTGCGTCTGACCTGTATCTCCGACAAAGCTTCCCTGATGGAGCTGGCTCTCACCGATGCGGACGAGGTATATTTCATGCCGGAAAATGCACCGGATTATCAGGAGCTGTTTAATGAAAGCGACACCTTCCCTGCAGATGGGATCAGCTTCCGCAACAGCACCTATTTTGATGAGATCTATCATGCCAGAACTGCTTACGAATATCTGCATGGCCTGCATACCTATGAAACAACCCATCCTCCTCTGGGCAAGATCCTCATGTCCATCGGCATTGCCATCTTCGGCATGACGCCATTTGGCTGGAGATTCATGGGCACTCTGCTGGGAGTCCTGATGCTGCCGGTGATCTATCTGCTGGCCCGGGATATCAGCAAAAACCGCCTGCTGGCCGGTTTTGCCTGTACCCTGTTTGCCTTTGATTTTATGCATTTTACGCAGACCAGGCTGGCCACCATCGACGTATTCGTGACCTTCTTCATCCTGCTGATGTACTATTTTATGTACCGCTACAGCCGGATGAGCTACTACGACACGCCTCTGAAAAAAACCTTTATCCCCTTGGGAGCATGCGGTATTGCCATGGGGCTGGGTATTGCCAGCAAATGGACCGGCATATATGCGGGTATCGGTCTGGCAGTGATCTTCTTTATGACCCTGTATCGGCGCTATCGGGAATACCAATATGCGCTGAAAGATCCCTCCGGCAGTACGGACGGCATCTTACATACCCGGATTATAGCCGGATTTCGCAGCAATACGATCAAAACCATCGCTTTCTGCGTAGTGTTCTTCGTGCTGGTTCCGGGACTGATCTATCTGCTGTCCTATATTCCCTTTGTCAGCGGGGAGACAGGGCTGTGGGACAAAATGATTGCCAACCAGAGACTGATGTTTAACTACCATTCCACACTGAACGCCACCCATCCATACTCCTCCAAGTGGTATGAATGGCCCACAATGATCCGGCCGATCTTCTACTATTCCGGCATTCTGGGCGATACTGCCAGACAGGGAATCAGCGCTTTCGGCAATCCGCTGGTATGGTGGGCGGGCATCCCTGCTTTTGTATACATGCTGTATCTGGTCATTAAGAAAAAGGATCGGAACGCCCTGTTTTTGTGCATAGCTTATCTGGCACAGTACGTGCCCTGGATGTTTGTGAGCAGATGTACCTTCATCTACCACTACTTCCCCAGTGTTCCCTTCGTGGTACTGATGCTGATGTATACGGCTTCGCAGCTGAAGGATACGCTGCCGGAGAAAAAATATTATATGGCTCTGGGCATCTATGCTGCCTGCGCCTTTGCCCTGTTCTGCATGTTCTACCCGGTATTATCCGGGCATACTGTATCCGCCGAATACGTGGATACTTTCCTGCGTTGGATGAAGAGCTGGGTGCTGGTATATGGATAATGCTTTTATAGTACAGATAAAAAGGGGCTGCTGCACCAGGTAATTGGTGCGGCAGCCCCTTGTCTCCCCAAACGAACTCAATCCCGATTAAACTTTCTTCTTCCAATTTAATAAAAATGCAGAATTAACAATTACAATGACAGATCCGGCATTATGGACAACTGCACCAACAACAGGATTCAATATTCCCATGATTGCTAAGAGAATTGCTATTACATTTAATGTCATGGAAAAAGCCAAATTGCGCTTTATTGTAATTATCATACGTTTAGATAAGTATAGCAGATGAGGCAGTTCATTGATTTTATCATTAATTAATACGATATCCGCAGCATCTACCGCAATATCACTTCCGATTCCTCCCATGGCAATTCCAACATAGGCTTTTTTCAATGCAGGGGAATCATTGATTCCGTCCCCAATCATGCATACCTGCTTTCCTGCGCTCTGATAGCTGTCTATTTGCCGTAATTTATCCTCCGGCAGACAATCCGCATAAATTTCACGGATTCCTGATTTGTCTGCCATATATCTTGCCGCACTTTCATGGTCGCCGGTTAAAAGAATGGGAGTGACACCAGCCAGTTTGATTTTCTGAATGGTGTCAGGAGCATCCTGCCGCAGCGTATCAGACAGCGCTATAAAGCCGACTAATTGTTTGCCGACTGCAACATAAGTAATCGTGCAGCCCTTTTCAAAATAATTTCCCGCCTGTTTCTTTATATTTTCCGGCAGGATAACATGGTTTGCTGCGAGTAATTCTTTATTGCCTGCAAAAACCTCAAGTTCTCCTACTTTAGCTGTTACGCCCTGACCGGGGATCATCTGAAAGGCTTCTGGCTGCCCGACTGCTTCAGATTGCTGACGTTTATAGCAGCTTACGATTGCTTTGCCTAATGGATGTTCAGAACGCAGCTCGGCACTGGCAGCTATGCGGTAAAGCTCCTGCTCTGTCCAGTCATTGCAGCAGCTTATTACTGCAACGACTTCCGGCGTTCCATATGTCAATGTTCCTGTTTTGTCAAAGATGATATTAGACACCACTGCCAAACGTTCTAATGCGTCCCCCTCTCTTACAAGAAAGCCATGTTTTGCTGCATTTCCTATTGCCGCCATAATAGCGGTAGGGGTCGCAAGGACAAGCGCACAAGGGCAAAAAACAACCAAAATGGTAACTGACCTTATAATCTGCCCGCTTATGATCCATGTTAATGCGGCTGCAGTCAAAGCAATTACCACAATCCATGTAGCCCAACGGTCTGCAATGCCTACAATCTTTGCTTTTCCGGCATCAACAGACCGAACCAGTTGTATCATTCTTTGTATCGAACTGTCGTCACCCACTTTAGTCGCTTTCATATCAAAGGAACCAAACTGATTGACGGTGCCGCTGGAAACATCGTCACTGACTGTCTTATCAACGGGAAGAGATTCTCCTGTCATAACCGCTTGATTGATAGAGGTCTGTCCGGACAGAATCACCCCGTCAACGGGAATGGTTTCCCCCGGAAGGACTCTTAATACATCTCCGATCCGCACCTGTTCGGCGGGAATAACGGTTTCTGTGCTGCCCGATAATCTTCGTGCTGTCCGGGGCGTTAAACGAACCAACTTTTCAATTCCGGCTCTGGCTTTTGCCACGGTTAAATCTTCTAACAGAGCGCCTAAATGCATGATAAAAGCAACTTCCCCTGCGGCAAAAATTTCTCCGATAATAACAGATGCAATTAACGCAAGGGATACAAGAACATCAGCCTTAATATCAAATTTTGTTACCAGTCCAATAACGGTTTCCAAAATGATAGGAATGCCGCACAAGATTATTGCAATCCACGCAAAATCCATGCCAAAAAGTTTGATGCGCAAGAGACTTGCCGCTAATGCCATTCCTGAGAGAACTAAACAGGCGATTTCCTTTTTTGTCCCTCCCCATTCCAGAAATTTTTCTAACCTTTTCACAATAAGCTTCCTCCTTCATATACCATATGGGGTATGGGTATATTATACGTATAGGGGTATGGGTTGTCAATACAAAAAAATGAGACCAGCCTCCCATAAAAAGGCTGGTCCTATGTGTATACCTAATTCATATTTGCAAAGCGTTCAACTGCTTTTGTAAAATTTGCTATTGTCTTATCGGCGTCTCCGTGTTCAATGCCATCCCGTACACAATGCTTGATGTGTCCCTCCAAAACGACTTGCCCCGCTTTATGAAGCGCAGACTTTGCTGCATTGATTTGTGCAAGAACATCCTCACATGGAACATCCTCATCAACCATGCGGTCAATCGCTTGTACTTGACCAATAATTTTTTTCAGGCGGCGATGAAGATTTTCAGCGTCCATACATTGTCTCATGTTGCACCTCCCATTTGTACCTTTAGGGGTATCCGCATATAACATTATCTGTTAAGTTCTCTCTTTTGTCAAGTTCTCTTGAATTCCTTTTCGCATCTTTTTGTTACTATTTACAGCCCCTCCACGCTGCATCTGAAAGCCTTTTATTTTCCTCACGATTATGAAATCCAATGGAATCGCCCAAAACTTCTTTGACTGTATCTTTCTGAAATGCAACAATATTATATCTTTTAGACAATATTTCAGAAAAGGTTGATTTTCCTGCTGCAATATCACCTGTAATTAATAACAATTCCCCCTAAAAGTCTCCTGCCTTCTACCCAAAAGCCATATGCCCTCGGCTTCTCGATAAATGAAAAGTCACCGTTTCAAATCTACTGTAAAAATTTCTTCCACAGGAAAGGTAATTTTAACCAATCCAATCGAAGTAAACTCACCACATAATTTTTTAAAATTATGCAATAATAAATCGCTTGCCCGAAAAAAGGCATTCTCTTCATCATCGCCAGTAAGTGCCATTGTGCAATGGGGAACCCAACAGTCCGGACAATACCATTCCCAGCCGCTTGCATCAAAATCTGTCAGGCCTTCATACAGTTCTCTCTGAAATTGGTACATATTACAATTCATAACAGGTGATACAAAAATTGTTTTCGTATCGTTAAACATGCCTACTGAACCGATATATGCAGGCATTACTTTGTGATTTGCCGCAAAATCCTTTAGTTTTTCTGTACAGCCAGCCTCATCCACATCATTAAAACAAGCTAAAGTAAGATGCGGTCGTGTTTTCCATTCCAAAAACTTTGTACTGATTTTTTCATCTGCAATTTTTCGAGCCAAGTCCATAAGCTGATCTTCCGTTTTTTTATCATAATATAATTCTATCGCATACTGCATAATAATCACGCCTTTCACAAATCCTGATATATTCCGTAATCCTCTTAAACATCACAGAAACATAATCTCTATCACAGGATATGGAGAACAAAAATAACCTGTTTATTGAAATATAAATAAGTTTTAACTCCCGGTAGAACCGGATTCTTCAGACAATAAAAAAGGGATGTTAAAACATTGCTGCTTCCAACATCCTTTCAGTAGCGAGAGGGGGATTCGAACCCTCGACACCACGGGTATGAACCGTGTGCTCTAGCCAACTGAGCTA
>CAZFYD010000012.1:0-6792 GCA_964523315.1 uncultured Acetatifactor sp.
CGAGCAAGCTCGACGAATCTGTGTATCTGTCCAAATCGGCTGTAAATAGTAACTTTGATTTTGACAAAATGTATTTTTATACTTGCGTCTCCTCTCTCCATGTGCTAAACTGTATCTAAATAAGAGTGGGTAACTGTGCGTTACTATTTACAGTCTCTCCACGCTGCATTCGCAAAACCCGCTGCTGCGCAGCTTTTACGTCTGCTTCGCAGCTGTGTTTTGCTCATTGGGTGGAGGTTCCTGCTTCGCAGTCAGATTTGGAACAGATATACAGCTTCTTACGAGCAAGCTCGACGAATCTGTGTATCTGTCCAAATCGGCTGTAAATAGTAACAACTGTGCCCATATCAATAAAAGGATTTATTGACAGAGATCAACATAGAGGTCAGGCTTATTTCAGGGAAGAAAGGAGGCGTGGCAATGAATGCAGCTCTGAATAATGTATATAATCACTATCTGTCCGCTTATGCGCCGCCCAGCGTCACCCGCTACGACGCGCACAAAAAGAGCGAACTCCGCAGCGTATACAATTCCATTGTCAAATTAAATAAAGAGTCTCCCTGGTATCTTCCGACAAACGGCGCCGATGTCCAGCAGTACGTGATCCGTCTGAAGGAAAGCGCCCGCAGCCTGCACAATACTATCGCCTCCCTGGGCGGATTGGAGGATGCGGATCTGCTCAGCAAAAAGACCGCTTTTTCCACCGATCCCGAAGTGGCAGACGCTTCCTTTATCGGCGCCTATACCCCCGGGGAAGCCACTCCCGCCCTTACGCTGGAGGTAAAGAGTCTGGCTGCCTCCCAGGAAAATATGGGGGCCTTTCTGCCGTCCGGCAGGACTGAGCTGCCCGCAGACACTTACTCCTTCGATGTCAATATCAACGATATGAATTATGAGTTTCAGTTCTCCATCGGGGAAAGCGATACCAACCGTGACATTCAGGACCGTCTGGCACGCCTGATCAACAACTCCGGCATCGGCATCAAGGCCCATGTGATGGAGGCGGGAAACCGCAGCGCTCTGGCGCTGCACGGTGAAGCCACCGGTCTGACGGCCGGCAGGACGGAGCAGTTCCATATCAGTGATCAGCACACAAGCAAGACGAAAGGCGCCGTGGCCTATCTGGGTATCGACTATGTAAGCCGTCAGGCCTCCAATTCCCGTTTCACGGTTGACGGTGAGGAGCGCTCCACTGCCTCCAATACCTTTACCATAGGAAAGATGTTCGAGGTGACATTAAAGGGGATCAGCCCCGAGGGACATCCGGTGCATATCGGACTGAAGACGGACGTGGAATCCCTGACGGACAATGTGCTTTACCTGACGGACGGCTATAACCGTTTTATTCAGGAGACTTCTGATTATCTGGACACCCAGCCCCGCAGCAGGCATGCGATCAGGGAGGTGGATCAGATTGCCGTCCTGTATCAGGATTCCCTAAACGCCATGGGCGTCACCAGGCAGGAGGACGGTACGCTGGCAGTGGATCGGGAAAAGCTGGGCAGCAGCCTTGTCAGTTCCCAGAATGTGAGCGATACCTTCCATACCCTGAAGGATTTTTCCAATATGCTGCTGCGCAAAAGCAGTCAGATTGCGATCAACCCCATGAACTATGTGGAAAAAAAGATCGTGGCTTACAAAAATCCCGGTCGCAGTTATCCCAATCCCTATATGACCAGCGCATACAGCGGCATGATGTTCAGCGGCTATTGTTAAAGGCAGGAGATTTACGAAAGCTTCGTAAGCCTCTTGCCTTTTCTTTCCTCTTAAGTCCTATGCCTTTTTCTTACTTTTCTGTCTGTACTTGTCGATCTGACCGAAATCCTCCATCAGCTCCAGCACCTTATCCCGTCCGTCCTGATTCAGTTTCACATAGTTCTGCATCACTCTGTTCTCCAGAAGCTGTTCGCCCAGAGAAGTATCTCTCTCCAGGGAAGAGAAATCCACCGGGTTCAGACTCAGCTTATCGCACATCTTGATGACGGTGCCGTAAGCCATCCCCTCAATGCCCCGCTCCAGCGCGGTTACCAGGGTACTATATGGAATATTCATCTCCAGCGCAAACTGACGCACGCTGCGATACTGTCTTAAAATTTCTTTTTTTAAAATCTCCGCTTTCGTCATTGTCTTTCCTCCCGAGTATAGTTTATTAGCGATCCGTATATTACCTACTATACGATAAACCATACCGTTTGACAAGAGTTTTTTATTTGTTTCTCTGCTGCGCCGCTTTAAATTGCGCCAGCAGACCGTCAACTCTGCTGCGGACGAAATCTCGATGCTCCTCTTTCACCAGAAAATACAGGTAAGAATCCTTCACATAGTCCTGGGGCATCCCCCGGCCGGCAATCTTGAAATTACAGAACCCCTTCTCAATATAGCTGCCGATCTGCTCATTGGTGATGAAAGCCGGCCGCTGCATACACTCCTGAAAGGTTCTCTGCTGCGTCTGATTGGGACAGGGAAAGCCGGTGTGAATGTCAAACTCCAGCTGCAGCCGGGACTGCTGCTCATAATGCTCCGCCCGCCTGGGACAGCCCGGATAGCAGACCTCATTGACCAGTATCTCCACCCTGCCCGCCTGGGGACTGATGGCCTCCAGCACCTGCTCGTCATGGTTCAGATCATAGTCCAGCACCACCAGATAGTAGTCCCGGTCCAGCTCCGCCTGCAGGCTCTCCAGATCCGTGATCCGCTTGGTGGTGGAGGAAATCAGCGGGTACCCGGGATACTCTCTGCGGATATAATCCTCCAGCACCCGGGTATTGACCAGCACCTGGTTCAGCCCATTGTCCGCCAGAGACATGATCAGGTTACAGTAGGTGTCATAGAGGTGCTTTTCCTCCAACAGAGAATTGGTCCAGGTGAAACGCACCGGGATCCCCCTGCTGTTATAGATCTTCAGGATATTCTCTATATCCCGCTTGCAGGTCAGCCCGAATGCCGTCCTGCCGCCGTTCCAGATGGCACCGGGAAAGGTGCCGTACACAGAGCCGATCCGATAGCCCTCCCGGAATTTGTCCGGATAATCCTTCATCATATTAATGATAACCTGATTTAACAATCTGAAAAAAACAAACCCCGGCAGATGCCAGTATATTTCCTTTGCTGCCATATCCTATACCTCCCTCCGGCCGGCTCCGGCCTGTCTGTTTTCTGCCAAAGCGCAGCCCACCCGTCTTCCGCTAATTACCGTCTACGGCCAGCGTGCGGGTCTGGGATGATTTACCGTGATGACCTTACTGCTTACCAGGTTGTTCAGCAGCAGAATCCTTGCCTCGCCCTGTTTTTCCGGCCGGACCAGATAATGGGTGTAGGTCTCCACCAGAGAAAACAGATTGGCTGTCCTGCCTTCGATCTTAAACTGGTTAAAGCCCATGGGTACATATTTTTCCCAGATATCCTCCGGGGAAATATAGGTGCTGTAGCCCTGAATCGTGTGGATACAGTTGTACTCGCCGTATTCACAGTACCAATGCTCCAGAGGGCGCTGCAGCTCCTTGGGAAGCTTGCGGTTCTCCAGCAGGATCCGCTGATTCTTCGCAATGTTCTGATAATGGGCGCCCCTTCTGGGACAATTCGGAATACACAGCGTATTTACCAGAATCTCGCAGCGGGCCTTGTCCTCGATGCGAGCCAGCTCCTCAAATTGATTATTGAAATTATAGTCCAGCACCACCAGATAATAATCCTTTTTCAGTTCCTCGTTGACCTGATCGATATCCCGGATCTCCTTGCAGGTGGAGCTGTTCAGCTTATAGCTGGGGTACTTCTCCCGAATATACCGCTCCAGAATCGGGGAAAAGATCATCACCTCATTCATGCCGTTATCCCCCGCCTGCATACAGAAATTGCAGTAGGGATCCTTCAGATCCTCCTCGGTGATCAGCATATTGGTGTAGGTGTAGCGCACCGGCACCCCCTGGGCGTTGATATTTTTAATTACATTGCAGATATAGGCAGAGTCGCACTGGTCATAGTTGGAGGGCCTGCCCCCATTCCACAGGGATGTGGGAAATTCGCCGAAAAAGGAAGCGATCTGCACTCCTTCACGGAACCAGTCGGCTTTTTGCTTCAGCATACTTAAGACCAGCATATTTAACGGATAATTCTGGCGCAGGCCAGGTAAATGAAATTTCACTTCCATGGTAGATTCTTCCTCTCTGTTTCGTTCGCCGCCTTTTTCAGTTTCCGCAGTAACCACAAACCCGGGCTCATCCGGCTTAAGATACAGCCATGCAGCCCCAAACCTGCAGTCTTTTTTGAAAAAAGGGGTGATGCCCGGAAAACACCACCCTCTTTTTGCATTTATGCATTTGTCTCGTTATCGATAACGGCAGCTCCAGCTGTCAGGAGCTACATAAAGGCTTACTTATTAGCCTCAGCAATATATGACTGCCAGGTATCTCTGATCGATTCGACCTTCTCAGATACGGTGGAGTCTAACAGGGTATATGTCAGATCATTACCCAGATCCAGGCTGGGAATCAGTCCGTGATAGGTTACCCGGCCGTTAGTCATCATACGGGTGATGGTGTAATCAACAGCCTCCGTATCAGGGAAATTGTTATAATAGTTGGACTTCCAGGCCTCATAATCCTCATAGCCGGGAACGGGATCCGTCCACAGGTTGTAGGCAAATGCCAGCTTCCATGCCTTGTCTGCATCATAGCATGCAGGGATGGCTACAGGGTTGTTGCTGTAAATATTGGTATAGTCGGAAGCCCGGGGTCCCATAGGGAAGCATACGAAGCCATACTCGTCCTCCATGGTAGCCCACTGAGCGGAAGGACCTGCGCAATATGCGCCCTCAGTACAGAATACTGCCTCACCGTTTATCCATGCCTGCTTATAATAATCCCACTCAGCGCCTTCCGGATAAACCAGCTTATACTGGTTCAGAGTCTCCCATGCCCAGTTCAGAGCTTCCAGCGTCTCATCGGACTCCAGCTTATACACATACTGGCCATTCTCCATACCTACATAGTCACCGCCATTGGAGTATACTGCCATATTGATAAAGTCCGAATCATTCTGGGTGAGAGCGGCAATGTCGATCACGCCGTCGTTATCCACATCTCTCTGTACCTGCGCGCACAATTCAGTAAGCTTATCCCAGGTCCACTCGCCGGATTCCTGCAGATCATAAGGCAGATTCGGGTCAATACCGGCCTCTTCAAGAAGTCTCTTGTTGAAGTAAATACCGGTACGGGGCTCCGTGGTCTCACCATACATACAGTAAATGGAATCACCCTTGCTGAACAGCTTATGTACGCCCGCAACCCACTTTGCCTCTGAGAAATCCAGGCAGTCCAGGGTAGCCAGATCATACATCAGTCCACTGTTCATAGCGCCGGTTGTAGCAGCATCCTCACGCAGAATAAAAATATAATTCTCCTCGCCGCCGGCTGTAGCGTAGTCCACAAAGTCTGCCGGAGCGCTTCCCCAGTCGGAGATAGCCTGCTGCTTGAAGGTAAAGTTATAGGTCTCCTGTATCCACTCACGATATTCATCACGAGCTTCCTCATAGTCGTTGTTTGGTTCGGCAGGATCGCCTGACCACCAGTCACGCAGAATGATCTCCATGCCGCCCAGGTCATATACATTACCGTTCTCGTCAGTCAGAACAGTATAAGGACTTACTTCCTCCTCAGAAGACGCTGCTTCTGCCTCAGAAGACTCCGCTGCGGAAGACTCCTCGGAAGATGACTCAACGCTTGCGCTGGCATCAGTAGATTCATTGTTCGCGGAAGTAGACTCACTTCCGCATGCCGCAAGGCCAACAGTCATAACTGCAGCCAGAGATGCGGCAATTACTTTCTTTGCCATTTTACTTTTCATTTTTCATATCCTCCTTTAATCTATATAGATCCCAGGCATAGGCCCCATACCATAAATTCTTTTCCGGGATGGTATTGGAACCCGGGAAGCTATACCTTTTTTGAACGGTATCTACATCTTGATACCGGAGCTGCTCAAACTCTCTACAAATCCTTTCTGAGCAAACAGATAAAGAATCAATACCGGCACCACAATCATCAGGGTACCTGTAGAGGTAATACAATTCACCCTTCCCACAGTAGGCGTCACCGTAGTACCTACCAGCCGCTGCAGATAAGATGCCAGACTATCCGCGATTCTGGAAAGAGATGTACTCACCAGACTGATATTCCCCAGGAAAAGCTTGGAATAGAAGCCGTCCGTCCACTGCCATACAAAGGCAAACAGAAAACAGGATGTCAGGATCGGCGTCGCGTCAGGCAGCATAATCCTTACAAAGGTCTTCAGTGTACCGCAGCCGTCCACATAGGCAGCCTCCTCCAGTTCCTTGGGAATGTTCCGGAAGAACTGACGGATCATGTAAATATATAATCCGTTTTTAAGTCCCATACAGCCTGCGCTCATCAGATAATACGGCAGTACGGAGCCTCTCAGGTTGATGGTGCTGCCTGTTACTGCCTTAAAGATCCCCAGAACATCAAAGAACCTGAAATGCAGATGCAGGGAAGTGGATATCGTTTGGGGCGGAATCAGCACAACCATGATCACACAGGCAAACCAGAACTTCTTCAAAGGAAACTCAAACCTTGCGAAGCCGTAGCCTACCAGAGTACAGACCGTAATCTGCAGGATGGCAATGGTCAGGGACACCACCAGGGAGTTCACAATACTCTTACTGTAATTCATCAGCTGAGCGGCAAGCTGATAATTCTCCGTGGTAAAATGCTCCGGTATAGCGATAACCATCGGATTGTACAGATCCTGCTCCTCCATAAAGCTGACAGAGATCTT
>CAZFYD010000012.1:6892-37008 GCA_964523315.1 uncultured Acetatifactor sp.
GCCATCAGGGAGTTATCCGTCTCCAATCCCAGTATAACACCGGAAGAGAGGATAACCGGCAGGAAAAATATGGCTCTGACCAGCGCCCTTCCCTTAAACTTCTGATTCAAAATCAGCGCTACGAAGAAGCTGAATACCATAATCGCCAGAGAGTCAATAACCATTCGGGAGATCTCTTCCACCAGCAGCCGGGTAAACTCCGGATCAATGGTAAAGGCTCTCTTGTAATTATCGATTCCCTGCCATACGGAATTAAAGGTGCCTGCTCCTACCTCTACGTTACAAAAGCTCATATACAGCGACTGGAAGAACGGCTTCACCATAAATAACAGAAATCCGATAATAAAAGGCGCTATGAAGATATATCCCGCTATTGCCTTCCGTTTTTGAAGACCCGCTAATTTGTTCTTCTGTTTCTTCATCTCTTACAACCCTTTCTATATATTCTTTCATGTGAGCCGGGAACCTCCTGTCAGAAGCAGCCGGAAGCTCTCCTCACACATATCTCCTAACGAACCACCTTATAGTCCCTGGCCGGAACCACTGTGCCGTCCTCCGTTGTCAGATCCAGATAACCATAATTGACATAAACCAAAGTGCCATCCTCATACGTGGTGCAGGACAGATCGGCAGTAATCTGCTCATGTCCTGTCATCCTCTGGTTAAAGGTGTGTCCCAGCTCTGCGTTATATCTGGTATAGATCTCCACCAGCCTGTCATGCCATGCGGCATAATCGGAACCATAGTACTCTGAATAAAGGGTCTTTTGAAGAGCAAACGCCGTTTCTTTCATCAGTGTGAAATACAGGCCTGCGCCGTATTCCGCGCTGTGCAATAATTCATCCTCCGTCTCACCGGTCAGGTTCAGGGCCTCTCCGGTATAGTTCACATAACCATGCAATGCCATCTGATAGAAGGGAACATAGGTATCTATGATGGTATACTCGCTGCCCCGCAGCTCCATATTGGTGATCATATCACTGTATATGGCAGCGTAGTCATTCCCCATATTAATCATGATCTTCTGTCCGGAATCAGACAGCTTCCGGAATTCCTCCACCTGCTGGTTCAGCACCTCTTCCCTGCTATACATATTCTTGAGATAATAGTCGGCGGACAGATCCATACCCGTCTCCCTGAAGGAAATGCCGGCGCCATATTCCTCCGCCGTCGCCGCCAGCCTCTCCGTTATCTCCTGTGCCAGTTCAGGATGCAGCAGATAATAACTGTCCAGATCGTCTCTCTTGGCATATGTAACCTCGCTGTACTCATACAGCTCGGCCTTTTCCTTACTGATAAAGCGGGCCGCATCGGTAAAGACGAAAAACCCGTTTAAAATTCCG
Source organism: uncultured Acetatifactor sp. (assembly GCA_964523315.1). GTDB lineage: Bacteria > Bacillota > Clostridia > Lachnospirales > Lachnospiraceae > Acetatifactor. Next base: position 8,236 of record CAZFYD010000012.1, read on the forward strand.
CTGTCATAGGCATACTGGGTCACCCCATCCAGATAAACGTCAACGCCCAGTTCCCCGGCCGTATCTATCATATTCTGAAGATCCTTCTTGCTGCCCAGGCCGGATACCAGCTTAATACGGTTCAAGATTTTCTGATTGATGCCGCCGTTCGCCCATCCGCTGAGCTTCACAGACATATTGCTCAGGCCGTCGCCTTTCAGTTCACTGATGATATCAGCCGCTTCCTCAAAGGAAGTCAGCTTTAACGGTCTGGAAACCGGTACTCCCAGAATCTGCTTTACCTTATCCACGGCGCCCACAATTTCCACTGCCACCGGCGCTTCCTCATCCTCGTTCATGGTCATGTAGCCATCGTATTTTTCGAGCAGATACTCCTGATAACCCTTTGCCATATCGCTGTAGCTGCCGCTGTCTATAAAACGGTAACGCTGAACCAGACTGCCCTCCGGAAGCTCCGGAATATAGACATAGATACTGCTGTTGGCGATCTCGCCCACATCATATTTCTCACGCAGGGCGATGCTGTATACGGCGTTCACATAATTGTAGCTGTTCAGTTTGCCGGCAATATCCGCATAGATAGAAGCATAGGACGCTCCGTCCTCCAGAATACAGATAAAAGAATCCTCTCCCTGGCTGATGCCGTATACGTTAAAATACGCCCGGGTATTGTGAACAACCGCCGTACGATCCAATGCCATATCCCAACCGTACATATTTGCGTAATAGTTATTTTGCGATGTCTTCCCGTTATTAAAATTGATCAGCGCTCCGCCGCCCTCGGGAATCAGCATAAAGCCCTCATCCTCCGTACCTCCGGCTCCAAAAAAGGGCAATACCGTCAGGTTTGTAAGCGGATAATCGGATTTATATTCTATCTCCTGCAGCGGGATTTCCACCAACAGATCATCCCCCTCCAGCCGATAGATCACATTCACGTTATAAACAGGCTTGTCAAAAGAGCTTTCTGCCAGATTCAGCTCCCTGTCCGCTTCATAATCCTCATAGGTATAGCCGGCCTCTTCAAAGTACCCCTCAAACTTACTCTTCAGATTATCCTTTGTAGTATCCCGCAGTACCCAGATCACCTCCTCGGCAAGAATGGGATAATTGGCCAACAGCTGCTCCTTATCATCCTTTTTCCCGAGATTATTGATATCATATTTTTTATAATACTCTTTGACCAGATTGGAATCCTGCTGGCTCATCAGTCCCAGCCATTTATTAAAATTCTCGTCCGTGATTACCGGGGGAATAATATACTCCTTTTCCGTATCGCCGATGGAATAATACACTTTCACATAGTCCTCGCCCATCTCGATATCGTATACGCCTTTTTCAATACTGTAGTCATAATTGTTATATGTGGCGTCCACACCGGTGCTGGTTCCCCATACCAGTGACAGCGTAGACCGCAGCTTCCCCTTTTCGCTGGTCTGCGCGACCATATCCTCCGCTGCATCCTCGGGATTGGAGGCCCAAACCTTGCCGCTGGACTTTACCTCCACGGTAAATTGGGTGGTGGCCGGGTCCATTACAAACTTTAACGCTTCGTTCTCCAGGACAAATTCCGTCTCCTCGCCTTCCCAGCCATTGATCCTGATAATCTCTCCCTCTTCTTCTGCTTCATGATAATTCAGTATAATCAGTACTCCGATCAGAATCACCAGCGCAATGATTCCCGGCGCGATCAGGCTTTTCAGCTGCCGGATCAACGCCTTTTTCAGTTCTGCTTTTCTTGCCGCTTTGTCTCTATACATGGTCAGTTACTCCCATCCGCCCGCCAATGCAGGCATCTATCCTCTTCTACCGCTTCAGGCGGTACTCCCCAATTTCCGCTTCCGTTACAGCCGGAACAGTATCTCTCTGCCTAAAGAGATAAAATACGAGATACCCTGCGAGATCATACTGAAGAACAACAGCAGGATAAATACCATTACCAGCATGGCAAACAGGGATGCAATGGTAAACAGAATATTCTTGCCAAGAGAAAACTCATGGATCTGCATCATCGCCGCCAGGATCAGCAGCGCCGCCCATACCAGGGACACACCGCTTAGCACCGTATAAAACTGGCGCTCATCAACGGTTACAATGTTGCTGAGCAGCATCAGCGGAAACTGCATCAGCGGATAGGGGGTCAGCGCATAGCAGGTCGCCATATATACCTGGCCCAGCCTGCCCTTCCCGTCAAACAATGTGGTAAGCGCCCAGTTGCCGACCACCCACAGCAGCAGAGGGAACAATACACTGGCCAGATAAAGGAAGATATTGATTCCCTCCCAGTAAACGGTCAGGAAAATAAAGCTGGTATAACGAAGCTTCATGACCCTGGCCAGCAGGGTCAGTATCAATATGGTGTTAGCCGCCGCAATAGAGCCTCTCTTTTCATGGGTCAGATCCCAGAAACCGTCCAGCGGGTGGGTAATGCAGTATAAGGCAAACTTTAGGGTTGCGAGATAATGTACATAGGTTTCTTTCTTTTTTAATGAAGCTATCATACTGGCCTCCGTTTACTTACGTTCTGAAGATATCAGCGGTATCTATTTCATGCTTTATGTTCCTGACTTTGCCTATTGCCAGAGGAATGATCAGTATGCCGAACACGATGATAAAAATAATCAGGATATGCTCCTCCACCCATTCCTTGCGATACTGCTTAAAGGCCTTGGAATAGTTCTCATCGTCATACTTCATCTCAAAATACTCCATCGCCTCATGGTAACGCTCCTGCCGCAGCAGGGCACGGCCGATCCCGATATAGGCCAGATCATAGTTGCCGTCAATATCCATCACCTTCTGCCAGGTCTCCCCGGATGCGGTATATTCGCCTGCGTCAAACTGGTCTATGGCCTGATAGATCAGGCTTCCGAATTCTGTCGGAGTAAAGAGGGTAATCGCGCAGTCCAGACTGTCAAGCACCAGCAGATCCTGTCCCATATGTTCAATAGCCACCGGCTGCCGGAAGTATCCGTCCATATTGCCGTTGCCGCCGAAAGCAAAGAGCATCCGCCCCTGATCATCATAGGCAAACAGCCGCCCTCTGTTTTTATCCAGAGCTACATAGACATCGTTCTCAAAGGTGGTGATATCTACCATATGGGACGGTCCTTCATAGCCGCCGCCCTCTCCCCAGTACAGGTCGCCATATACCGGCCACTCACCGTTGCGCACCAGAATATCGTTTCCCATCAGGTTCAGCTTGCGGATAGCGTCCGCCGCTCCGGAATCCAGATCCTCCTCCGTAACATTACCGGTGCAGACGTAGATGAAACCCTCGTGATCCATATAGAGATTGTCATACTCCGTCGGGACAAAGGATTCCAGCTGCGCTCTCTGCTCCTCTGTCGCCAGGCGTTTCCAGATGTAATCTGCGAAATCAAAGGTAACCGGCGTTGCGCCCACAAAACCGGAGAAGGTACCGTCATTTTCATATTTGATCAGCCCCTGGTTGATACCGGTAGCGATACAGTACACACGGCCCGCCGTATCGATAGCAATCTTATTCGGAGAAAAGGTAACCTCCGGATCCAATGTATTATCTACCGGCTTATCAAACTGCATGATATAGTTGAGATCCGAATCCAGCAGGAGGATACGGGAATTCCCCTTATCGGCAATATATATATTCCCTTCCTCTGACACGGCAATGTCAGTGGGGCCGGATAGCGTGTTGACCTCCACATCGCCCTTAAACTCGTCAATAATTTGTTTCAGCCGGAAACCCTCTTCGTTAATCCGTTCCACCACCACGATGCGGTTATTCCCGGTATCGCAGATATAGACCAGATTGTCAAACACAAACAGCCCCTGCGGCTGATTTAAATTCTTATCCAATCCCAGATCAACGGAGGTATACACGCCGGATACTGTATAGGCATCCGGGGAATCCTGTATATCTCCCCAGTAATCATAATTGTAAGTATAACTGCTGTCGCCGGGCGCAGCGCACACTGCCATAGACGAACCGATCAGCATTACAGCACTTGTCAGCAGGACGCCGACTCTTTTTATTATCTTTCTCATACGCCACCTCATTCCTGTCTCTAATCCCCTGCAAATTCAGAGTATGGGTCATTTGGGACTCCCGGCCTGTTAATCCTTCAGACCGGAGCTTGCCATTGTTTCCAGGATCTGGCTCTCGGAGAGAATAAAGATACAGATCGGAACCGCCATCACAATAACCTGTACCGCCGCGGACTGTCCGGTCCTGGCAATACCGCCGCTCTGGATCTGCTGCAGTGCGTATACAAGTGTCTTTTTCTCCTCGGAATAAATAAAGGTTGCCGCCTTATTGTTCCACAGGCTCTGTACGGAGAAGATGATCAGTGTCAGCCATGCCGGCTTTACATTGGGCATTACAATATTGGCAAACACCCTCCACTCATTGGCGCCGTCGATCTTGGCCGCTTCAATCAGGGAGGTGGGCAGACCCTCCATGAACTGTTTCATCAGGAACAGTCCTGTAGGTCCCGCAAACGCAGGAATGATGATAGCCCAGTATGTATCGATCCAGCCCAGCGCATTGATGATCAGATAGTTGGGGATCATTGTCACATAGCCGTTGAACATCATGGCCACGGTAACTACCTTGAAAAAGCCCTGTCCGCCGGGAAAATCATACTTAGCCAGTACGAACGCGCCCATGGAGGCCACGATCAGATGTCCAAAAGTACCCACTGCGGTGATAAACACCGTATTGAATATGTATCTGGAGAAGGTTACCCAGGACTTGCCCATGGTGACAAACAAGTCGGAGAAATTGTCCATCGTCGGGTTCTGAGCAAACACGGTGGGCGGGAACTTGAACAGCTCATCCAACGGCTTCAGCGCCGACTCAATCGCATACACCAGCGGGAATACCATCGCCAGCGCCATGAGCAGCAGGAACAGGTAAACAAAGAAATCTCCTGCTCTGGATCGGTTTGGCTGCCTTCTCTTTATTATCTTGCGTCTCGGTTGCTTTTCTACTATCGTTTCTACTCTTGTTTTGCTCATATCAGGTTCCTACTCTTCTCAACAGACTTTGAATTGCTTTGTTACATAAGATCATCACCAGGAACAGCAAGGTCGCTATCGCCGATGCATAACCCATTTCAAATCTGGAAAAACCATAGTCAAACAGGTGGGTCACCACGGTACGCGCCGCATAGTCCGTACTGGGGTAACCACAGAGAGCCATGGTCACATCGCACACGCCGAAAGCCTGAGTGATCGCCATAACCGCGCCGAACATCAGCATGGGCTTCATGTTCGGCAGGGTGATGAACCACAGCTCCTGCCAGCGGTTCTTCACGCCGTCAATACAGCCTGCCTCGTACTGAGAGCGATCCACGCCCTGAAGACCTGCGACAAAAGACAAAAAGCCCATTCCCAAGCTCATCCACAGAATAACGATCATACAGATCGGCAGCATATAATCCGGATTGGTCAGCCACAGGATCGGCGCGCTAATCAATCCCATATCGATCAGCAGCGCATTGACATATCCGTAAGCATCGCCTCTGAAGAAAATCGAGAAAATAACATAAACATTGCCCGCGATGGACGGCGCGTAGAACACAACCACCGCGACAGCCCGGATCCAGCGCGGCAGCTCATTGATCAGCCACGCGAACAGGAACGACAGGATATATCCCAGCGGCCCGGTAATCACCGCTATCATAAAGGTATTTTTCACGCCCTGCAGGAAGATATCATCCTGCAGGATCAGGCTGATGTAGTTCTGCAAGCCGATAAACCTCGGGGACTCCAATATATTATAGTAGGTAAAGCTGAAAAATATGGAGGTACACACCGGCACGATGTAAAACATGGCAAACAGGATCGCGTAAGGCGCCAAAAACGCATAACACATCTTTGCCCTCTTTGCTTTCTTCACCGCCACCCGGAAGTTATGCTTTCGGAGCGTGACATATTTCTGCAGATATTCTTTCATCCCTTACCTCCCTATTCCGTTGGCAGACCAAACTCATTACGTTTCTTGGTAATCTCTTCGTTGATTGTAATGGCATAATCCAGTATTGTCTCTCTCGGGTCATCCTTATCATTGATCACCTTCCGGATTGCATTCGTAATATGCCGTCCTGTATAGTAGCCGCCGGGCACCTCGCGGATGCCTACGGTCTGCTGCCACTGTGCCATCAGCACCTCTATATCGTCCGCGCTCCATGCCAGCTGTGAAAACGCATTATAGTTGGCCGTTGCGTATCTCGCGGAGGATCCCAGCAATGCTTCGATCTCCCGTCCGAACCGCACCTGGGTATCCGTCCTCGCCCACCACTTCATGAATTCCCACGCATTCTGCCTGGTAATCTCATCATCCTGTTTAATCATCATGGTCGCGCTGCCGGTAATAAAGTCTGACCGGTCTATGTAGGTCTCACCGTTTTCATCGGTCTTCTCCGTGCCGGGGATCAGAGTGAAATCCCAAAGGCCCCGGATCTCAGGTGCAGACACCATCAGCGTATTATAAGTAGCGTAGTTTGCCACGCCGATAGGCATCTCTCCTGAACGGAACCTGCTGACAAAATCAAACCAGGTGGGAATACCGTAATCATTAAAATACTTGATATAATCCGCAAAGGCCTCCACACCGGCCTCCTCATCCACAGTCGTCCTTGTGCCGGACTCATTGTACAGATCCCCGCCGTACTGGAACAGCAAGCTGAAATACATGCTCAGATCCGGCGCTGTGGAAGCAACTTGGGTAGACGCTGCGGCGCTGCTGCTGCTGCCGCCTGCGCTGGGAAGCCCGATGGACATATTATTGCCCTGTATTGTAGGCAGCATCTCGATCATCTCCTGCCAGGTATCGGGAACCTCCAGCCCCAGCTGCTCCAATATATCCTTACGGTAAAACAGCACGCTGAAGGTCTGGGTCTCAGGCACGGCATAGATATGCCCATCCAATGAATACTGCTCATATGAGCTCGGGGTGTAATTGGAAAGTACCTCCTCATAGTCCTCAAACTGGGTAATGTCCTCCACCGCGTTACGCAGCGCGTAATTGACAGGCTGATCCGCGCCGACAGAAAGCACCACGTCAGGTCCTCTGCCTGCCACCACCGCCGTCAGCAGGGCATCCGCCGCAACGATCTCCACGTTGACCTTGATGCCGGTCTCCGGCGTAAAGGTATCATCCACCATAGACTTCAAAATCGTGCCCTGGTCACGTCCGGTCAAAATCCATACCTTGATGACATCACTGCCGCCATCCTCATACACATCGCCAACGGCATCATAATCCACAATAAAGGAAGCAAAGAAAGAACGGATCTCGTGCGCTGCCCGCATGAGGAAATTGGATGTATCCTTCTCCGGCTCCGCCTGCGTACCGGTGACTACAATATAGTCGATATCCAGCTTGGACTCAGTCATGTTCAGGATCGCAGTGCCCAGTGCAGTGATATTATCTTTAAATGTGGTAAATTCCGTTGTAATCTTGGCCGGCTTTTCCAGAAATCTCTCCAGCTGCTGCGCAATGGTCTGTGCCGTGGCAATCTTATCCGCCTTCTGCCCGGTGTAAGCCACCACATCATCAACGATCTTATAGAGTCTCATGCGCTCCAGATCCATGGCCTCCATAACCTCGGGATAGTTGGTATCAATGTGATAATCCCGGTATTGATCCGGGGTGGCGCCGGTATACACCAGAATCGTTCTGTAAATCTGATTCAGGCGGAAGGTGCTGTCCTCCAGTTCCTCCATGATCGACCCCATGTCTCCCAATGTTGCCTCCAGCCGCAGCGTATGGGTGCCGGCTGTCAGATAAAACTCATAAGGATTGCCTTCCTCATCACTCAGAGTCTTGCACTCCCAGTCATTGCTGTACTCAAAGGCAATACTCCCGGCCTCTTCAAAGGGAATCTCCCCGTCTATGTATAAGGCACGGCTGGATACGCTGCCCCGGGAATAATTCTGACGCCCCTTGATCATAATGTTGTAATAGCCGTCCTCCGGCACCTCGATATCCCACTGGATCCACTGTCCTGAACTTCTCCAGGCATCGCCGCCCACATAGTTGAGCACGGTGCGCATCACCGTATAGGGCTGAGTGGTAGGGGAGGATCTGTCATATTTTGCGTATAAGGAGGATTCGGAACGGACAGTGGAATCCTCACCCTGCACCACTTGTATATAGGAAAGCCCCTCTCCGGAAGCAGGACTTCCGGTCTGTTTGGCTCTGTACTCCTCATAGGTATCCGCCTCCGTTATCGGCAGGATATTCACGCTCTTTAAAATCATGGGTTCATTTACAGCCTCCAGGCTGATGGTGTTGACGCCCTCTTCCAGATAGAACATATAGGGATCCACAATATAACCCATACTGTCCTCACAGTAGGCGCTCTGCCACTCAAACACCTCCACCTGGGTGGGGCGGATCTCATTGCCCTGATTATCCACTCTCACGTCACCGCCATCGGTCCAGATCCGGGTAAACTCCATATTGCCCGCATCGTCAAAGGGCAGCTCTCCATTAATATAGAGGGCACGCTCCGCCGCTACGCCTCTGGACTCTGGGATCAGATAGTCCAGCACTACATTATAGAAGCCTGCCTCCTGCACCTCAACCTCCCAGGTCACCACAGACTTCGTATCCGTAAACAGGGATTTCTCTGCGCCTTCATAATCGGTATATATCTCTACGCTGCCCTCCGCCGTATAGGCAAACAGATCCAGCGCCACTTCCGTCTGCGGGTATGCTGCATCTTCATGGGCATTCAGATAACGGGTATAAGTCCCTTCTCTGACAGCGCCTTCGGCATCCACAGTCAGATCCACGCCGGCATACTTATCCTCAAAGGTCTCCACCCCTCTCAGGCTCAGCAGCACGCAAAAAACCGCAAACACCGCTATCACGCCTATGAGTATGAGTAATTTCTTGACAGTCTTATTCATACATGCCTCCCTGTGTGCAAACAAAATATAAATATTCCATGCTTTCGCATTTATATATCCAATTATAACCGGGTTATGGGGATTAGTCTTCTTATTTTTTGCTATTTATTCTTCACACATTGCTCACTTTTTTAGAATTTTTCAAAAATTAGTTGTGCAATATTTACTTTTTCTTTTTTTAATGCTAAAATAAACTTTACAGAAATACCTTTTTCAATCACAAATTTTGGATAAATTCACTTTAATTTTTATGGTTATTGGGATTTCAAAAAAAGCAAAAATTGATGACAGTTTTCTGCGCAATGAGAGAAGGAGGCGCCGCAGATGTCTACCAGGAAAACAGATGACAACATTCTTGATTTTTCCAGTATCAATTATGATTTCACGGGAACCCGGAAGGTCTCCGATTCCTGTGAAGCGGTACAGTTTCAGAACAGCTCCACGGTCCGGATCTGGAGGAATGCCGAGGCAGACAATTTCGATGCCCACTGGCATACCGCTCTGGAGATTATCATGCCGGAGGAAAATTACTATGATGTCCTGACCGCAGGGCGTGAATTTCGGCTGCTTCCCGGGGAAGTCATGGTGATTCCTCCCGGAGAACTGCATGAGCTGCGGGCGCCTGCGACCGGCATCCGCTTTATCTTTCTGTTTGACCTCTCCCCGATGGTTCAGCTGAAAAACTTCGCAGGGATCCAGTCCCTCCTGTCACAGCCGCTTTACATTACCAAAAACAGCTATTCCCATATCTATGAGGATCTCTGTCAGATCCTGATGCGGATGCGAGACGAATATTTCAACAAAAACGAATATGCGGAACTGACCATATACTCACTGCTGCTGGACTTCTTCACCAAGCTGGGCTACGACCATATCAACACCGGCAATCTCTTTCCCAACGTCCGGCTGTATAAGCAGAAGGAGTATATTCAGAAGTTCAGCAGCCTGATGGAGTATATTGACGACCATTATATGGAAGAACTGAATCTTGAGAAAATCGCCGAGGCCACGGGCTTCAGCAAATACCATTTTTCCAGACTGTTCAAGCAGTATACCGGGTTCACCTTCTGTGACTACCTCTGTCACAGACGCATCAAGGTAGCGGAGGAGCTGCTGGCCCGGCCGGATCTGTCCATCACGGAGGCGGCGCTGCAGGCCGGTTTCCCCAGTATTTCCACCTTTAACCGGCTGTTCAAGCAGTACAAGAGCTGCACGCCCAGCGAATACCGCTCCAAAAAAGGCAGAACCATGCTGAAAAATTCTTCTTACCTGTGAAACGCACGCCGCAAGGCGCACCGACAAAAGACCGGCTCCCTGGGGGGCCGGTCTTATTTTTTTACGCTTCTGAGCTTCTTCTACTTTCCCTTTTTTTCACTTTTTCCTTTTTCGTCCGGGGGGCAGCTGATGATAACCCTTCCCTCCGACAGCTCCAGCTTCACCTTATTGTCCTGCAGCTGCAGCAGATTCAAAATATCCCTGGGGATCTGCACCCTGCCCGCCTTGTCAACGATGGCGTACTCCTCCTGCGTATCCTCCGTCCGCCAGTCGATGGCTGCCTCTTTGATCCGGTCCGCATATTTCTCCTTCAGGATCCGTTCACTGCTGATCTTGCCGTCCCGGATGGCGACCACGCGCTTTACCTTTTTCGACAGCGCCACATCATGGGTAACGATCAGGATGGTCTGTCCCCGGCGGTTCAGCTCCGTGAACACGTCAAATATGTAATCCGCCGTCCGGGGATCCACGCTGCCGGTGGGCTCATCCGCCAGCAGAAGCTTCGGGGAATTGGCCAGAGCAATGGCAATGGCGATTCGCTGCTGTTCACCTCCGGAAAGGGCATTCAGCCGGCTGTGCTTTCTGGAGGACATGCCCACCAGCTCCAGCAGCTCCAGCGCTTTCTCCTTCTTTTTGCGCACATCCGACAGATACATGGGCATCATCACATTCTCCAGCGCCGACAGATAGGGCAGCAGATTACGGGCATTATTCTGCCAGACAAAGCCCACCGTGTCCCGCTTATAGGCCACCAGCTCCCGCTCCGTCATGGTAAACAGATTTTTTCCGCCCACCGTCAGGGAGCCGGCGCTGGGTCTGTCCAAACCGCCGATCATATTTAAAAAAGTAGATTTGCCGCTGCCGCTGTTGCCGATCAGGGCCGTCAGCTCCCCTTCCTCCACCGTGAGATCCAGCCCCTGCAGCGCCAGCACCTCCGTCTGTTTTGTCTTATAGATCTTTACCAGGCCGTCCGCCTGTATCATCGCCTCCGGCATATTACCCTCCGTTCCGACGCTTTACTGCGCCGTCTCCTGCTGATTTTGCATCACCTGTCTGCCGTTCTCCAGCTCGATCACCATATCCCCCGCATCCATCAGTCCCGCATCGTGAGTGGTCATGATGATGGTCACCTGCTCCCGGCGGGTCATCTCCCGAAACAGCCGGGCTACCTCCGCCGCCATGGCACTGTCCAGCTCCGCCGTGGGCTCATCCGCCAGCAGGATCCGTGGCCGGTGGGCGATGGCTCTGGCAATGGCCACGCGCTGCTGCTCACCGCCGGACATTTCTGCCGGCATGTGGTGCATCCGGCTGCCCAGCCCCACCATCCTCAGGCACTCCTCCACCCGCTGCGCCCGGCCCTTTTTCACACCTGCCAGCCGCAGGGAAAACTCCACATTCTGAAAGGCATTCATGGTAGGAATCAGGGATACCGCCTGAAATACGAACCCCACCTGGGTTCTCCGCAGGTTCTCCCTGGCATGTTCGGACAGTCGGCACACATCCCGGCCGCCAATCCATACGCTGCCGGAGGTGGGGGTATCCAATGCCCCCACAATATTCAGCAGCGTCGTCTTTCCGGAGCCGGAGCGCCCTTTCAGGATCGCCAGCACTCCGGCAGGAATCTCCGCATTGATATCCGTCAGCGCCTGAAATTCCCCGCCGGCCACCGGAAATATCCGGTTCACATGACTGATCGTGATGGCTGCCTGCCGTCTCCCGTTTTCTTTCTCTTGTTCCATGAGATTCTCTCCCTCTTGTACCTATTCCTCTCCCAGCTTCAGCGCCTTTGCCACATTCATCCGCAATACAATGAAGATCAGCACCGCCAGACACAGCGCCATCACCCCGGCCACTACACCGTAGAGCCGCAGCATATCCGACTGTCTGGTGATCAGCTTCATCGGCAGCACCTGATTGCTGGCGGCATAGGCCGTCTGCAGCATGGGCACAAACATCCGGGAGGAGAGGTGCCCGATCCCTATACCTGCTATTATAGCAAATACGCCGGAAAAAATCTGCTCATTTATTAACATATAGAAAATTTCTCCCTTGTGCATGCCGCTGGCCCGCAGCACGCCGAACATCATCTCCCGGGAGCGGATGGACATGATCCAGTAAATCAGATAGCCCACTGCGCACAGAATCAGGGTGACGATAAAGCCCATGGTCAGGACACCGTTGGTGCCCTGCATCAGGGGATCGGTAACCACTTTCTCCAAGTCCGTTCCCTTATCCACATATTTTGCGATATGTACATTGTTCTCCTGTACCCAGTTGTACAGCTGCTCGTGATCTGCATCCTCCTTCCGTGTGATCCAGACCTCGTAGGGTACCGTCCCCAGCGTCTTCTGCAGAGCGGAATAGTGAGCGACTACCAGGTAATTGTCCCGGGTGCTCACACCGCCGTCCGCATTGAGGCTCATCGTTGTGGGCTCATATCCCGGCCAATAATCCACAAAGTCCACGATCTTGCTGCGCACTTCCGTATTGGCGCTGTTGTAATACCGTATCGTATCTCCCGCCTTGCAGCCCTGCAGGGTCTGGAAATTCCGGGACACCAGCACGCCGCCCGGCTCCACAGCCAGTTCGTTCAGCAGTTCATAATAGTTCCTGCCCAGCAGCTCCTGATCCAGCCAGGTATTTTCTCCGAACTCCCGGGTATGGATCCCCAGCAGGGTAATCTGCTGCCTGTCGTAAACCTGCCCCGCCAGATAGGCGTTTTCATCCCGAATCACCCGGGTGTAGGATTTCGCAATATCCAGAGAAGCATATTTGCTGTAATCCGGCTCATAATAAGTCAGTTCCCCGTCGGTCTCCCCCGAGGCGGAGGCGTTGGTGTTCCACACCTCCCGGATAATGATATCCGCACCGTCCAGATATTCCGTATTTTCCTGAGCATTCTGCAGAATGGTGCGAGCCACCGTGGCATGGAACATGCCCAGGGAAACGGTCAGAATCATAAACAGCATGATAAACTGCTGTTTCCTGCCGTTCTTCATATTTTCCATAAAAGAAGCATAGCTGGCCGGGCGCCAGAAGCGGCTGCCCAGGGTATAGATCCCTCCCACCAGCAGCGGCTGCAGCCGCAGAATCAGCAGCCCCATGCCCACCATAAACAGGGAGGAGCTGATATACAGCAGAGGATCCAGTGCTTCGCCCATCAGCACATTTTCCACCAGGGCACTCTGGTTCCGGGAAAAGCTGTAGTAGCCATACAGGGACACGCCCAGGCAGACAACATCCAGGAAGCATTTTTCCCACCAGGAATGCTTTTTCATCGCTTTCTGCTGCTTCAGCTTCACGATGGTCAGTCGGCTGTGCTTACCTGCGGGCACCGTCATGATCAGAATGCAGGCCCCCATTGCCGCCAGACTGTAATACAGCACCTCCCGGGTCCAGGTGATCTCCAGCTGGCCCTGAGCGGTAAACTCCAGGAAATTCCGGGCGGAACCCAGGATCCGGCAGAACAGATTCCCCAGCGGGATGCCGCCCAGAGCTCCCAGCAGCGTCAGAAACACGCTCTGGTACAGATACAGCCGGAAAATCTGGCCGCTGGAGCTGCCCCGGCTCTTGATCACGGAGATCTCATTGCGTTCCATATCATACATCTGCCCGGAAATCATAAACAGAAAGGCACCCAGCAGGATCAGCACCGGCACCTGCAGGATAAAGAGCGTGGCTTCGATCCGGCTCTGCTTCTTTTCAAAGCTTGTCAGAATCTCCCGGTAGGCAGGCTCTCCCATGGTGCTGCGGTAAGGGCTCTCCTGGGTCAGGTAGTCGGTATACTCCCGGATATGCTCCACATCCGCCGCTTTCAGATCCGCATACTCAAACAGGGCATAGTAGGAGCAGGTGATGGTATACCTCCCGGCATTTTCCCCGGTGAACAGCTCATGGAACAGCCGCTCCTCCATGAAACAGACCGCATTCAGCTCCTCCGGCGTATTCTGCCAGTAAAAATCGCCCACTGCCGCCTCCTCATAGACGCCTGTGATCTTCAGGCGCAGCTTTTCTCCCTCCGGCCCCTTTAAAGCATCAAATTCTATGACTTCTCCCACCAGAAGTCCCGCATCCACCATGCAGGCCTGGCTGATTACCACTTCAATATTACCCTCTTCGTCCCGGCCGTCCTCGGAATACATCTCCCCCGCCAACATTCCGGCATGATCAGGAAGCCCCGTCATGGCGCTGAGCCGCAGGGAAATGGCCTGCACGTCGGACCGGTTCATCAGGGAATAGGCATCGGCCTTGGCCAGACTGTAATAACAGATCGTCTCCTTCTCCCGGACACCCATCTCATCATAGATCCCAGCCATCAGCGCTTCCACCTTGCTGATGGTGCTGCCTCCCCGATCCTTTTTGGAGATCAGCACCAGCTGGTTCATGGTCGGCCACTGACCGTTCTCCGTCAGATAAGCCTCAAATTCATCCTGCAGCATCCGGTCAAAAGCCGCTGTCCGGTACATGGGAAAGCTGACCACCGTGGCAATCAGCAGGAGACAGCCCAGCAGCAGACACATCACCATCCATTTCTTGTGCCACAGCTTCTGCAACATCACTCTAAGCATAGTTCCATTCCTTCCGTCAGGCCCTCAATCACCCAATAATTGCTGTTGTCAAAGCCGCCTGCAATGAAGCTGCGGCGCACGATACTGCCATCCGCTTCCACCACATTGACATAGAGGCTGCCGTTTGTCTCCTGCACGGCCCGCCGGGGCACCACCAGCACGTTCTCCATCTCCCGGAGACTGGCTGTCACCGTAAACCGGGCCCGGTTCCACCAGCCGCCCCAGCCCTCCGTCCCCACGGACATATCACCGATCAGCTCCGAAGGCAGAAGGATATAGGCATAGGATGACTGCAGGGCACTGCTGAGTGCCTGGCTGCCCGCATTGGCCACCACGCCCGTCGTCTCCTTTTCCTGTTCCTCCCGGTCCCGGTAGGTCACTTTTACCTGATTGCCACAGGCCAGCACATTGTTGGTATTTTCCAGTATCACATAGCAGGTGTTTTCATCGGCAATCTCAAGCAGACTGCAGTCCGGCTGCAGAATATCCTCCTTGTCTATGTCCGCCATCCAGGTCACAATACCGCTCTTGGCGGCCCGGATGGCTGTGGTCTCATAATCCTGCCGTATTTCGGCAATCTGCTGCTGCAGATCCGCTATAGTCTCCCGCCGGCTCTCAATGGCCTTCTGATTTTCTTCCTCCCCCTGATCGATCAGATCCTGCAGCCGCTCCTGCTGTCTCTGCAGCTGGGTACTGAGCCGCTGCAGAGCGATCTCATCCGCTGCCACCCGCACGGTGGCGATCTCATCCCCTTTCTCCACATGCTGGTAGAGGGAGGTCTGAAACTCCTGAAAATACACGGTTCCCTGCTCAATAGGATTCTGCACGGTTTCAACGGAGGGATAGGCCATATAGCCGCTGCCGGAAAAGCTGCTGCGAAAGCTTCCCATCTCCACCGTTACTCTCTCGTCACTGTACTCCCTCGCAGAATCCAGCAGAACCATATCCCCCTCCCGGATCCCAGACAGGATCTCCGTATAGACCCCGTCGCTCATACCGGTGCTGACAGAAGTATAGATATTTTCTCCCCCCTGCACCACATACACATAGCTGCCGGTATCATCCTTGTGTACGGTGTCCTTCGGCACGGACAAGGCCTGCTCCCGCCGCTGGTTGACCACCACGATGGCCGCATAGTCCCCCATGCTCACCCCCTGCGTATCGCCTTCCAGATAAAAGGTGGTATAGACCGTTTCCCCCTGGGAAGTCAGCCGGGTATACTCCTCTGTTTCCACCGGCACATAAGTGACCTCATAGCGCTGTCCGTCAATGACCGCATAGATCTCCTCCGCCTTTGCCGCCGTGGCCTTATTGATATATTCACACTTCAGCAGCTTCTGCTCCGGATCTCCCACTGCCACAATGGGAGTCTCTCCCTGGATATAGTCCCCGTAGCTTCTCTCCCCTAAGGCAACTACCTGCCCGGCCATCCCGGCGCAGATTGTGATATCATTCTTTTTTTCCTGCAAAAATACCAGCTGCTGCAGGGCATAGGCATGATCCAGCTCATACAGCCCGGTACGCTGCTCCAGCTGCTGCAGGGTAATGTTGACATTGTGACTGGCGATACGGTACTGACCGTTCCACTGGTTATATTCCTGCTCCCACTGGGTATATGCAGGATTCAGCACCGGCTCGGATTCTGTCTCATCGGCATCCGCTCCTGTGCTCTCCCCGTCCGAACCGCTGACGCTGTCCGGCGTCTCCCCGGGATCCTGCGTCAGGTACTTTTCCGGCTCCTGTTTTTCCAGATTTTCCACGATGGACTGCAGCTGCTTTACCTTTTCCTGGGGCTCTGCCAGATTCTCCCTGACCTCGGCCTGATACTCGGCAAATTCCTCCTCCATGGTCTGAATCCGCTCCTGCAAATCGGCAATCTGCCGGTCCAGCTTTTCCGTGTCGGAGACTGCCAGCACCTCTCCTTTCTCCACCGATTCCCCGGGAAAGGCCCGGAATTCCTCTAATACAATATCCTCCGAAAACGCATACTCCTCCACATAGGGTACTACCGTGGCGGAATACACATCGGCATCATACAGATTCCGGCAGGCGGCCGCCTCGCTGCTGCCTGCCAGTCCCGCAGGTTCCAACAGCGTCACGGCTTCCGCTGCGCTCTCCTGCCCCTGCTCTTCTCCGCATCCGGTCATCACTGCTGTCAGGCAGAATGCCAGGATCAGACACAAACCCTTTCGTCTTCTCATCGCAGTATGACCCTCTCTCCCTCTGTTAATCCGGACAGCACTTCCACTGTACTGTCCCCATAAAGTCCGGTCTCGATCCATTTCACTTCCCGCATCTGATCGGTTCCCAGCACATAGACATAATCCCGGCCATCTGCGCTGTGTACTGCCGATGAGGGCACGCACAGAACGCCGCTGCGCTGATCCAGTATCACCGTCATGGTGCCGGTGGTTCCCACCTCAATCGTAGCGTCCGCTCCGCCGGCGCCGAGCGCAAAAAACTGCTGCTCCCCCCAGTTCTCCATCTCATGGGGCACCAGCGTATATTTTCCTGCACCGGAACCGGAGGTGATCTCCAAATCGATCTCCTCCCCCTCCCGGAAGCAGTCCGCATATTCCGGCGCCTCTGTCATAAACAGGCATTCGGAGCCGTCAATGATGGTCATGACCTCCTCTCCCCGGGCAGAGGTAGAGCCCTCCAGATCTTCCTTAATATAAAATACCGTGCCGGATATTCCGGCTACCAGACAGCTGTCCGCAGCCTCACTCTGCAGCTGCTCCAGCTGCAGCCGATCCAGGTCAATGGCGTCCTGATAATCCTCCCGGGCATAGGTATAGTTCTGCTGCACCTGGGCCACATTTGCCTCCAGCCGTTCCCGTTCCGTCTGGGACTGGCCGCTCTGGTACAGAAAGCTCAGCCACAGCGACGAGATTTCATAGTCCTCATTGATCTGACTGTACTCCAGCTGCAGCTGGTTGCGGGCGATCTGGTATTCCAGACGGGCGATGTCCTCCTGACGGCTGCCGCTGGAGAGCTCCGCCAGCACCTGTCCTCTCTCCACCGCATCCCCCTCCTGCACATAGACCTTATCCACGGACTTTCCGCTGATTCCGAAGCTCAGGCTCTCTTCATTCAGCTGCTGATAGGTGCATTTGATCCGCTGGGTCTTCTGCACATCGCCCACAGTAACCGCCGCCATATCGTAGGTGATGGGGTCCGCCTCCTGCTCGATCACAATGAGACTGTCCCCCTCCTCTCCGGGCTGCCCGCAGCCGCCCGCCAGCAATGCTGTCCCCAAAAAGCCCGTCAGGGCCAGCATCCGCCATATTCTGTTTTTTCCGCCTTGCTTTCCTGCCATCATCTTCATCCCCATACATACCCGGCGTTTACGATTCACAGCCCCTCCACGCTGTTTCTGATTCTACACCCGGACGGATACCTCCGGCCCCAGATAGGACTGCTGCGGTTTTACCTGAGGCTTGTGAATCAGAATGCGCTCCAGCACCACTCCGGCCTCCAGGGCCCCTATGGTCAGCTGCTGCACTCCCGCATCAAAGGACATCGTCACCGTGCTGACCCGGATCTGGTTTAATACGCCCTTGGCCCACCGGGGATCACTGCTTTCTCCCGCCCTGAAGTCCGGCGGCGTAATCTCCGCCCTGCCGCTTTCCCTGCGGCCATTGCTGATCTGCACATACATGCCCTGATGATTCACCGCCGAATTGGTCGGCGCCGCCAGCAGCTCCACCTGATATTCTCCCGCCTCCGGGATCAGGAACTGATAGGTCAGGTCCGGCTTTTCCTCGTCTTCGGCAAATACCGCCGTACTGGGAAATACCTTGACGCCTGCGCCGTACTTGCCATATCCCTCTATAACCTGCCAGGAGCCTTTCCCGGTATCTTGCTTGCGCACATAGCCGGAAGCCTCCATGACGATGATTCCCCCTCGTTCCAGATAGGTGCCCTGGGGCAGCCCCTCTCTCTGCTGTCTCCGTCCGGTAATCTCCACCGCCACTGCGGTATCCTCGCCCTGTACCAGCAGGCGCACCGTCTCCGCCTCTGCCGGCAGCTCCTCTTCCACACAGCTTAAGGTTACAGTCTCCAGCTCCCGGCAGGTTCCCTCCAGGGACGATACCTGCAGCCATGCAGGCAGCCCGCTCTCCGGCTTTTCCACCTGTATCTGCCAGGTAAAGCTGCCGATGCCGTCATTGGCGATCTCGATCTGCACGGGCGCTGCCCCTGCATACTGAAAATCCGGCACCCGGATCACGCAGGGTGCGCCGTAATTCTTCACGCCGATCTGCTCCTGATCCGCCCGGGACACACTCATCCGGGGCTTATGTACCGGGTGTACCCGGCCAGTCAGCGGGTAACGGTAGCCGTCCTCATTCCATTTGGTAAAGCCGATATGCTGGGCCAGCTCCATGCCGCTCCATTTGCCGTCCTTAAACGCCGCCATCTCCCGGGCCAGCAAAATATCCCGCTCCTCGCAGGTTTCCGTCTTCCGACCGTACTCATTGGCAACGGGTCTTCCCTGGCGGGCATAGTGATTATTTTTTCCGGCAAAGAGATGCATTTTCAGCAGGTTCATGCTGGCCACGGCCGGATAATGGATCATGCTGTAATAAGCGTCCTTCTCCCGGTCGCAGAGCTCTGTCATAATCTGCTCCGACAGCGCTTCTATCGCCTCTGCCCGCCGCAGCATCCGATCCGCCTCCCCATAATGGCAGGGATGATACACATGCTCATTCAGGGCCTCGGGCCTGCGCAGGGCATTGATATCGATATAACCGGTCAGCACCTGTCCGATCTGCTCCTGCAGCCGGGGGGATGCCTCCGGGAAAGTTTTTTCTGTCCACTGCCGGGTGTATTCCCGATAACTGTCCTTATTGCCGTAGCCCCATTTCTCATAATCATAAGCCAGGGCCAGGAAATAGCTCAGAGGTACCTCATGGAATTTCAGATCCCCTACATTGACGATCCAGGCATCCCGGATCCCATACTCATAGGCCATACACATCTGCTCCCATGTCTTGGCCAGGGGGGTGGAGTCCACCCACTCATAGGAAACGGGAGCTCCGTGATAGTCAAAATGATAGTACATGCCCCAGCCGCCCCTGCGGTTTCTGACCTCCTCGGCGGGCAGGGTACGCATCTGCCCGAAATTGTCCTCGCACAGCATGCAGATCACATCCTCCAGCTCCTCCCAGTCTTTCAGGCCCTCTGTATGCTCATCTCCATAGAAATAGGCCTCCACCTCTTTATACAGCGCCAGCAGCTGAGGGACCTCCTTGCGCCGCACATTCTTTCGGATCAGGGCACGCTGCTTGCGGATAATGTCCTTTAACAGATTTACATTCTCCTCCACCGTGGCCTGTTCGCCCAGCATCGAGGTATCCCGCTCCCCCCGCATGCCGATAGTAATCAGGTTCTCGTATTTTCCGCTCCTCTGCAGCGCTTCCTCCCAGTAGCGCAAAAGCCCCCGCTCGTTGGTATAGAAATTCCACTCATTGCCGTATTCCGTCTGCGGCCCTCTGACCTTATCCCACTCCTCGCTGGCCCGCAGGCAGGGCTCATGATGGGAGTAGCCCATGATCACGCCATAGAGATCCGCCAGCTCCTCATTGGCGCTGCCGGGGCCGTCTATCGGAAAGGAGGCGCTCCACATGGCGGGCCACAGATAATTTCCCTTTAAGCGCAGCAGCAGCTCAAACACATGCTCATAGGCCTCCGCATTGAAGCCGCCGAAGTGCCTGTTGGTCCAATTTCCGAAGCAGGGCCATTCATCATTGATGAAAAAGCCTCTGTAGCAGACGCTGGGCTCCTTAGACAGAGTCTGGATACCATCGCCGATCTCCACATCGGGCTGACGCCGGGGCTGGACATCACCCCAGAAGCATAAGGGGGATACTCCGATATACTCCGACAGGGTAAACATGCCGTAGATCGTGCCCCTCTTGTCGCTGCCGCAGATCACCAGCAGCTCCTCCAGTCCGGACAGCGCCTCCACCTGCTGCAGCTGCCGCGCTCCCAGCCTGCGAATCAGATAAACCTCCCTTTTCCCGGTCACGCCGGACAGATCCAGTACGCCCGCCGCTGCCAGCTGCTCTGCCAGTGCGCTCTTTCCTGCTGTAGCACACAGAACCGCCCTTTTATCCTCTGCTGTCAGCCGGTTCTCCTGCAGTACCTGCGGCCGCTGCCCCGTCACTTTGCAGATGTCCCCCGCCACCTTCCCGGCGATCCGTTTTACCCCTTCAAAGGCGCTGTTCTCCACCAGAAGGGGAACTGCCTGATTCTCATATACCAAACGCATTTTGTATCCTCCCATACACTATGTATTATGCCTCTGTACCCATAAATCCGGTTGAAGAATGCCCACTTTGGAGCATTAGAACTTCTTCTCACACAATGCCCCAGCCTAAGATTGTAAAATCCTTATCCTCCTGACCCGGCGCCATCCTCACTTCCACATGATAGGTCTTTCTCTCCCTGCCCCGAAAGCAGATCGCCGGGTTGCAGTGGGTCCAGCCGTTCACATGGGGATCCGCATCCAGCACCTTCTCTCCGTCCACCCAGACTTCTGCACAGCCCACCTGATTGGAAGCGCTGTCCTTAAAGACCAGCAGCAGGCTTTCGCAGGTAATCTCCATGGAAAAGGGCGTATAGGACACGCCGCTCCGCATGCCCCGATAAGTCCAGTTATCCGCAAATTCCGGGGTTCCGGCCAGCTCCATATCCATCTCCACTGCCTGCAGCTGCGCATCCACTGCCGAAAAGCTGCCGCAGTGAACCTCTGCCAGCTCCGTATGATGCCTGCGGTCCAGCAGCTGTACCGCTTCAAATGCGCCGCCGATGGGGGGCGCAATCTGTGCCAGATCCATCGTATCTTCATCCGCCTCCTGTCCGTCCACCGTCTGCAGCAGATGGATCAGACCGTCCGCCATAATCGTGTGGCCCACATTGGTGGGATGAAAGGAATCATAGAAAAACTGATTTTTGCTGACCACCTTACCGCTGCCCGGCTTTAAGTAGAACTGCTCCACCACCGCATCCAGAGTGCTGACCATGGGGAGATCATAAGCCCGCCCCACCGGAGATAAGCGCTCCTGCAGGTTCCTGTCATTGGCAAACACCGCAAACAGCAGGATCACCGCCGGTCGATTTTCCGCCCCCAGGATCTTCCTTACCAGGGAATCGTAGCATTCTCCTTTGGTCTCATCCCCCTCATCATTGACGGCGAACTCCACCACCACCACATCCGGGGTGACGCTGCCGTCACGAAGCACATCCTTTTCATAGCGGATCATTCCCAGCTCCGAGGGGGTTCCGCCCACGCCGGCTTTCACATAATGCACATTTTCATCCGTTCCCCTGCCGGTCAGCTCGCAGAAGCCCTTGAAGGTCTTATAAGCATAGCACTCGGTGTTGATAGGGATGGCTCCTGCCCCCTGGGTGATGGAGCCGCCGATAAAGCCGAGAGTGACCTCTTCTCCCCGGCGAGCCTTTTCGATAGCCTTTTTCAGCCGGGCATTGTTTCCGGTCTGCATCAGGGATTTTTCCAGCATCTGCCGGTAGTAGGGAGAAGAGAAATCCACCGGGTTTTCCTCCTCCACCTCCGGCGCATCAAAGCCGTCACGGAGATAAAAGCGCACTGCCACCGTAGCCAATGTTCCCGCCTCGGGAAATTCAAAGCGGATCTGTCCGGGGATATTGTCATCGTCCGACCACTCGCAGTCCTCCAGCTTCAGAATCTGCTCCATGCCGTTGGCCTGCACCGGCAGCCGCAGTGTGGTGCCGGAGCCGTAGACATCCCGGTGTCCGTACATCTGAAAGCAGAACTCCGTCACCAGCTCCCGGTCATCCGCCTCCACGGTCACGCCGATACTGTGTACCAGCTGCCGCAGGCCCTCCGCAGTCTCCATCAGCTTCAGCATCCCCTCGTCCGTGATGCCTCCCACGATCCGGGCGCTGCTGATCATCCGTCCGTCATTCATATATAAAAACTGGATGCCCCGTCCATCCTTCTGGGGGGAACCTGCAATGCTTTTCCCCCGCATAATGTAAAAGCTTTTTCTTTTTTTCTCTGGGTCTCTGGGTGCTTTGGGTCCTACCATCTTTCCTTCTCCTTCTTCAATTCACAGTTCTGCCGACTATTTACCAGATCCTGTAGTTACCGCTCAATGCCAGAAAAGCAAACAGATACAAGCAGTTATCATAATATCTTCTCTCACCGGTACGCAGGGGGAGCCTCCAGAACCGCTCCACCCACTCTCTGGTAGTCTCATTGTCCGCCGCCAGAGACGCCTGGGCAGTGGTTGCCGTAATCGCATAGGGATGCAGTGCGGCCTCGCCCGCCACCCTACCGTCCAGTTCATAGATCGGATAGCTGCCCTTTCTGCAGTCTTCAATCAGGAACCTCTGGATCCGGTCCGCCGCTGCCCGCTGTCCTGCGTCCACGCCGAACCATTCGTAATCCAGCCCGATATTGGCAGCTGTCCGGTAGGCATCACTGTAAAACCAGTCGTGCCTGTCCTTGGTCCAGGGAATGGGACGGCTCATGGGGCTGCCGTCAAATTCCGCATACTCCGCATTAAAGCCTGTCACCGGATGGCAGGCCTTTGCCAGATATTCCCGGCTGACCCTGGCCGCCTCCTTCCAGAAGTCCCGGTCCTCTTCATCCGCCCACAGGGCAAACAATTCATAGAAATGGGGCAGATGATAGGACGGATCCGTATAATCAATCCCCGGCACAAATAGGATCTGGTGATTTTCTTTATTCCACATGGGATGCCCCTGGCGGCCGTTCTCTCCCTTATGCAGGCAGGCTCTCAGGATCTCTCTGGCCTGTGCGGAATAGTTAAAAATGCCCTCCCCGTCCCCCCATCTGTGGGAAGCAAAAAGCAGGGCCATGGCATAGAATTCCTCACCGTCCGGCGCTGCGCCATCCGCGTTTTTGCTGCCGTCTGGTCCGCAGGACCAGGCAAAATAACCCTCGCTCCAGCCCTCCGTCATGAACATATAGGTCTTGGACCACTTCCAGATCC
The DNA here is from genome assembly GCA_964523315.1 of uncultured Acetatifactor sp. GTDB lineage: Bacteria > Bacillota > Clostridia > Lachnospirales > Lachnospiraceae > Acetatifactor. The sequence goes on from CAZFYD010000012.1 coordinate 31,985, forward strand.
GGTCAAACTCCTCCTTCATATCCAGCTGCACGCACATCATCATGCCGTAGGACATGCCCTCGGTACGGGCGTCGTAATTACCCGTATCCATCAAATAGCCCATGTCCTCCCCCACAGGATGGTAGATCCGCTCTTCCTCGCTGCCGTAGAAGAAGGTATGCACGATCTCCCGCAGCCTCCGGTCGATATCCTCCTGCGCAATGCCGATCTCCGCAAACACATTACGATAGTTTTTTTTCTGTATTTCACCCATCGCCGTCCCCTCCGTAGAATTTTTAATAATATTTTGATTATAGCAGATTTCCTCTGGGATTTCTCTTTAAAGCTTGTCATAAATTCATCATTTATTGCTAAAAAGGGACCGACCATCCAGTGGTCCGCCCCTTTTTGGCTATGTCCGATATCTCTTTCCTTCACTGCCGCTCATTCAAATACAGCTGCACCCGGTTTTGCACGGTGTCCGCCACCGCCGCCGCATCCCTGTCCCCGGAGAAGTAGCTTTCCACCTCCTCCCAGATAATGTCCTCCACGGCGCCGGCAGCTGCCGAACGGCCTGAAAGACTCTCCAGCAGTTCCTCGTAATCCTCCACCCAGTAGTGCCCATCCTCATCAGGCAGTACCTCAAAATAAACGCCATTATCATATGCAATCCCGGTTGTCGTCTTATAGGTCATCTCCCCATTGGCTATTTTATCCGGAATCTCTATATCCCCTACCTTGCCGGTCAGATCCTCTTTTCTGACAGCATAGTTATATTCCTTCAGATTCTCTTCACTGAGCAGCGCCTCCAGGTAAGCCGCTATTTCTTCCCGATGTGCCGTATCCTGATTTACTACCAGAAAACGATATCCGCACCAGAAATTACCGTTTCCTTCCTCCACCGGGTATCCCACGGCATGATAATCCTCTCCAAGAACTGTCATCAGCTCATAATAGGACGTCGGGAATGGTATTGTTGTCTGCAAAGCCACCCAATCCTTCCCGGGATAAATCTCCTGGACTTCCTCATAGCTGATCTTCTGCTGGTAGCTTCCGGCCAGCTCCAATGCCCGGGCAAACAGAGGATTGGTGAAATCACAGGTTCCCTCCTCCAGATTCAGGAAGGGAGAACACGCCAGGTTATCTATAACCAGATATTGGAAGACCCCATAGCAGTCCAGAGTGCCTGTGGACATAACCGGGTACTGCAGCTGGGAATTGGCTTCCATAACATCCAACGCCTCCTCCAGAGTCCAGCTGTCCTCCGGCCAAAGCTCCCGGGATACAAACATGGCATAACCATACTCCTCCACGGCAATGCCGCACAACTTTCCATCCAGAGTCCCCGTCTCCAGCACACCCGGATAGATCGCCGAGAGGGTGTCTGGAGAAATCAGCTCCGTGAGATCCGCCAGCATTCCTTTCTCCGCCAGAATCCGCATATCCTCAGCCGTCACATAGTACAGATCCGCTCCCTCACCGGAGGCCAGCTCCACCATGACCCTGTCCCGGTAAGCCGTATCATTGGACTCCGCAGGACTCTGCACATAAATGGGATGTTCCTTATTTCCCTGGGAAATCTCGGCCGCACACTTCTGGAAATATTCACAGTAGGGAGTCAGACTGATCATCTGCACAGGTCCCACTTCGCTGGATTCCCGGCTCAGCCTGCAGATCACCGTCTCCCCATTGCTCTCCCCCAGGATCTCCGGCAGCCCATCCTTACCGGGAATCATTCTGGCCGAGTATTTATCCGTTCCCAGACCCAGCTGCGGATAGTACAGACATTCCTCCCGGGCGCCGCTGCGGATATCACAGCGCATCAGCTCATCGGCATCATCCACATAGTACAGATATCCGTCCTCCGTGACCATCCACAGCCCTGCATCCATAAGCCCTTTCTGCTGCAGCAGGATGTGGGAGCGTCTCCCCTCCGCATCATAGGTCACCAGCTGCACGTTCTGCAGGTCATAATTCTTCCAGGCGAATACCGGGCTGCCGTCCGGCAGCTTCATAGCCCACTCCGCCCACGCATATCCTTCCTCCGCTTCCATGGTGCCCACCGTCTCTCCGGCTGCGTCCAGAATCATCACCTGGGTTTTCTCCAGCAGACTCTCCTTCCAGGGGATCATATAGTAGTTTCCTGCCGCATCCACATAGCTGTCGCTGAAGGGAATGGCCGAATCCATCCCCATCTTAGACAGAACCGGATAGAGATCCGCAGCGGAGAGCAGCTTTCCCTCGGGAGTCATATGCACCGCCTGATAGCTCACCGTGCAGGACATTCCCTCCTGCCAGCCCTGGACAAAGGCCACCAGCTCCTGATCACTTTGGATATCCAGATTGACGACACGCATCTCCTGCTCTGCATATCCCTCCAGCCCGGACAGATCCAGAGGCAGCTGGCGGATCTCACCTGTATCTCCATCATAGCTGCAGAGATAATATTCCTTTTTCCATTTATCCTCCGACTGCTGCCAGAAATAGCTCTGTAGGGAGTAAATGGTATTTCCCCTGGTACAACAATTCACAGAACGGCCACTGTAGTTCTGCAGGCTCATGTCCAGCCCTTTGATCATCTCTCCGGCATAGAGAGGGGATGAGGCAACGCTGCCATTGTCGCAGACCCAGCGGTCTGTTTTCCAATTCGTCACCTGATCCTGCACCGATGAGGAAACAGACTGCTCCTCTGTCGTTCCCGCCGATCCCGTCTGCCCGCAGGAAGCCAGCAGCAGACAGACTGCAAGTAATCCTGCCCAATTCTTTTTCACGTTTCCTCATCCTTTCCTATTCGTTTAGCACTGTAGCATATCAAAATATGCACTTTCACTGCCGCTCATTCAAATACAGCTGCACCCGGTTTTGTATGGTGTCTGCCACCTCCGCCGCATCCCTGTCCCCGGAGAAGTAGCTTTCCACCTCCTCCCAGATGATGTCCTCCACGGCGCCGGTGTCTGCGGATATGCCCACACTCTTCGCCAGCAGTGCCTGATACTCCCCGATCCTGTAGTCTCCCTCCGGGCCGGGGGAGAGCGGCGTCATCATGCCATTCCCATACTCAATGCACATCATCCTCTCACCGCCGAAGCTGTGCTCCCTGAGCCGCCCCTCCAGCATATCCGATCTCACCGGTTCAGACCACCACAGAGTATACTGGTTCTCATAGCTGAGAAGTTCCTCCAGAAAAGCAGCCACCTGCTCCTTATGCGCTGTCTCTTTGTTCACTACCACCATCCGACTTCTCTCCCAATAGGTTCCGCACTCCCCCTCCGTCGGATACCCCACCACATGGTATTCCTCGCCCAGCGTGTTTTTCAGAGTGTCATAGGTGCCAATGGAAAGCGGGATTTCCAACGCTACCCAGTCCTTTTCCGGGTACATGGCATAAGCCTCCTGATAGCTGAGAGACTCTGTACAGCGCCCTGCCAGCTCCAGCGCCCGGATAAAGAGGGGATCGTCAAAATGACAGCTTCCCTGCTCCAGATCCAGAAAGGGAGAGTCGGCCAGATTCTGCATCACCAGGTAGGACAGTATCTCCCCGCTGTCAAAGGCTCTGCTGGAAGCCAGAGAGTACCGCAGCTCGGGATGCGCCTCCATCACATCCAGTGCCTCCTCCAGCGTCCAGTGATCCTCCGCCCATATTTCATCCGATACGATCACAGTGTTTACAGAGGTTATCAGCGGGATCCCGGTCAGCTGCCCGTCCACCGTTCCCATCTGCAGCACGCCGGGCCAGATCACGGACAGCGTGTCCTCCGATATCAGCTCCGACAGATCCGCCAGTACACCCTTCTCCTGCAGCGTACGCAGATCGGACGGTGATACATAATAGATATCTGCCCCCTTGCCGGATACCAGCTCCGCCATGGCCCGATCCCAGAAGGCTTCTGCATTCTCTTCGGGATACTCCGGCAGTATCGGACAATCCGGATATTCACGGGAGAATGAAGCGGCACAGCTCTTGATATACTCCGGAAGAGAGTCTTCGCAAAGCAGCCGCACGGATGTCGTTTCCGGCTTCTCCGTGCCCAGCCTGCAGAGCACCGTTTCTCCGTTCTTCTGCCCCAGCAGCTCCGGATTACCGTCTTCTCCGATACGCAGCCCTGCAGAATACGGAGAACGTCTGTCTCCCTCCATGCCCAGCTGCGGATAGTACAGACAGTCCTCCACAGAGCCGGTGCGGATATTGCAGCGCATCAGCTCTTCGGCACTGTTCACATAATACAGATATCCGTCCTCTGCGGCCGTCCACAGCCAGACATCCGACAGCTTCTCCTCCAGCAGCGTCCGGGCGCCGCCTGTTTCCCTGTCATAGATCTCCAGCAGCGTATACGACTCCTCATTGAACCAGGAAAATACAGCGCTGCCATCCGGCAGCTTCATGGCCCAGCTCACGCCTGTGTACCCTTCTCCCGGCTCCATGGTATCCACGATTTTCCCCTCCGGATCCAGCACGCTGACACGATCTCCCATTCCGTAAGCCGCCTGCCCTGTAATCAGGTAATAATATCCCGCTCCATCCACATAGGCTTTCTCATAGGTTGCTCCCAGCTCCACATTTAATTCCCTCATGGCAGAATACAGATCCGTTACCGACAGGATTTCTCCCTGAGGAGTCATATGTACCGCCAGATAGCACGCCGTGCGGGGGAGCTCATCCTGCTGCCCCTGTAGAAAAAGTACCATCTCTTCTTCACTCTTCACATCAAAAGCCGCCGCAAAAAACTCTTTTACGCCATATTCCTCCGGCGGCGGCAGCTCGATGGCCCAGCGTTCCAGTCCTTCCTGCTCCCCGCTACGGCGGCTGAGATAATAGGTTCGTTCCCAGACGTCTCCATTCTGCCTGTAAAATCCCTCCAGCCCGTAGATTGTGTTCCCCAACGTGCGGTATGTCACAGAATATCCGTCATACTCCTCCTGCGGCTCCGCATCCAGTCCGCTGACCTCTTCCTGCAAATACAGCGGATGCATGGATACGGCTTCTATTGAGCCATTGTGGATCCACCGCTGCTGCGTCCAGTAGGTCTCCGCATCCACCGCCTGGA
>CAZFYD010000013.1:0-3489 GCA_964523315.1 uncultured Acetatifactor sp.
CTGGCGCATCGCAATATATTCTATACACCGTCAAAGCTTAACTAAGTGACATTGACTCTTTTTTTACTCTCTCAAATATTTCAAAAGCTACGGGACATATGGTAATGGTATCCAGCATTCCCAGCAGACTCTGCAGCCGTTCCGGTTGGTCTAAATTTTTGCATTTACTACAATCATAATCGGCAAACAATTCTCTGTGCAGGCGTAAAAATTGCTTATCTAACTTTTTTCATCAGTATGTACTTTCAAATAGCTACGGAATTTAAAATTCTCATCTTCATTTTTCCTGACTTCCGTTCTTATTTTATCTGGATGTATCATATGAATGCTTCTATTCTAATTTGTATCTTCGGTCTTTTCGTTTCATAAACATAGCATTATTATAGCATCGGTACCCTATTCTATCAATTGTTTTTATCCGACACACCACTCCAAATTATGCTCAGTTCCTGACAATACAATAGAAAAGAGTTATATTGTTCAGAAGCTACCGTTTACTTTTCTACTGCAAGAAGATATAATGAATAGCAGAAATAGAATAAAGCTGAGGATGCAGACAACAGGGTAATTGAGGTATTGGAAGCAGCCAAACAATCCCTATAGGAGTACTAAGATCTCAAACTGAAAAAGGCAGGAAAATGGTACTGCTCTGCGGAGAACCATTTTCCAGGCCGACTGAGCATACTGCAATTAGGCGGAATGTAAGGAGGCGAAGGAATGTATTATATTGCACTGAATGTATTACATAATATGAATTCAAGTAGAATGAAATTATACAGAGAAATGCGTAATTGCTTCAAAACTGATATTGAAATCACAGAAGATCAGATTTTAGAAATGGGATATAAATTAGGGCTGCCAGAGTATATTACAAAATATGAATATGACGGATGCATATATGCGAACTTCGTTGTGACTCAAAATTGTACAAAACGATTGTCGGAAAAAGCAAAAATTGACTTTGGATTATATGATTCTGATGTAAGATATAAGTTATCCGAAATTCCAATTACCATAGACATTTTCCGTGACTTTTTGGAACTGAAAATGAATAGAGTGGATACTGTCGATAATGTCTGTGAGGAAAAATTATTGATTAAGAAATGGTCACGCAATCAATCGTTACAGCGTTATAGAAAAAAGGTAGATTCATTTGAAAAACTTAGATCTTCTATTGAAGAGTTAGTTGAGATATTCGGAAACAGAGGTGTTTATGGGGGCAGTATTGACGAACTATTAAAAATATATGGTAAAAAGCGGAAAAATTCTGGTGATTGGAATGCATGGATAAATTTTCGAGGATGCTATCTGTCAAAGACATTGTTAAAATATGATTCTATATATACTGACATTTTTGATTATACAGATAAGGCAATAGAATGGGGGGGAAAAGAATTTTCTGCTCAAAAAATAGAGGAGATATGTTGTAAAACGGGGATTAATTTTGATAAATTTGTGAGGTGCGCAATGGAGGACGGCATGCTTCGAGAAATAGGAACAGAGCGTTATGCCATTACAGGACATGCAGCTACTATTCATAAATGCTGTAAAAATGAATTCCATTTAAACAGGCTGAGCATAATTATCCGAAAAAGAGAGACGGACTGCTTTGAACTATTAATTGGAGATAATAGTTTATATTCTGAAAAGATAAAAAACGCTATATATAAAAATACAAGAGAGATTGAGAATCATTGGCTGATATATGAGACGGATGAAATAGGAAAAATCATAACAAAGCTGATAGATTTGATTGTATCATTTGAAATTTATGAGGAATATTTTTATTGGAGTATGCCAAGCCTTTGATTGTAAATGGGGTATTAAAAAACCATCTGCGTTACTTACAGATGGCTGGTCTGTTATTTCTTTACCTATGCGACCTCTATCAAAATCCATTACTGCCATATCAGAGTATCTGCGGAGTACATCTTCTATTGTCATTCCTACAGCTCGCCTCCGTCTTTAAGCATTTACCGAAACTGTTTTTGAGATAAAAGATAAATGATTTGTAACAAAATGAAAACTGCTTCGTCTAATCAATATAAGGGAGGAGGTGAGCGGTTCTGGACGTTGAGAATCTATACAACTCATATTATATGCAGGTTTATTCCTATGTCATGGCAATGGTAAAAAACCAATCTGCAGCGGAAGAGATTACACAGAATACTTTTTACAGAGCCATGACATCCAAAAAGAAGTTTGAAGGCAATTCCGGCGTATTTACCTGGTTATGCAGCATTGCAAAACGGCTTGCAATAGATGAGTTTCGTAAAAACAAAAGGTATGAAGAATTGGGGGATACCATCCTGGCCGATGCAATAGGGGAGTTGAGACCTTAATAATTTCTGTTTATTGTTGAGGAAACAGGGAGATATATGCTATACTACAGGTATGTTATTATGCATTAAACACAGGAAAAGTATTAGGAAGGAATGAGCTCATGAACAAAATTCTTTTTCTGGATATTGATGGCGTATTGAATGCAAGAGGCCGGAATGAAGACAATCAGGCAGAAATCCGTGATGGCAGGATAATAGACAGAAAAAAGGTAAAATTATTGGGAAAGCTGATTCGGGATACCGGAGCGAAGATCGTACTGCATTCCGGCTGGCGTTTCTGGTTTGATGAGAACAAAACCCCGTTCAGAGAAGAGGCTGCTAAGCTGGTACATCTGCTGGAAAAGCAGAAGATCGCCATCTACGATGTGACGCCTGATCTGTCGACTGAAGAAATCCGTACAGCCCGAAAGTTCAGTCTCGTGAAAGCAAAGGAGATTCTGGCATGGCTGGACCTGCATAAGGATGTGGAAACCTGGGCGGTGTTGGATGATCTGGATTTACATAATGACATAGTTGAGAGCCACCAGATCAGGACGGATGCCGCCGTCGGCCTGACCGTGGAGGATGTGAAAGCGGCAGAAGAGCTTTTGAATCCCTCAATAGAAACCTTTGACGAGCTGTATGAAAAGATCTGCTGTTATGACCGGGAAAACAGAATTACCAGAAAGGATAAGAATACGATTACCGTAAGGCTGGAGGAAGAGTTTCAGATCCAAGTGTATGACAATACCAGGGAAGCGTATCTGGAAATCAGCCAAAAGGATGCCCAGTATACTCATTTTCATCCGGACTACCGGGAGGCGTATGAATATCTTCGGGAGGTTCTGGAGGAGCCTGATGCTGTTGTGGAAGAGATGAAAGAAGCAAAGGAAAAGTCGGGGGAAGCAATGAGAACTGCGATGATTTGTTTTGCGCTTTTCCTGATTGGCATGCTTCTGCTTATATTTGCCCAGGAACGATATCCCGAAATGAGTCGTGCCCTGACCCTGATGGTGATACCGGTGCTGATTCTTGCGATTGTGCTGGGTACAATTCTGAGCAAGCTTTTGTACAAATACAGGAAATCGGAGGTGTGATATTATGAAGAAAATATTATCCATTGTCGCCATTATCGGAGCAGCGTGCTATCTGGCAGCAGGTGTCGGAA
>CAZFYD010000013.1:3589-35434 GCA_964523315.1 uncultured Acetatifactor sp.
TTATCCATTGTCGCCATTATCGGAGCAGCGTGCTATCTGGCAGCAGGTGTCGGAATCTTGCTTTTTCAAAACACATTAAAAAATTTGGTGATGAGCGGGGACAATATGATAACGGTTTATCCTTTGCAGAACGTGCTGCAGTTGGCGCTGCTGGGGCTTCCCTGTCTGATCCTGGGTATCCTGTCCCTGTCGGAAACGGCGGAGACGAAAAAGGGTATGGATCTGCTGCTGATACTCTACAGCAGTATCATGCTGGTGTTTTTTGCATTCCTTATCGAAGCAGGCACCAGAATAAACGCTGTGATGGTAGCGAGAATGCAGGGCGCCGCAGCACTGGCCAATATGAGCGCAGTCAGCAGCTTTTTCGGATATATTCAGTTCCTGATCAATCTGTCCCTGGTGATGCTGCTGATTCAGGGAGCGGTCAGCCTGGGGCAAAAAATGTATAAATAGATGTCGGAAAATGCGGGAATTTCAGGAGAATTTCTTATCCTGATATTAGCTGTCTCTTAATTATTTACGGTCGTAATCCGATAAATAAGGCAGAAGCAGTTAATTCGCTGAAAGGAATCAGCGGCAGAGAAGAGAAAAGGAGTTCATGATGAAGGTTAATCAGGTAAACATTTTTGTAGGTGAAGATTCCCGCAGCAGCCGGAAACAGCTGTTGGGTATGAGTCAGCAGGAAGGAAACAGAAGCGCTTTCTTTGCGGGAACATGGAATCAGGATATAGATCCCATCGGTTTGAAAAAGCAGATGGCACAGAAAAAGGCGTTGAAGGTGGTTTCGGATGCCTTTGCTGCAGACCGCAGGCTGGACAGCGAGATAGCGGATCGGGAGGAGCAGATCAGGGCTATGCGCACGGAAAATGCTGCGGCACAGAAGACGGTAAAGGAACTGGAGGATCAGAAGCTGGAGATCGGTAAGGCATATGGTCTGGGAGAGGAAGGATTGTCCGAGGAGGACTGGGATCTTTTGGAAAAAGGCGACAGGATGCCTGCAGCGCTGACGGACGAGGAGAAAGCTCGTTTTGCCAAGCTGGAGGAGCAGGGGCTGACGGAATACTATGGCCGGTGCAAGGATATCGACGATCTGGCAAAGCCCTACCACCAGCTGATCGGAGAAAATAACACCCAGATCGAAGCCTATGAGTCCATGAATAAATCCATACATAAAGCCCGGCTGGATCTGAAAAATAATCCCATGATCGCTGCTCAGCAGGAGGCTGATGAAATTATGGAAGCTGCCCGCCAGGAGATTATCAGTATGCTTGTTGATGAGGGCAAGGAGCATATTGATGAGGAAATGCAGGAAAAGGCGGAGCAGGCCCAGGAAGAGAAAGAGGAAAAGGAAGAGCAGGAGGAGAAGTTGGAGGCTATCCGGGAAGAAAAGGTGCAGCTGGAGAATCAGGCGGAGGCAGTCCGGGAAAAAGCCCGTGAAAATGAAGAGCGCACGGAGGAATTGTCGGAGAGTCTGCCCATGGAGGAATTACTGCAGATGGATGGCGGCAAAACGGACTTCCAGCAGGAGCTGAAAGAGATTATGGACAAAATGAAGCTGCTGGAAGAGGATATCAAGGGTACAACAGTGGATGAAAGTCTGTAAAGCCGGCCAGGCTTTGACCGGGGAAGGGTATATAGGGAGGCGTACAATCAATTTTCCTGTAAAATAATAAAGCATTCGGCACGATACAAGCTAAGAAGCAAGCGGTTACGAAACAGCCTATGCTTCTGCTTGTATCTTTTTATTGTCCGAAAAAATATGCTGTATCGCTCTGTCGGCTTCGGAACAAGCGAATATAGAGCTATTACAGATCAGGCACAGAAAGCGAGCGTGCGACTGCGGTCACAGGTAAATAAGGACAGCAACCGGATACGCAACCGATCATAACATTTACAGGAAGAATATGTTATCTTTTATTGGTAGACAGCGCCGTTTTTTCTTCTTATAATGCAAGTAAAACGAACAAAGGTAGGAAATGCAGGAGAAAGGATGCAAAGTTATGCTCAGTGAGAATCTTTACCATCTGCGCAGGCTCCATAAGCTGTCTCAGGAGCAGGTAGCGGACCGTCTGGGAGTGTCCCGGCAGGCGGTGGCCAAGTGGGAAAACGGGGAAACTGCGCCGGATATTCATAATTGTGTAGCTCTGGCCCGGCTCTATGATGTGTCGGTGGATGAGCTGGTCAGCTATGAAAGCGGCGGAAGCGGTATGCCGGTACCACCCAGGGGAAAGCATCTGTTCGGCGTGGTGACAGTGGGTGAAAAGGGACAGATCGTGATTCCCAAGCGGGCCAGAAAGATTTTTCAGATTGAAGCCGGAGATCATCTGGTGGTGCTGGGGGATGAATCCCAGGGCATTGCCATCATCAAGGCGGAGCAGATGCTGAGCTTTATGAGCGGGATGCAGCAGGCGCTGGCCGAGCAGACGGACCGGGAAGTATCAAAGGAGGACGGAAAATAATGAAGAGAAAAGCATATATTGACAATCTGCGCGGCGGCATTGTCCTGTTGGTTATCCTGTACCATATCTTTTATCTGTTTAACAGTGTGGGTGTAATTACGAATGTTGCTGTACCGGGCGTTCCGCAGCTGGATATTGTGGAATATATCCTGTATCCCTGGTTCATGATCTGCCTGTTTGTGCTGGCGGGTATGAGCGCCAGATACGCCCTGGAGCACCGGGAAACGAAAGCCTACATACGTTCCCGGGCGGCAAAGCTTCTGGTGCCTGCCGTTGTGGGAATCTTCCTTTATGGATGGATCTCCGGTTATGTGACCTGTCAGTATACGGATTTCTGGGGAGGGCAGGGAGACCTGATCCCGGGTTTTATCAAGTATCTGATTTACGCTCTGAGCGGTATCGGCCCTGCCTGGTTCTCGATACAGCTGTTCGTTGCCACGCTGGTACTGCTGCTGATCCGCAGGGTGGATCGACACGATAAGCTGTATGCGCTCTGCGGAAAAGCCGGTATGGCCGTGCTGCCGCTGCTGACTCTGCCGGTATGGGGCAGCGCATGGATCCTGAATCTGCCGGTGGTGGAGGTATTCCGCAATGGAATCTATATTTTCACTTTCCTGCTGGGATATTATGTGCTGTCCCAGGAGCAGCTTCAGGAGGGCATAGCAAAGTGGTGGTATGTTTTTGCCGTCCCGGCAGTGCTCCTGGGGATCGCCTACTGCATTGTATTTTGGGGACAGAATTATGCGGCCGCAGACAATTTAAAGGGGCTGTTGGTAAATGCCTACGCCTGGTTCATGACGCTGGCCGTTATCGCTGCGGGCCGCCGTTTTCTGGATAAGGAAAATGCCTTTACCCGGTATATGCGCCCCAGAAGCTATGCTTTTTATCTGCTGCATTATGTGTCTCTGGTGCTGGTTACATACGGTATCGACAGTCATTTTAACGTGCCTGTGGGCGGCTTTTATCCGATTCTGACAGCGGCCTCCGTGATTCTGCTGCCTCTGCTGTATGAGATTATAAGCCGTATCCCGGTGGTGCGCCGTCTGGTGCTGGGGATCCGGTAACAATCATCTTTATGTAAGCGTTAAGCTTCTTTCTTCTTTTTGCCCCCTACCAGGAAAAAGCTGCTCAGCAGGGCAATCACATACAAAACAATGGTTACATACAGTACTGTCTGATAGCCTATGGGATTAACCTGTGTAAATCCGCCATGACCGTCGCTTACGTCCACCAGTTCTCCCACATGATCAACAATAAAGGTTGCCAGCTGATTACCGGTCAGGCCTGCGATGGCCCATGCGGAAAGGGTAATGCCATGAATGGCGCTGATATTCTGCATACCGTAATGGTCGGACAGCAGGGTGGGTACATTACTGAAGCCGCCGCCGTAGCCCGCATTTACCACAAACAGCAGTATCAGTACCAGTATCAGCAGGAAAGTACTCTGCCCCATGTCTGCAATGCCTTGGGTAAGAATCACCAGGCCGGTAGCAATAATCGAGAGAATAATCATAATCTTGTATACGGTATTTCTGTCCTTCATGGTATCAGCCCATGCAGAGAAGCCCAGACGTCCCCCGGCATTAAATATGGCAGTGACGGAAGACAATACGCCTGCCATACCGGCAAGACCGATACATTTGATAATCATTTTTTCCTGGGAAATCAGTGCCAGGCCGCAGGTAATATTAATGTAGAACATCAGCCAGATTCCAATGAAAACCACGGGTTTGGTCTTAATTACGTCGATGGCCCTTGCGCCCTTCTCCTGGGAGGCAGGCTCATGCCACCCTGCGGGTTTAGCCAGCAGCAGATGGCCGACAAACATCATCACAAAATATACGCAGGCCAGAATCCAAAACATTTTGTAGATACCGCCCTCACCCAGAGAGTTCAGCAGTGCCTGCATAATGGGGCTGGCAATTGCCTTAGCCGCACCGAAGCCGGCCACGGCCAGACCGGTTGCCAGACCCTTGCGGTCCTGAAACCACAGCATCAGCGTCTTAACCGGAGATAAATAGCCGGTGCCCAGGCCGATGCCCATGATAAAGCCGTAGCAGATATAGATCCCGACCAATGCCAGAGGGCTGTGCTGGTGCGAGCCGCCGTACCAGATAAAGAAGCCGGTTCCCGCCATACCGGCAGCAAAGCAGATGGCAGCAATAAGTGAGGAACGATGGATATCCTTTTCCACTACATTGCCCAGAAAAGCTGCGGACATGCCAAGGAAAAAGATGGCAAAGCTGAATGCCCATTCTGTAGCGCTCTTGGAAAAGCCGATATAATCGGCAATTTCCTGACTGAAGATGGACCAGCAGTAAACGGTACCGATACTGCAGTGAAGCAACAATGCCGGAATTGCGGCACGAATCCATTTGTTCTGAATGTTTTTCATAAGTACACTCTCCTAAATTATTAAAAATTAATAAACACCTTTGTTATTTTACTCCTTCTTTGTATTTTTTTCAATACAAGGAATGGGAACATTTTCTTTTTTGACATTTAAAAAAAGGGTTCTATAATAAGGAAAATGACCTGAGATACAATGGTGTACCCCGGAGCCGGACGGCTTCGGTTTTTTTGTGAGATTTTGCTAAGCTGCGGTTTGCCGTATTTTTAGGACTTCAGCCATTGACTTTATGGAATAATGGGTATAATATTAAGTCGCTTTTGAAAAGGCTCTTTTTTCGGAGGTTAATGCTATGTTTTTGGTTTATTTTATATTATGGGTTATTTTCAACGGGAAGATCACGCTGGAGATCTGTATTTTCGGCGTTCTGATTGCGGCGCTGCTTTTTGCCTTCACCTGTAAATTCATGGACTATAGTGTGAAAAAGGAGCTGCAGGTGTTTCGAAAGCTGGGAAAGATCCTGCGGTATATGGTCACTCTGGTATGGGAAGTTATCAAGGCCAATTTGGGCACAGTGCATTTGATTCTGACCCAGAAGGAGGAGATAGAGCCGGTACTGGTAAGCTTCCACAGTGATCTGAAAAGTCCTGTCGCACAGACCCTGCTGGCTAATGCCATTACCCTGACTCCGGGTACGATTACCGTGACGCTGAAAGACGGAGACTACACGGTACATTGTCTGGATGAGAGCCTGGCAGAGGGCATGGATCAGAGCATTTTTACAGAACTGGTGCGGGAGCTTGAACAGAAGGGGCAGGGGACAGCGTAAACGTTTCGGAATGGAGGAACATATGGGTGAAAATATACCGGGCCTGGGACAGGCCTATGAAATTCTGCTTCTGGCAGCGCTGGTATTTCTGGCAATGATGGTAATCCTGTGCCTGATCCGTGCGATTATCGGTCCCCGGATTGCGGATCGCGTGGTAGCGGTAAATATGATGGGCACCATGGTCATGGTGATTATTGCCATATTGGCGCTGCTGCTGGGAGAGGGCTATCTGGTGGATATCTGCATTATTTATGCTATGATCAGTTTTCTGGCGGTAATCATACTGACTAAGGTATATATGGGTGTTTATATGGAAAGAAAACAGCGTGAGACAGAGCAAAATGCGGAAAAAGTGCCTGTAAAAGGCACTGAAGAGGAAACGGCGGCAAATGTCCGGCGGAAAGGAGACGTATAAGATATGGCGGCACTGGAATGGTTACGGTTTCTGATCGGAGCGGCTTTTCTGCTGATTGGTCTGTGTATCTTTATTGTAGAGATGATTGGTGTGTTTCGTTTTCGTTATGTGTTGAATCGTATGCACGCGGCGGCTATGGGGGATACTCTGGGGATTGGCAGCTGTCTGCTGGGTTTGATTATTATGAGCGGGTTGAATTTTACTTCCCTAAAGCTTTTTCTGGTGATTATTTTTCTGTGGATATCTTCCCCCACATCCTCGCATCTGATTGCGCGGCTGGAGGTAACTACGGATGAAGAACCCCAAAAGCATTACCGCAGGCTGGTGATGCAGGATGGACATGCGGTGGATCCCGCAGGAGAGGAAGAGAGGCAGCAGCCATGACGATATTTACTTGCATTTTACTGGTATTTCTGATTGTATGCGCGGTGGCGGCAAGTCTGTCCAAAAATCTGCTGAATACGGTGCTGATCTTTATGTCCTACAGTCTTGTGATGTCCATTATCTGGGTGATTCTGGAGTCCCCGGATCTGGCCATTACGGAGGCGGCTGTAGGTGCAGGTGTGACTACGGTGCTGTTTGTGCTGACCCTGAAGAAAATTCATGCAATTATGAACGCGGAATCGGCAGGGGATGCGGATTCTGGTAAGGAGCGTCAGCAGACAGAAGGGGGCAAGGAGCATGAGTAAGAAAGTGCCTCAGGAGCAATATGAAAAAACCGTATCCTATAAGCTGAAAGTATGGCTGGAGGGCAGCAGGGATCCTTATCTGGGAAATCTGGAGATGAAGCCCCAGAGCGTCTGCGAGGAAGACGAGGAGACCAGGCAGCGCCGCCTTAGGGAACATCAGCAGGTGCGGGCGCATGTTTATGATATGGAGAATAACCGGTATATGGCTCTCTTTAAAAAGCTGTACCGGATATTCAGTGTGCTGTTCTGTGTGCTGCTGGTGGCGATGCTGCTGATTGGTGTGGCGGATCTGCCGCCTTTTGGCAATGCGGACAATCCGGTCAATAACGAGGTATCCCAAAGATATATTGAAAAGGGACTGCAGGAGACCGGTGCAGTGAATATCGTTACCGGCATGATTCTGGATTATCGTGCCTTTGATACATTGGGGGAGTCCCATGTGCTGTTTATCGCCACCTGTACGGTGTTGATCCTGCTGAGAATCGATCATAAAAAGGGCAAAAACGGCGAAGAGGAGATGGAAGCAAACGATCGGGCTTACGAGCCGAAAAATGATGTGATTCTGCAGACGGCAGCCAGATTTATGGTACCGCTGATCATCATTTTTGGCATTTATATCATCCTGTGCGGGCATTTGGGGCCTGGCGGCGGCTTTTCCGGCGGTGCAGTGATTGGTGCAGGACTGATTCTGTACGTCAGCGCTTTTGGTTTTGCAAAGACGGAGCGGTTCTTTACGGCTAAGACCTATAAGTGGATGAGCTTTGGGGCGTTGGCCTGCTATTGTCTGTCCAAAACCTACTCCTTTTATACGGGAGCCAACCACATTGAGAGTATAATCCCGCTGGGAACGCCGGGGGCGATCCTGAGCAGCGGTCTGATTCTGCTGCTGAATATCTGTGTGGGCGTGGTAGTGGCAGGCACCATGTATACCTTCTATGTAATGTTCCGGAAAGGGGGATACTAGGCATGGCATTCGGCAATCTGTTTCATAACTATGCGGAGGCAGTGGCCATGATTTTGTTCGGCATCGGTTTTTCCAATCTGCTGCTGCAGAAGAATCTGATTAAAAAGATTATCGGCCTGAATATTATGGATACGGCCACGTATCTGTTCCTGGCATTGAAGGGATATATTGACGGACGCAAGGCGCCGGTGGTGACGGACGGCGTCCAGAGTATGGAGGCTTATGTGAATCCCATTCCCAGCGGCCTGGTGCTGACGGGAATTGTGGTATCCGTGTCGGTGACAGCGCTGATGCTGTCGCTGACGATCCGGCTTTACCGGCGGTATCATACCCTGGATCTGGATGAGATCTCCACTTTGCTGAAAAAGGAGGATAAGTGATGGATTTTATACGCAATTTTCCCTTTTTCTCCATTGTCCTGTCCCTGTTTTCCGGGCCCTTATCTTCTATATTGAGTGGGAAATGGGCCAAGCGGGTGAATACGGCAGTGATTATCCTGCTGGGGCTGATGTCCGTGGCGGTGCTGTGGTATGTGCTGCAGACAGGGGAGCCCTTTGTCTATACAATGGGCCATTTCCCGGCGCCCTGGGGTAATGAGATCCGGGCCGGTGTTCTGGAAGCCCTGATGGCGGTTTTCTTCTGTCTGATCATGCTGCTGTGTATGCTGGGCGGCATCCGGGAGAGGGAGACGCAAATCGAAGCCTCCAAGCAGAATCTGTACTATATTATGGTCAACCTTCTGCTCTGCTCTCTGCTGGCACTGATTTATACCAACGACCTGTTTACGGCCTATGTGTTTGTGGAGATCAACACCATATCCGCCTGTGGTCTGATCATGATCCGGCAGAACGGACGGACCATAGAGGCGGCTACCCGGTACATGATCATGAGCCTGTTGGGTTCGGGCCTGCTGCTGCTGGGCCTGTGCTTTCTGTATGATCTGACGGGGCATCTGCTGATGAGCAATATCCAGGAGGCCGTACATGCATTGGCGGCAAGCGGACAGTATCAGACTCCTCTGCTGGTGTCCATCAGTCTGATGTGTGTGGGTCTGGCCATTAAAAGCGCCTTATTTCCCTTTCATACCTGGCTGCCGGATGCCTATGGATACTCCACGGTATCCTCTGCGGCGATCCTGTCCTCTCTGGTATCCAAGGGATATATCTTCCTGCTGGTAAAGATTTTCTATCGTGTGATTGGCTTTGATATTATCAGCAGCGCTAAAGTGATCCATGTCCTGTTTGTGTTCGGCATTGCGGGCATGATTATGGGCTCTGTGGATGCGATCCGGGAAAATGATATCCGCCGGATGGTTGCCTACTCCTCGGTGGCGCAGATCGGCTATATATATATGGGATTTGGACTGGGCACCACCGAGGGCGTGATTGCCAGCATCTATCATATGATCTGTCATGCCGCCACAAAGTCTCTGCTGTTTGTGGCGGCCTCCGGTATTACGGATGTATCCGGGGGCAGCAGGCATTTTCAGGATTTAAGCGGTGCAGGCTACCGCAACAAGCTGGCGGGAGTGGCCTTTACCGTAGGTTCCCTGTCCATGGTGGGTGTGCCCATGTTCGCGGGCTTTATTTCCAAGCTGTTATTCTCTCAGGCGGCGGTGGGACATACAGTGAAAATGCTGCCCACACTGATTGCTCTGGCTATCAGTACTATTTTGAATGCCGTGTATTTTATGAAAACGGTGATTCGGATCTATTCGCCCATGAAGGATTCGGAAAAGCTGGCCGGGTACCAGACGATTACGGTAAGACAGCAGCCGGCGAAATCGGTGGCGCTGATCCTGTTTATCCTGTTAAATGTGATCCTGGGGTTAAGTTCAGAGCCGCTGGTGAAATTGATTGAAATGGGACTGGAGATGTTTTCATAGTAAGCGCCTGCGGACAAAGGCTGCAGGCGGTGGAAAGGTGTGACTAAAGCATGAATGATCTGTGGATATTAAGTCCTGTCCTGTTGGCACTGGGTATAGGTATATTTTTGTTGGTTTGGTCCTTCATGGAGCATATACGGGCAGTCAGAAATCCCGGTACGGCGCAGGGAAAAAGGGATGCTGTCGGGACAGAGGAATCGGGTCTGAAGCTGGTACACGGATTATCTGTAGGTACATTGCTGGTGGTGGCCGTGCTGACCTTATGGGCGGCTTGGAGCGGTGACAGAAGTGTCACATTATTTTACCTGATGAAGGACATTCCCATTTATTTTCAGATTGATGATATCAGCAGATGGTTTGTAACGGTGGTAACGGCAGTCTGGGTGCTGGTGGGGATCTACAGCACGGTGTATATGCGGCATGAGGGAGAGGAAAAAAGATTCTTCGGTTTCTATCTGCTGGTATACGGTGTATTGATCTGTCTGGATTTTTCCGGCAATCTGGTGACCATGTATCTGTTTTATGAATTAATGACACTTACGTCATTCCCGTTGGTGCTGCATAACGGCAGCAGGGAAGCTATAATGGCGGCGTTGAAATACCTGTTTTACTCCATGTGCGGTGCGTACATGGGACTGTTTGGCATTTTCTTCCTGTACCGGTACTGCGGCAGTCTGACCTTTATTCCCGGAGGAACACTAAGTCAGGAAGCGATGAGTCAGCATGGAGGTATCCTGCTGGCAGCCGTAATGCTGATGCTGGTCGGTTTTGGCGCAAAGGCGGGGATGTTTCCCCTGCACGCCTGGCTGCCTGCGGCCCACCCGGTGGCTCCCTCTCCGGCATCCGCAGCCCTGTCCGGCATCATTGTGAAATCCGGCGTACTGGCGATTATCCGGGTGGTTTATTATATCGTGGGTCCGGATCTGATCCGGGGCACCTGGGTGCAGTACGTTTGGATGGCACTTGCTCTGGTGACAGTCTTTATGGGATCCATGCTGGCTTTCCGGGAGCCGGTGCTGAAAAAGAGGCTGGCTTATTCTACGGTCAGTCAGGTATCCTATATTCTGTTTGGACTGGCGGTTTTATCTCCTGCGGGCTTTACCGGGGCGCTGCTGCATGTGGCCTTTCATGCAGTGGTGAAATGCGGCTTGTTCCTGACGGCGGGAATCTTCCTGTTTTGCTGTAACAAAACCAGGGTGTCAGAGCTGGCAGGGATCGGGCGCAGAATGCCGGCGGTGCTGTGGTGCTATACGCTGTTTGCGTTGGCCCTGATTGGGATCCCGCCCACCAGCGGCTTTGTGAGTAAATGGTATTTGGCCCAGGGCGCTCTGGGAGCGGACATCGGCGTCTGGGGCTATGTGGGACCGGCAGTGCTGCTGGTCAGCGCCCTGCTGACGGCCGGGTATCTGCTGCCCATTACCATGAAGGGTTTTTTACCGGGGCAGGAGAAGATCTCCGGGAGCGATCAGGACAAGGGACAGAAGCAGATGCAGGCTGGCGCCGCTGCGGCGGTGGAACGGCAGGAGCCCAGAGCCGCCATGCTGGTTCCGCTTCTAATCCTGGCGGCACTTGCGCTGGGCATGGGTCTGCTGCCGGGAGGATTCACGGAGCTTGCAGGCAGTATTGCCGCTTCGGTGCTGTAGGAACAGAATGGAAGTTTCACTTCCAAATACATATTGATGCAGTATCATGGGCGCGGCCCATGATATGCATGGAAAGGTAAGAATGATTAATGCAGTTTCGCAGGTAAGACCTGTGTTATGCAGAAACGAGGAAAATATGCATATTGCAGTTATGATTACGGTTATACTGCTTCCGATTCTGGGCGGTATCCTGATACCGATGCTGCCGTTTAAGAACAGAAAGCATATGTTGTATTATATTGAGGGTCTGGTGCTGGTCAACTCCATTCTGGTCATTACCATGCTGCTGTATGAACCGGAGGAGGCCTTTGTGCTGTTTAGATTTACCGGAGATCTGCGGGTCAGCTTTCGCCTGGACGGTCTGGGCAGGATATTTGCCGCCATGGCGGCGGTGCTCTGGCCTCTGGCAGTGCTGTACTCCTTTGAATATATGAAGCATGAAGAGAATGAAAAGACCTTTTTCATGTTTTATGTGATTACCTACGGGGTAACGCTGGGAGTTGCTATGGCAGACAATATCCTGACCATGTATTTCTTCTTTGAAATGATGAGTCTGGTCACGCTGCCGCTGATCATGCATACCCAGACCCGGGAAGCAGTGCTGGCCAGCCGCAGCTATCTGTACTATATGATTGGCGGCGCCGCTTTTGCCTTTATCGGTATGATCTTTATTCTGGCTTATGGTACGACCTCCACCTTTATACCGGGCGGCGTGCTGGATCTGGAGAAAATCGGGGATAAGACCAATATGATGCTGCTGGTATATGTGCTGTGCTTTCTGGGCTTTTCCGTCAAAACGGCGATATGGCCCTTTTCCAACTGGCTGCCGAGGGCCGGTGTGGCGCCTACGCCGGTGACAGCTCTGCTTCATGCGGTTGCCGTGGTCAATACCGGTGCCTTTGCCGCCATGCGGGTGACCTATTACAGCTTCGGTACGGAGCTGCTGCGGGGGACCTGGGCACAGAATGTGGTGATGGTTCTTGTGATCTTTACGATTGTATACGGCTGCAGCCGGGCGCTGAAGGAAACCCATATCAAGCGGCGGCTGGCCTGGTCCACCGTCAGCAACCTGTCCTATATTCTGTTTGGTGTGGTGCTTATGACGCCTCTGGGGCTGGCCGGAGCACTGTGCCATATGCTGTTCCACTCCTTCATGAAGATCTGTTCCTTCTTCTGTGCGGGAGCAGTAATGTATAAGACGGGACGCAGCTATATCCACGAGCTGGACGGCTTTGGCCGGAGGATGCCGAAGGTGTTTGTGATCTTTACGATCTCCGGTATGGCGCTGATGGGCGTGCCGGGATTGGCCGGCTTTATCAGCAAATGGCAGCTGGCCAAAGCGGCGGTGGCAAGTGAGAATCCCCTGGCCTGGCTGGGTGTGGGGGCATTGCTGATTTCGGCGCTGCTGACAGCCATCTATATGCTGACCATTTCCGTGCGGGCCTTTTTCCCGGGAAAAGACTTTGATTACAGCACCATCTCCGATGTGGAGGATCCCAACTGGCTGATGCTTCTTCCGCTGGTGGTGTTTGCAGCAGTGATAGTGATTTTCGGTCTGCATTCGCAGCCCTTTGTAGAAGCGCTGCAGGCGGTGGCATCGGTGATGCCGGAATAGGAAATAGAAGGGAGGAGCGTTCCTCCGGGTGGAGAAGCCGCTGATGCGGCGGAATGCGAGGAAATATGATCGAGACAGGTTTAGCGGTATTAGTGCTTTTGCCCTTTGTGATGGGGCTTGTGGTATATGGGGCAGGTGCGGCGGCCGCCCGCTGGCAGGGCGGTAAGGGTATTGGCCGGGCAGGGCGGATTCTGGCTGTCTGTACGGTTACTGCAGAATTGCTGATTATGCTGCTGCTGGCGTTGCTTTTTTACAAGCGGTCCCAGATCATGTTGCTGCAGGATTTCTTTTATCCGTTACGGGAAGTGGTATTGGAATATACGATTCCGGGCATCTGCGGTTTCGGGCTGCATTTTCGGATGGATGGCTTTAGATTGATCTATGCTCTGGTAGCGGCACTGATGTGGACCATGACCACGGTGCTGTCAGGAGAATATTTTGCCCATCATGAGCATGTGAGCCGTTTTTATCTGTTCCTGCTGTGGACGCTGGGAGCTACCATGGGGGTATTTCTCTCGGCGGATCTGCTGACTACCTTTATTTTCTTTGAGATCATGTCCTTTACCTCCTATGTGTGGGTAGCACAGGAGGAAAATGTGCCCTCCCTGCGGGCTGCAGAGACCTATCTGGCGGTGGCGGTCATCGGCGGGTTGGTGATGCTCATGGGAATCTTCCTGCTGTATCATGAACTGGGTACGGTGGAGATTGCCGGATTGCTGGCGGCAGCAGAGGGCTGTGAAGACAAAAACCTTTTGTATGCGGCCGGTATCTGTATGCTGGTGGGCTTTGGCGCCAAAGCGGGCGCTTTTCCCTTGCATATCTGGCTGCCCAAGGCCCATCCTGTGGCGCCTGCGCCGGCCTCTGCGCTGCTGTCCGGTATTCTGACCAAGACCGGTATCTATGGGATACTGATTCTCAGCTGTAATCTGTTTTTACATGACGGCGCCTGGGGGATACTGATTCTGATGCTGGGCGTGATTACCATGCTGGGCGGTGCGCTGCTGGCGGTATTTTCTCTGGATCTGAAGCGGACGCTGGCCTGCTCCTCCATGTCTCAAATCGGCTTTATTCTGGTGGGCATCGGCATGCAGGGGCTGCTTGGAGAGGAAAATGCTCTGGCAGTACACGGAACGCTGCTGCATATGGTGAACCATTCCCTGATCAAGCTGGTGCTGTTTATGGCGGCGGGGGTCATTTACATGAATGTACATGAGCTGGATCTGAATGCGATCCGGGGCTATGGCCGGAAAAAGCCGCTGCTGAAGGGAATTTTTCTGGTGGGAGCGCTGGCCATCGGCGGTATCCCGCTGTTTGGGGGCTATGTCAGCAAGACGCTGCTGCATGAAAGCATCGTGGAATACGGCGGAGGAGGACTGTTTACCGCCATTGAGTGGATCTTCCTGTTTTCCGGCGGACTGACGGTGGCCTATATGACAAAGCTGTTTGTGGCTATCTTTGTGGAGAAAAATGAGGATGCGGCAAGGCAGGCCGCTTATGACGAGAAAAAGTGCTATATGAACCGGGCCAGCGGCTTTGCCCTGACGGCAAGTGCGGTGATCCTGCTGCTGTGGGGACTGGTGCCGCATCTGACTATGGACCGGGTAGCCCGGCTGGGACAGTATTTTATGGGGCTGCAGGGAGCCGGGGAAGCGGTGGCCTACTACAGCTGGAGGAATCTGTCCGGGGCGCTGATTTCTATCGGGATCGGCGCAGTGGTGTATCTGCTTTTCATCCGGGGTGTGCTGATGGTGCGGGGGGCGTATGTGAACCGCTGGCCTGCATGGCTGGATCTGGAGGAGCTGCTGTACCGGCCTCTGCTGGGTCTGTTATCGCTGCTGTGCGGGATCCTGTGCCGGGTGCTGGACAGTATTGTAGACTTATTGGTGGTGGTGCTGCGTAAAACGCTGTATCGAAGCAGTCCGCTGCCCCATGAACTGTCGGAGGGCAATCTGCTGACCGCAGCGGCGGGGCATGTGCTGAACGGCATTCAGTGGCTTGGCAACCGTACCTGGAACCGCAGGCATCCTGCCAGCCGGGAATATGTGCATCTGCTGGCAATGAAACATGCGGAAATCAAGGAGGACGGTTTTATCATCCGCCGCAGCCTGTCCTTTGGTCTGCTGCTGTTCTGTGTGGGGCTGGGACTGACGCTGGTGTATATTTTGCTGCTGTAGAGAATGGCATTTATGTGACCTAAAAAGGAATCCACTGTGCTGACCGGTGGGTTCCTTTTTCAGGTGTAAGATCGGTGAGGCCGGGCAAGCTTTAATAAGAGGACACATGAAGTCCGTTGCAATCCAGCTCCAGCACCCGGTCACAGACCTCCCCCCTCGGCAAAGCAAAAAAAGATCGCCTCCTCTGTTTCCGGCCGCTGTGTCATATTTTCCGCCTGCCGTTCAAAGCGCCGTCCCATGGCTTTGACGGCATGCATCTTCTTTTTCAGAAGCCGGGCGCCGCTGGGATTCTGACGGGAAATAATATCCTGCTGGTACTCCACCTTTTCATAGATTATTTCCGCACTGCCCATCCTCCTGTTTTCTCAGAAATATTTACAGACCAACACCTGGCTGGCCTGCAAGGTCTGCCTGGATCTGGGTTTCAGACCGCTGCCGCTAAACGCCCTGCACAGCCGGGAGGGTTGGCGTATTGTGAAGACGACTACCCATCATCCGGCACTGGCGGAGTACAGTTTCCTCTTCTGATTTATATTACTGTCCTTTTTCAAGTATGCAGATTTTATTGGAAAGATTTTTGATAAATCCCATTTTTCCGATTACTCTATATATCGGAGCAATTTCAATCATACCTTCCACAAGGCTTCTGTCTCCCATCCAGCGGAGGGAGGGAACCAGGTCGGCCAGTTCCTGTCCGTTTCGGGCGCCAAAGGTAAATACGGCGCCGCTTTGCTGTATGGATTTTTCTACCCTTTTTCTCACAAACTTCGGATTCAAAATTTCCATGTATATCGTTGCCCGGGAGAATCGGTGATCAATAATCGTCAGGATCTGTTTAACATCCTCTTTTTCCAGATACATAGTCAGGCCTTCTACGATTACCAGAACCGGCTCGCTGCCGGTTTCTATCTTATCCGTCCATGCTTCCTCCATTGCCGATGCCTCGATCAGCGTAACCCGCTCATCCTCTTCAATATACCTTTTTCGGACACCCATAGTGACCGGCAAATCCAGATTGTACCAGCGGATCCGCCCGTTATCTACACGATAAAACCGTGTATCCATGCCGCAGGCAATATTTAGTACTGTGGTATCGGGATGTGTCTGTATGAAATCCCTGACCATGCGGTCCAGAACGATCGTACGTGCCACCACACCGCTTGACATGGCAATGTCCTTATCGGCCAGTCCGAAATCGTAATCCATTTTTTGTACAATTTCAATGGCCTTTGCATCATAAATCTTATGATTCGGTTTGTTTGACTCCTTTGCCCGTGCATAAAGAGTTTGCAGCATTGTTTCGGCAACCCCGCCAATTTTTTCTTTTTCATCCATAATAATGATCTCCTTTTTTATTGCACATAACGTTTGTTACGTTTTGTTATGTAAAAAGCCCGGTACAACAATGTACCGGGCTTAATTATCTTCATTATTCAAAACTCTTATAAGCTCAGCCAAACCGGCATCCGCATAGCATGCCATATACCTTGTCAATTTCAGAACCTCCTCATATGACATATTTCCCTTCATCAGTTCCAGATACTCCTGCAGTCTTAGGCTGACAAGAAGCCTTATCAGGTTCTGATCTGCCCCTCTTCGGGTATACTTTTCAAAATAAGAGGTGCAGATTGCCTCCATACGCATCTTATACTGCTCAAAAAAGTTTTCGTATCTTGTGCCCTCTGATTTCTCCAGAATGAGTTGATATTCCTCCTTATACTGCATCAGAAAACGGATAATTTTCTCTTCATTTTGCAGTGCGACGGCGGAATCTCCCCAATCGTCCGCAACAGCATTCTGTATCATTTCCTCAAAAATGGCCAACGGCTTCTCCACAATACAGTTAAAAAGCGCTTCCTTATTGTCAAAAAAGAAGTATAAGGCGCCTGTGGTAACGCCGGCCTTTGCACAAATCTTTCGCAGGGAAGCATTTCTGAATCCATGTAAAAGGAATTCCTCCTTAGCGGAAGCCAGCAATCTTTCCTTTACACCCGTTTCATTTGCCTGCATCCCAATCCTCCCGCAGATATGCTGTTACTGCTCCAAATGTACGCAAAAAACACGCAGGGCTATCGATAAGCTGAGCATAGCATAGCATAACAAACGTTATGTGTCAAGAGTATGATTATTCATATTTTTTGGCTGCCGCATACATGGGAGCCAAAAAGCTGATGAAGAATATCGGCATGCAGATAAACACAAAGGATGAATTGGCAATATCGGGGATCAGCAGGCTGCAGATCAGAAACAGCACAGGCAGCACCACGGCGCTGATCAGCATTCCCCGGATGGCCGCCCGCTTAATCGGAAGCCAGTTCCGATTGTTAAAGTGTATTCCCGGCATATTCATCCGCAAAAAGCCGTCGCTGTAAGCATCTATTTTGTTTTCGTCATAATAATCCGGCAGCCGGTCCTTGGCAAAAAGCACAAAATATCCTGCAAATAAAAGATTCAGTAATTCATAGGTCAGTAGGTGCAGGCAAAGCGACTCCCAGCTGTATTGAAGCAACCGCAGTCCCAGAAATTCCAGTAATACCGTAAGTACGCTGACTGTAAGCAGTATGATTTCCTGCCTCCGGCGTTTTTGCCGTTCAGTGGGATCCTCATCGGTGTAAGAGATAACCTTTTGTACCAGCTCTTCCACTCGTTCCGGGTCTACGGCTGTCTGCTCCAGCCGCTGACATTCCAGCAGTTCTGTAACCGTTACGCCCAGTACCTGAGCCAGAGGGATCAGCAGCGTAATATCCGGCATACTCAGCCCTCTTTCCCATTTGCTTACGGCCTTATCCGATACATATACTCTACGGGCCAGCTCCTTTTGCGTAAATCCCTGTTCCTTTCGCAGCTGTGCCACAAAACTGCCGAATTTTTCCTTATCTATTTCATACATATTTAACCCCCTTTTGTATGATGCCCGGTTTGCATCTATTGACGCAGAGCCATACATTTTTTTGAATTGGGATTATTATACTTTTTCCTCCAAAGCTATGCAACCGACTGCCGGTAGAATCTGCGGGTTTCTTGTATATCACAATATTTGTCAAAAAGATAATTCGGAACTTTTTATACTTTGTCTTCCGTGAAAAGGATTAATTACAAAACATGTTGACAACTATTCTTGTCAGTGATAGAATTCATATTGACAAGAATAGTTGTCATTTTTATGATGTAAAGAAGGGAAAAGAGATGCCACTGATAAGCCATCTAAAGGAATACAGGGCAAGACTGGGAGTAAACCAGCAGGAGATGGGGGCCTTGGTGGGAACCTCCCGGCAGACGATCAGTCAGATTGAGAGAGGAGATTACTCCCCGTCCGTAACACTGGCTCTGAAGATTGCCAGGGTATGCGATGCCAGAGTGGAGGATATCTTTACTTATGAGGAGGATGATTATGAATAAGCCTCAAGGGGAACGTTTACGGAGAAGCATATTGATCTTTATTGGGGTTATGGTGCTGTGTTTTATCGGAGGATATATCAGCGGAATGATCAGCGGACGCATTCGCCGGGCAGGTCTTAATATAGGGACAATAAAGGAAATCATCTATGGGGGACTTACGGCTGTGATTCCCATACTATATGTGGGCATCAATGTGATTTTTTTTGTGTTCAGCTATGTATTGCTAGGAAAGTATATCCGGCAGGCCAAGGTATGGGATGGGGAGGATGAGGTCTATATCAAGGCTGTAGAGAATGGTTTTTCTGACATTTGCAGTATCGGCGGGATCATTATGATCTTGAATTTTATGCTTTTTGCCACATGTCTGTTTCTGGGAACCAGGGACGGGGTGACAGGAGAGATACAGGATCAGATATACTTGCTCAGTATGAGCACGTTAATAATCAGTTTGATACTGTTTTCGGTACAGCAGGCTCTGATCCTGAAGCATATCAAAAGGGTCAACCCAGAGAAAAAAGGAAATCTGTTTACGTTGAATTTTTACAAGACCTGGATGGCAAGCTGCGATGAGGCCCAGAAAATGATTGTATACAGGTCCGGCTATAAGGCGTATTTGGCAGTAAATATTGCCTGTCTGATATGCTATTGTGTGTTGCTTGTACTGGAGATAGTACTGCAGACCGGACTGGTGCCCATTGTAATGATCGGAGGTATCTGGCTGGTAAATGCGATTGCATTTGCCGGAGAGAATAAAAAATTAGATCAATAATGAGGAGGAGTTGTAACATGACGAAATTGTTGGAGCTGAAAAAGCCCAAGGCAGTGGCAGACGCTGCGGCGGCCCAGAAGGGATTATCTATTGTTTTGGAGATTCTGATCTTTGTTGCCGTATTTATTGTCTGCAGCCTCGGGGAAATGGTTATCATGATGCCCGGGCAGCTTATTCTGATGTTTACTGATGAGAATTATATGAATGCCGCAGCGGCCGGGGATATGCAGGGAATTATGGCAGCGTCAGAGGCATTGGCGGCATCGGATGCAATGACTATTTTGATGCTGTTTGCCAATGCGGGAATGATCCTTGTGGCGCTGCTGTTCTGTAAGCTGATTCAGAAGCGGAGGATGACCACGGTAGGCTTTCAGAAGCAAGGTATGTGGAAGGAATATCTGTGCGGATTGGGAGTGGGCTTCGGTATCTTTACAATAGCCGTGCTGCTGTGCGTGGCGACAGGCTCCCTGAAGCTTCAGGGCTTGTCTTCGACCTTTTCCGCAGGTATCTTTGTGTTGTTTCTTCTGGGCTATTTGATTCAGGGTATGGCGGAGGAGGTGCTGTGCAGAGGGTATTTTCTGGTGTCTGTGGGCAGACGTTATCCCCTGGCAGTGGCTATCCTTGCCAATGCGGTAGTCTTTGCGGCGCTGCACCTGCTCAATAACGGCATCACGGTGCTGGCATTTATCAATCTGGTGCTGTTTGGCATATTTGCATCGGTGTACTTTATCAAGCGGGGCAATATCTGGGGTATTGGCGCATTGCATTCCATCTGGAATCTGGCGCAGGGAAATATCTATGGCATCCGTGTCAGCGGCATGCAGACCAGCTGCTCCCTCCTGTCTTCTGAGATGGTAGCAGGCCGGGAGCTGATAAACGGCGGCGATTTCGGTCTGGAGGGCGGCCTGGCAGTAACCCTCGTACTGGTAGCCGGTACCCTGATCCTGTTGGCAACAAAGCAGCAGCGGTATGTGGAGGAAGCGCCTGTTGCTGCGCAGCAGGAAGCGGCTGCGGAAATGTAGGCCGGGTAATATTTGCAGTTAAACGGACTGAATGCAGGCGGAAAGGAGTGGGCTCCTTTCTGCCTGTATGCGTTAAAGCGGAAAGAGAGTTTGCACGGTCTCTGCCGGCATATGGGAGATAACCGGATAAGGAAATATTATTGTATATATTGGATTGCAGAAAACGTGAAAATAGGGTATAAAGAATATAAAAATGTAGAAACAGAGGAAAGACCATGATCCATCTGCAGCAGATCAGTAAAAAATACGATGAAAAATGGGTGCTTAGGGATATCAGCCAGGACTTTGCAGCAGGAAGTGCCACGGCCTTTGTAGGACATAATGGATGCGGGAAGAGTACATTGCTGAAGGTATTGTCCGGGCTGGTGGCTCCCACGCAGGGACAGGTGCGGTATGACAGGCCGCTGACATTCCACTATGTACCGGAAAAATTTCCGGCGACGCCTCTTACAGCGAAACAATATCTGCTGCATATGGGAGCCATGGATGGATTAAGCACATCCCAGGTCCGGGAGCGGATCAGGGAGCTGGCGGATGCTTTCTATGTAACGGAGCATCTGCGAAGCAATATGACAGTACTGTCAAAAGGGACTCTGCAGAAAATAGGCGTTATACAGGCCCTGCTGACCAAACCGGATGTGCTGATACTGGATGAACCCTTATCCGGTCAGGATTTGGATTCCCAGAAGGTATTTGTAGAGAGGATCAATGATCTGCGCAGCGAAAGAATGCTTCTGCTTATGTCCTGCCATGAGCCGGAGCTGGTGGAGGCGGTTACGGAAAAGGCTTATACCATCAATCAGGGGCGGTTAGTTCCCTGTTCTGCTGTAAGGGAGGAGAAATATTTGTTACTGCTGCATTGGGCCGGCGCTGCGGATGGAAAGCAGCAGGCATTAAAAGAACTGACAGAAATGTCAGATAAGGTTTTGCCCCGTGGGGGGGACTACCAGATTCAATTAATGCAGGATGTATGTGACCGTTGTCTGGAGGAGCTTCTTGCGCAGGGCTGGAAGCTGAGAGGGCTGCAGAAGATAAAGGAAGGAAAGAAGGTGTCTATATGAGAAATGTTCTGGTAATCATAAAGTATCGGCTGCATATCTGGTTCAAGGGACATCTGTATGTGATGCCTTTAGTGGCATTGGGATTGTTTGATAGCTTCTGCCTTAGCCTGAAGCCGGTTCATCCGGTTGCCTGCGTGGTTATGCTGTGTTTTGTGCTTTTTCTGATCATGGTGTGGACAGGCAGCATGATCGTGACAAGAGAGGATACGGTGGAGGAACAGCTGCTCTGGCTGCGTGTGCCGCAGAAACGGATTTACCATATGGGGAAAGGTCTGTTTTTGCTGACAGTAGCGCTGATTGCTGCAGTATTGGCTCTGGCCATACCTGTATTGTGGTCGGCTTTGACGACAGGGGGCGTGTTTTCCAGGCCGTTGACGAAAGGGGATCTGGTACAGTCCCTTTTGCTGCTGCTGGGATGTGCCTGCTGTGGAATTGCTGTAGGGAGTCTTTTTTCTCCCCGGGTGATGCGGGACAGAAAATTAGCGCTGCTGTTGACAGCACTGCTGGCGGTGGCTGCGATTCTGGCATCTGTTCTGAAAAAATATGCAGTGGTGGGCTGGTTTATGTGGCTGCTGCCGCCGGTATCCTGCATAGCAGAGGTTTATGGCAGCAGCGAATTCTTTCAGCCTGCACAGACGGCAGTGCTTTTTGCGGCTATGTTTTTTTACAGCATTGTTTATCTGCTATTCCAAAGTATGATTAGTTACAAGAGAGGCTTTTAACGGGAATTGCAACTGCCGGTTGATCAGTGTCGGTTGGGGAGATGCATGGAGGAAAGGCAAAATGATTTTAGCAGAAAAGATAATATACTTAAGAAAGCAGAAGAACTGGTCCCAGGAGGAATTGGCGGAGCAGCTGGAGATCTCCCGGCAATCCGTGTCCAAATGGGAATCCGGAGCATCCATTCCGGAGCTGGATAAAATTATCGGCCTGAGTAATATTTTTAATATCAGTACGGATTATTTACTAAAGGACGAATATGACATCAGTGTTATATCGGGTAATGCGCAGGGATTGAGAGCGGAAGACGGTCAGATTGGTGCTGCCCTGACGGGTGATCTTTCGTCTGAAGAGAGCTACGCAAGCAGGGAAGTGCGTACCGTCTCTCTGGAAGAGGCGAATACCTATCTGCAGCTGGCTCGGAAGACAGCAGTTCCCATTGCCATCGGTGTAGTGCTGTGCATTTTATCTCCCATCTGCCTGATTATTATGGGCGGCTGGTCGGAATACGGACCGGTTGCGATTACAGAGGATCAGGCAGGCGGCCTGGGAGTTGTGATTTTACTGTTGCTGGTGGCCATAGCTGTTGCAGTGTTTATATTCAATGGAATGAAGCTGGAGAAATATGAATTTCTGGAAAAAGAGGAAATTCGTCTGCAATATGGTGTCAGCGGCATTGTGGAAAAGCAGAAGGAAGCATATGCCCGGAGATACCGTTGGGACAGTGTTGTAGGTGTGTCTCTGTGTATTCTTGGGGTACTGCCTCTTTTTATTGCAGCGGCGGCAGACGAATCAGACATTCATCTGATATATTGTGTGGGTATTCTGTTGGCCATTGAAGCTGTAGGAGTCTTTTGGCTGGTGCAGGCCGACATTATCTGGGGAAGCTACCAGAAGCTGCTCCAGCAAGGTGATTATTCTGTGGAGGAGAAGCAGTCCCATAAATGGAGCGATAATCTGAGCGGTGTGTATTGGTGCCTGGTGACAGCCATTTATCTGGGCATCAGCCTTTACTATCATAGCTGGGGTATATCCTGGATCATCTGGCCGGTGGCAGCATTGGTGTTTGCAGCGCTGATGGGTATTGCCAGAATGCTGATTCATACCCGCAGAGAGCGGTAGGAGGGAGACGGAGCATAGAAGCTTTCTGATGTTCAAAGATAAAAAAGAGATGCCCCGGTATACAATAATTACCTGCAATTAACCAAAGTAAGCTATTGCTAATCAGAAATTCCTGTGATAAAATAGGTAAAAATGCTGCATAAGCCATTGTGTAGCATTTTTTAAAGGTATAGGTTAGCAGAAGCTAACCTGAAATAAGCGGTAAGGTAAACGCAAACCTCAAATTTCCGAAAGTGGTCAGTGACAAAGGAAATCATACAGAAGAGTGAGGAGAACAGGTCTATGATGATTAACAAGCGTCTGATTCATACCGTCAGCGAAAGCAAAAAATATATTGCCGGAAATGTGGTGCTGCAGTGGTGCTCCCTGGCGGCAAATATCACGATGATGGTGTGCATTACGAAATTTCTGGCAGGACTGGCGGCCGGAGAAGCTGTCAGTACGCAGGAAACGGTTATAGCGGCAGTCTGCGCCATCCTGGTGCGGTATATCTGCTCCGTAGGGGCAGCGAGGATGGGCTATCTGTCCTCCAAAGCTGTGAAGAAAACACTGCGGGAGAAAATCTATGAAAAGCTTCTGCGTCTGGGAACCTCTTATAAGGAGCAGGTACAGACGTCGGAGATTGTTCAGGTGTCCGTGGAGGGAGTGGATCAGCTGGAAACCTACTTCGGAGCCTATCTTCCCCAGTTTTTCTATGCTATGCTGGCGCCTCTTACCCTGTTTCTTGTGCTGTGCTTTGTAAATATTCCGTCAGCTATCGTGCTGCTTGTCTGTGTGCCCTTGATTCCGGTGGCCATTGCGGCGGTACAGACCTGGGCCAAAAAGCTGCTGAGCAAATACTGGGGGAAATATACCGCTCTGGGTGATACCTTTCTGGAAAATCTGCAGGGGCTTACGACTCTGAAGATCTATCAGGCGGACGACTTCAAGCATAAGGAGATGAATGAAGCCTCGGAGGAATTTCGGAAAATAACCATGAAGGTGCTGACCATGCAGCTGAATTCCATTACCATTATGGATTTTATTGCCTACGGCGGCGCCGCTCTGGGACTGATCCTGGCGGTCTGTCAGTACCGGGCGGGCCATGTGGATCTGGCGGGCTGTCTGCTGATCATCCTGCTGGCGGCAGACTTCTTTATTCCCATGCGGCAGCTGGGCAGCTTTTTCCATATTGCCATGAACGGTATGGCGGCCAGTGACAAGATTTTTCGTCTGCTGGATCTGCCGGAAATCGATGAAAGCGATAAAGTGAAATGTCCCGAAAGCGGAGATTTGGTATGCAAAAAGCTCTGTTTCGCTTATGAGCCGGACCGGGAGATTTTGCATAATGCCGATCTGGTTTTTCCGGACGGAAGCTTCACTGCTATTGTGGGAGAAAGCGGCTGCGGAAAATCCACAGTGGCAGGTATTTTAATGGGAAGAAACAGAAATTATTCGGGCAGCATTACGATAGGCTCTGCCGAGCTGTCAGAGATTGCCGAAAGCAGCCTGATGGAGCATATTACCTACATCAGCCACCAAAGCTATCTGTTCAAGGGAAGCGTGCGGGATAATCTGCTGATGGGAAATCCTGCGGCTCAGGAGGAAGCGCTCTGGGCTGTGTTGGAAAGGGTTAGGCTGGCGGAATATCTGCGGGGACAGCAGGGGCTGGATACGCTCTTAAATGAAAAAGCTTCCAACCTGTCCGGCGGGCAGTGCCAGCGGCTGGCTCTGGCCAGAGCCCTGCTGCACGACAGCCCGGTATACATCTTTGACGAGGCCACCTCCAATATTGATGTGGAGAGTGAAAACGATATTATGGCGCAGATACATGCGCTGGCCAAGACCAAAACCGTGATTCTGATTTCCCACCGTCTGGCAAATGTGGTGGATGCGGACCGCATCTATGTGCTGGAGAAGGGGTGTGTTGTGGAACAGGGCACCCACAACGATCTGCTGGAGGGTCACGGCCTGTATGAAAAACTGTGGTCTGCACAGCAGGCTCTGGAAAACTACGGAAAGGGCGGTGAAGAGGCATGAAGCGAAGCGGATGCAAAGTAATGGCCAGATTGGTCGGACTGGTAAGGCCCTTGGCAGGTTATATGGTTCTGGCAATTCTTATGGGGCTCTGCGGACATCTCTGTGCCTCATTTATCACGATTTTCGGCGGCTTCGCAGTGGCCGATATACTGGGATTGCCCGCATCGCTGTCCGCCACGGCGATATTTGTATGGGTTCTTCTGTTTGCTCTGCTTCGGGCGCTGCTGCGCTATGCCGAGCAGGGCTGTAACCATTTTATTGCTTTCAAGCTGCTGGCGCTGATCCGGGATAAGGTATTCGGCGCTCTGCGCAGACTTGCTCCGGCAAAGCTGGAGGGGCGGGACAAGGGCGATCTGATTGCCGTCATCACCTCGGATATTGAACTGTTGGAGGTGTTTTATGCACATACCATCTCTCCGGCTGCTATTGCGCTTTTATATACCGTCATTATGTGCCTGTTCATCGGCAGCTACCATATTGTGCCGGGGATACTGGCATTGTGTGCTTATATCGTGGTGGGAATCGGTATTCCCCTGTTCATCTCCAGGGCCAGCGGCGATATCGGGATGCGGTTTCGCGGGAAATCCGGTGCATTATCCGCTTTTGTATTGGATAGCCTGCGGGGACTTTCGGAGACGCAGCAGTACGGACAGGGGGAAAAGCGCCTGGCAGAGATGAATGACCGGACAGAAGCTTTAAGCGGCGATGAGGCAAAAATGAAACGGATTACCGGGCGCAATACGGCAATCACCAATACGGTAATCCTGCTGTTTGATATTGCCATGCTGTTTACCTGCGCAGTGCTTTATCAAAAAGGAGCAGTGGGCTTTGATGGGGTGCTGATTCCCACCATTGCGCTGATGAGCTCCTTCGGTCCCTGTGTTGCTCTGGCTGCCCTGGGCAGTACCCTGCAGAACACCTTTGCTGCGGGCAACCGGGTGCTGGATATTCTGGAGGAAAGCCCGGTGACGGAGGAAATTACAGGGCAGCCGGAGATTGGTTTTGACGGTGCAAAGGTGCAGAATGTGTCTTTTGCCTACAGCGGGGAAAAAATCCTGGACAATATTTCCCTGGAGATTCCGAAAAATTCCGTTGTGGGCATTGTGGGCCGCAGCGGCAGCGGAAAATCCACATTATTAAAATTGCTGATGCGTTTCTGGAAGGTACAGCAGGGCAGCGTGCAGATCTCCGGCAGAGAGACGGAAGAGATCAACACGGATAATCTCCGGAATATGGAAAGCTTCGTGACGCAGGAAACCCATCTGTTCCATGACAGTATCCGCAACAATCTGCGGATTGCCAGGCTGGATGCAACGGATGCGGAGATTGAAGCCGCCTGCAAAAAGGCCTCTGTTCATGACTTTATTATGAGTCTGCCGGAGGGCTATGATACTCCGGTGGGGGAGCTGGGAGATACGCTCTCCGGCGGTGAACGCCAGCGGCTGGGGCTTGCCCGGGCATTTCTGCATGATGCGCCCTTTTTGCTGCTGGATGAGCCCACCAGTAATCTGGACAGTCTGAATGAGGCAGTCATCTTAAAATCTCTGCGGGAAGAACGGGATGGGAAAACGGTTGTATTGGTTTCTCACAGACAATCCACTATGCGCATGGCGGATCAGGTATATTCCGTAGAGCACGGGAGGATGAGCTGATGGGAAAAAGTATCGCCTCGAAGCGGGAACGGGAAAAACAGGTGGTTTCACGGATGATTCGTCTGTACTGCAGAAAGCAGCACGGCAGCAGGAAGGAGCTTTGCGGCGAGTGTGCCGCTCTGCAGGAGTATGCCTTCCGGCGCAGCGATAAATGTCCCTTTATGGAGACGAAAACCTTCTGCTCCAACTGCAGGGTACATTGCTATAAGCCTGAAATGCGGGAAAAGATCCGGGTGGTAATGCGTTTTTCGGGACCGAGAATGCTGCTGTATCATCCGATTATGGCGGTTCGCCATGTGATCGAAAGCAAAAAAGAAAAAAAGAGATTGGAGAAGGAATCATGAAGATAAAGAAAGCGCTGTATGTTCTTTTAGGCTGTATCAGTCTGGGACTCGGCGCAGTGGGCGCTGTGCTGCCCCTGCTGCCGTCTTTCCCCTTTTTACTGCTTGCAGCCTTCTGCTTTGCCAGAAGCTCCGAAAGGCTGCATCAGTGGTTTATCGGAACAAAGCTGTATAAGAATAATCTGGAGAGCTATGTGGCCGGAAAGGGTATGACCAGAAAGACAAAGATCCGCATTATGGTGACGGTGACGCTTTTGATGGCTATAGGATTTATTATGATGGATGCAGTGCCCGTAGGCCGTATTGTTCTGGCCTGTGTCTGGGTGTTCCATGTCCTGTATTTTGTATTTGGCGTGAAGACGATTCCCCTGCAGCCCGCTGGGGATGACACCTGAGAGTGACGGTTCCGAAGGTTTTTCCCGCAAGCGCATTGAAGCTTTTTCGCAGTGCATCGTTGCTGCGGTAATTCTTTATCAATTCAGGCATTTTTATTCCCGCGAGCAATGAGGAAAATAGCCATGCTTGCATGGATATTTGACGAATGCCGCGAGGGTCAAATACCCCGTTGCTTGCAGCGGGGTATTTGATTTATCTCCTTCATGATTTCTACAATTTCAATGTCACCGTTTACCAGAAATTCATGGATGGGAGGTTCATCGGGAGAATTTTCACTGTTTTTCCAATATTTTTCTGCCAGTTTCAGATTTTCCTCCCTGGATGTGGTTGCGTCAAAGCATTTTGCGGCGTCCCCGATAAAACGATTTCCGGTGATCCGAACCTTTACAATTTGAAAGGTGGGACGGCCCACACTCACAAAATAATCCGCCCACTGCTCTGATTCCTGCAAGGTCTCCGATACATACAGACAGCTCATACGGGAAGGGTAATGGGAGTACTTTTCCCTTCTTACCTCTTCCAGGGCCAGCTCCCGCAGCGCCACAATAACCGGGTATTCCAGCTCTGCATTTTTGCACCTCTGCGGGTTTTTATAAATATCCCGAACCCGGTCTAACTGCGCCATGACTCGTTGATAGACACCGCTGTGGTGTGTCTCATCAAAAAGAATATGCTGGCCCAGATGCATGGGCTTTTCCGTTACTACATGATAGGCATAAAAGGTTTCTGACATGATTTTTCCTCTTTTCTGCTATAAGTATAGCGGCGGAGAACCTGCCCTGCCACCCCAAAAATATTTCTAAAAAAGAATGAGCCGATACCGCAGTATCCGCTCATTTTCCCTATGCTCTCATGTCTCTGATAATCCGCCGTATGCTTTTTTCGGAAAGACAATATTTATCGGTCAGCTCCGTAATCCCCATACCGCTCTGATAATCAGCATAGATCTGATGATTTCTGACTGCCAGCTCCTGCCTGATCTCGGTTCTGGCGCCCCACTCCAACCGGTTATCCGTGCGACGAGGAATATAAATATTCTGTCCGTCCACATACTGCTGTATCCGTTCTATCAATTCTGCAGGCAGAATTTCTTCTGCTTTTCTATAGCCCATATTTGCCTCCTAAACATATTATTTTGTCAGGAATAGCAGCGGCTATAACAATAAATCTGATTGCAATAGCCTCTGCTATGCAAACATAACATATCTTCTCATACAGATGTTCCTCCCTATTTATTTTAAATATAGAATACCATTATTTCAGGAAAGAATCAATCTTTCCTTAGCATGCATATCGCAAGCCGTGCTTGCGATACTGCACAAATCCGTATATGAAACGTCAGTTTCATACTTCTCCGGCAGGGCGTTTTATCATCGGAACACCGGTGGCTCTGATTGACATACGCTGCCGAGCAGCCATTAGGAGAAGTAGCCGTCAAAAAGCTTATCTTCGACAAGAGTAATCGAGCTACTTTGATTTTGCCCCAGGGGCTTACCTGGAACAGTGCCTTTGAAGAGGCAGTGGAGGCCTATAGTCCGATGGAGGATCATATGATTGACGAGGCAGATATGGTCTGTATTATCATTTCCAATCCGGAAAATAACAGGCATATGAACCTGCATTTTGATGTAGCCACAAGAACACTTTCCGAGGTAGAATTATATTAAAATTTGTGTTTGGGCTTATGTTATTACAAAGCTTTGAGCGGCAGCCTTATGTAATAAAAAGATATCGGAATGCCCTGTAGAAGGCATCCACGCGTCCGTACATGATTTCCCTTTTCATTATAGAACATATTGTGGGTGGTAATCTTTTCTATGGGATGTTCCAAGAGAGTACGCTCTGAAAAAATGAGATGGGTGTGGTAGTTTGTTTTCTGCTTGTTATGGTGCAGGACGGCAAGGAATAGTGGCGGGGCAGTTGTTCATTTCATAGAGTAGTATATAATATTAGAATTCCGGCAAAAATAATAAAAATTGCCGGAATTCTAATATTGACTTATTTTCACCTATTGCATATACTCATATTATAAGTTCGGCAAAAGAAACAAAAAATGCCGAAAGTATAATGAGGTGATATTATGAATATGAAGGATGTTATTGAATATCTGCCCATAGATAAAGGTTTTACAAAATACCAGTTCAGCAGCAAGGTAAGAGAAGTGAATCCTGACTATTCAGGAAGTTCTATTTCATGGCTGCTGTCAGAATTGAAAAGGGAACAGAAAATTGCCAGTATTGGGCGGGGTATATATATCCGTATTACGGAGGACGGCAGGAAAAGGGAATATGCCTATGATCATCTTGAAGCATATCTGGAAATCGAGCAGTCGGTCAGCAGGGAATTCCCGCTTGTTGAATTCCAGATGTGGGAGATGTATCAGATGAATGAATTTGTAAATCATTTATTTGGAAAGAACACTATTTTTGTGGAAGTGGAAAATATGTGTGAGGCTCCGGTATTTGAAATGCTGCACGAAAGATTTCCGGATGTGCTGTTCTGCCCGGATAAGGATATGTATTACAGACAGCGGGGAAAGGATAATACGGTAGTGGTTCAGAAACTGATTTCAGAAGCTCCTAAACCTGTTATAGGGCATTCCGCCCATTTGGAGAAGCTGCTTGTGGATCTGTTTTCAAAAAAGCTGACAGGCAGGCTGGTCAGCAGAAGTGAATATCAGGGAATTTATGAGGATGCTTTTTCGAGGTACTGCATTGATGAGACGAAAATGTTCCGGTATGCAAGAAGGAGGCATCTGGAAGCAGAAATAAAAACATTTCTGAAAGAAAAAACAAACGTGGAATTAAAATACAGTTAGGAGGGGAGACATGCTTTCAAAGGAGATATTTACATTGGAGTACATCAGAGAGTTACAGAATCGGTATAAGAAAGATCCGGGGCTTTTGGAAAGGGTCATGTATGCTTTTGGACTGTTGGAGGCGCTGGCGCAGGTGGGTATGAAGTATGAAACTGGCGTTTCATATACGAATTTGTGCAGTATCGCAAGCACGGCTTGCGATATGCATGCTAAGGAAAGTTTGTTTTTAAAGGAGGCACCAGTCTTCTCCTGCTTACGGAGCATCCGCTGAGGTTGTCAACAGATATTGACATTATCGTGGAACCCGGAACGGATGTGGAGAAATTTGTGACGGAGGCGGCAAAGATTTTTCCATTTAAACATCACGAAAAACAAAGCAGGAAGGGAAAGAACAAAATAGAGAAGGCGCATTATAAATTTATGTATGCTTCGCCAATCCTGAAAAAGGAGTTCTATATTTTGCTGGACATAGTATTTATGGAAAGTCCATATACTACTTTGGTAGAGCGGAATATACAAAATGACATTCTGATCACTGCCGGAGAACCATCGAAGATAGTAATGCCGAGCGTTGACTGTATCTTAGGCGACAAGCTGACGGCGTTTGCACCCCACACAACAGGCATCCCGCTTGGGATAAAGAAAGAGCTGGAGATCATGTAATAGCTGTATGATGTAACCACCTTGTCAGAGATCTTCAAAAACCAGCAGGAACTGTGGGAGACGTATGACAGAGTGGTAGCGGAAGAAATTGCTTTTCGGGATATTGCAGAAGACAGGGACAGTGTACTACGGGATACAATCCGTACAGCAGCCTGCATCGTCGGAAGGGGCTGTACGGATTCGGCGGAATACCCGATGTATGTAGAGGGAGCAAACGCCCTTGACGGCCATATCCTGCAGGGGAAATATAATGGAGAAATGGCTGCCATAAATGCCTGTCAGATAATGTACCTTGCGGCCTGTGTATTAAAGAGAAAACCATTTAAAAAAATAGATAATCCGAAGAGATACATAGCTGAAACCATGGCGGGGAGCAGATATAAGAAACTGTCCTATATAAAAAAGCATAAGCTGGAGGCTTATGGATATCTGATAGAAGCAGTACGCCTCCTGGAGGAGTAGAAGGTGATAACAAGGATTTTGGGTTCCTCTTTCCATGGCTTTATCTAAGCTCTAATTTTTTATATCATGCTCTGCAGCTTTTACCAGAGACATATCTTTACCTACCATGTCCATAAAGTACTCTTTCATCTCTTCTGTTTCTAACCCCACCAATGGGAACGTTATTTAATTTTCAAATACCAAGTTCAATTAGTTCCCCACAGCCTATTATTTTGTGTTATAATGTTCATGAACATGAGGAGACGAACAAATGAATTATACGGAACTGTTTAATAGCCTTCATCCGGATTTTTTTCAGAAAGAAAGCATTTGTGCTCTGCCCGGGGATGCGGTTCGCATGGTGGACGAGGACTGGGTGCAGTATTTCAATGAAGGAGA